>DATHGN010000022.1:0-7050 GCA_035317565.1 Gaiellaceae bacterium
GCTCGTCTTGCAGAACTCCGGCTGGCTCCCGACGAGCGTGACCGACCGGGCCGTTGAACGAAGTGCGGTGCGCGGCCTCGAGGTAGAGCTCGATCTACCGGACCGCGCACGACTGGTGGGCGGCGAAGCGAAGACCGACGTCGGCCAGCTGAAAGGCCGCGCCGACAAGCGTTCGACGACCTGGTGGGCGAATGACGAATCGACCGGCGACCTCGCGAAGCTTGAGTGGGTCGTCGAAGCGCCGGCGGGCACGGAGATCGGTCTGGAGGCGCGGCACCCGCGTGCCGGGACCGTCCGCCGCCGGGTCGAGCTCCGGTAACGCGAACCGACCGGGGATCTGTCGAGCTGCGGGGCAAGGACTCGAACCTTGACCCGACACCGAAGACGGAGAGGGGCCGCAGGTCGGTGCCGCTGGACGCCGCGACGATCGATCGGAAACGTAATCGAAGTAATCGACGGGCCTCGAAGCTGCTCTCGTCGCGGTCGCTTGTCGCGATATACACCGTCCTCGTGAGCCCGCCTCGGGGCACCCAAGCGTGCGTCTTGCAGGAGACCGCGGTCGAGCTAGTCGCCGCATTGATGCAGGCCTCGTAGCGCCCAGCGGAAATGCGCCCTACACTTTGTTATATGCAGCAGTTTTGGACTGGCCGCGTGGCTCAGGCCACGGCGAAGTACGGTGAAAACGCCCCGATGGCCGCCGTCTGTTGCAACGCCTGCAGGACTTGCGTCACCACCAACATCCTCGGGGTGGCGATGGCTGGGATCGCGGGCAGCGGTTACGCGGCAGTTCGCCTCGCCCGCCGTCTCGCAAGACGCTCCTAGAAGCTCGCGGGTTTCAAGCGGTGTTTCATCGCGGTCTCGCGAGAGGTCCGCCATCCCCGTCAGGAGTGCGAAAGCCCGCTTCGCGAGCGGGCTTTCTGAGGCTGCGGGGCAGGGACTCGAACCCCGACTACCTGATCCAGAGTCAGGCGTCCTACCATTAGACGACCCCGCAACGGGTTGGCGCATTGTAGCGGCGTGGATTCAGGGCTTTGGGCACTCTCCGTCCCCGCGCTCGTCGCTACACTGGCCCCTTCGCTCGGCCCATTCGTCTAGTGGCCTAGGACACCGCCCTCTCACGGCGGCGGCACGGGTTCGAATCCCGTATGGGCCTTCCCTTTCATCGAAGCCTGTTCGGAGTCTTGCGACGGAAACACCGAGGAAGTCTCCAGGAGAGATCCCGGACGACCTCCATCGCCTTAGAGCGGTTCAGTGCAGATAGATAGTCCTGCGTCGTATCGAGGCGAGAGTGATTCACATGAGTGCTTGGAGGGACTCGATGGCGGCCGGGTGGGACGTAAGGAACGCGACCGCAAAACGCCTTTCGGAGCGCGTGAGAGGTGGCCTTCACGCCGGCACGCTCTGCGACTTTGACGACGGTTTCGTAAACGATCCTGTTCGCCCGTTCCGTACGGCGGACACGGACCTAGGAAGCTTGCGAAGATGCCCACAGGCTGCTACGAGCCCGGCCGTACCAGCGTCTTCACGTCCATATATTTGCCATCTATCAGGGTGTTACAGACCCCTGTGAAGCCCGGCGAGAGGACACTCGCCCAGGGGAGTTTTGCCATCGCCACTGCGCTTGACACATCTGATACGAACACGGTAGGGTCCTGTGTTCAGCGGGTTGAGTGGCGCGACATCGCCTCTTGGGCCGCCATCTTCTGGCCTCTGCGACGCCTAGCCTCTTTCCTCGCTGCGTAGCAGGCAGCCCTGCTCCAACCGAAGCGGGGAATCGGATCCGGAGGGAGAACTGTGGTGGAGATCGCGTCGATCACCGACCAAACCCTGGTCAACCGAAAAACCGCAATCGGCGGCGGACTGGTCGCGCTGACTGCCCTGGTGTTGCCTGGGCAGGTGCGAGCACAGGCGAAGACTCAGCCGGACAATTCTTTCGTCGTCCTCCTGAAGGGGCTCTACCAGCCCGTTGCTCACGGACCTAACCTCGGCCTCTCGATGGTCGACCTGAACGACGGGTCGTACTCAACAACGCGGATCTATCCTGTTCAGGGAACTCCGGGTAGCCGGAACCCCAACAAGCCTGTCGGCGACTTCTACGTGCAGTTCAACGGGAACTTGTGTGCGTATCACATCCCCGGAGGCTCGTTTTCGATGCGGTTCACCGGCAGCAACACACACTTTGTTGACGACGGGCAGGGCGGGAGGTTCCTGGAAGGAACCTTCGAACTGACGATCCTGGAGGGGACAGGGATCTATGAGCCCTTCGTAGGCGGCCACAACCACATGGTCGACAAGCTGCACTTCCTCGCCCCTGGCGACGGCTCCGGCGGCGTCGACGAGTACTGCTTCTGCTTCATCAGCCGCCAGTGAACAACACCTAGCGCCAGCATGCGCAAGCCCCGTATGGGCCTCTTTTAGATCTCGAGTCGGTAGATCGGCACCAGGCGCTTCTCCGCCTCGGTGTCGATCCGCGCAACCACTTCGACGTACGGCTCCAGGCCCGACCCCTGCAGCTTCGCCTTCAAGAGGCTGTCGACCTGATAGATGCCGGACGAGTTGTTCATCGTGATCTCGATGAGGACGGGACGCTGATCGCCGTCCTTGATCGCCACGTCCTCGATCGCCGCCGCGCTCAGCGAGTGGATCGAGATCGAGCCGCGGGCGAACGGAATCCGCGAGCGGCCCTGCTCCATGTCGAGCGCGTCGGCCACGCGCACCGTTCCGGCTTCGAGGGTCAGCGGCTTCCCGTACTCGCGGTGGCTGGTGATCGCCTGCAGCACCTCCGAGACGATCACCGTTTTGTCCGGTTCTTCGTAGAGCCCTTCGAGCAGCTCGCGCAGTTTCGGCTCCGCGAGGAACAGGCTGAAGTCCTCGTGGCCGTCACGATGAACCGACATGCCGATGCAGTGCGTCAACGCCGCGAGCAAGACGACCACTTCGGCGTCGTCGTTGCTGTAGCCGTAGTCGCGGACGACCGACGGCTCGATGTGGTGCTTGGTCAGCTGGCGGAGGAGCTTCAGCGCGATGTTCGCGACGATCTGGATGTGGACCCACGAGTGGTCGTTGATGCGCATCCGAGCGACGGCGTTGACGTTCGCCACATGCCACCAGCCCTTGAGCTGGGGATCGTTGTTCACCCGCTCGAGCAGCTTGCGCAGCTTGCGGTTGCCACGCACGGGCACGTTGATCCTCATCTGGCGGACGGCCTGATCGGGCGTCAGCCGCGTCTCGCGCTCAGCCTCCGCAGAGACCGGTTGTTCGATCCGCTCCTCGGTCTCTTTGTCGAGAGCCATCTACTCGCTCGACTGCGGCGTCGCCGGCTCGACCCCGACGGACATGCGCGCGAGACCAAAGTAGAGGACTACGCCGACGGCTGCGATGAAGGGGGTCGTGATGCTGTGCGCCACGAGGCCGCCGATCCAGGTGGCGGCGAAGTTCGGGAGTGGTGCAAAGAGCGCGCGGAGGATCCCCTGGCCGATGGCGTAGAAGAGGTAGGCGACGAAGAGCGAGCCGAAAACCGTCCAGCCGTGACCTCGGGTGAGCTGCCAGGAGCGGTCGAACGATTCGCCGGCGCTCCGCTTCTCGATCACGATCACGGCCGGTATCAGCGCCCAGCGCGTCAGGAGGAAGAGGCCGGGCACGACCAGCAGCACGAGGCCGAGCGCGATCGCGAGCCCGGCGACGATGCCGGCGGCGATCAGAGCGGGCAGTCTCGGGCGCGTGCGTTCGTAGAGCTCGGCGATCGTCGTGTCGATGCGTCCGTCGCGGACGTCACGCACGGCTTCGATCAGCGCGCCCTGCAGCCAGAACGCGCCTATGAAGGAGAGGACGACCGCGATCAGGCTCCAGAGCACCTCGGATGTGACCGAGCCGCCGGCCGCTCGGTCCGCGACGGCAGACACGAGATCCAGCACAACGAAGACCACCGCCGCCGTCGCGACGAAGCGCCAAAAGAACCGCTTGTAGAGGTCGAATCCCTCTGCAAGAACGTTGCTGACGGTCATGGCCTGCATCCTATGACCTAGGCGACCGCCCAATCTCCGTAGAGCGAAGTGTAGAGGCCTCGTTTTGCCAGGAGCTCGTCGTGGGTTCCCTGCTCGATGATTTGACCGTGCTCGAGGACGACGATGAGATCCGCGCCGCGGATGGTCGAGAGACGGTGCGCGATGATGAAAGCGGTCCGGCCAGAGAGCAGGATCCTGAGTGCTTGCTCGATCTTGCGCTCGGTGCCGATGTCGACCGACGACGTCGCCTCGTCGAGAATCAGGATGCTCGGGTCGGCGAGCAGAGCACGCGCGACCGCGATGAGCTGACGTTGGCCGAGTGAAAGCCGGGAGCCGCGCTCTTGCAGCTGTGTCTCATAGCCGTCCTCGAGGCGAAGGATGAAATCGTGCGCGCCGACCGTCTGCGCGGCCTGTACGACCTGCTGCGACGTCGCATCGGGCCGGCCGAACTTGATGTTGTCGGTCACCGTGCCGGCGAAGAGAAAGCCCTCCTGCGGGACGATGCCCAGCTGATGGCGCAGCGAGGCTTGTGTCACGTCGCGGAGATCACTGCCGTCGATCGTGATGCGTCCCTCGGTCGGGTCGTAGAAGCGTGCAAGCAGTTTGGCGATCGTCGACTTGCCCGCGCCGGTGTGGCCGACGAGGGCAACCGTCGTCCCCGCAGGCACGTCCAGGTCGAGCCCGTGCAGCACCTCGCCGCCCTTCGAGTAGCTGAAGCGGACGCCCTCGAACCGCACGTGACCTTCCACTTCTGGCAGAGGCTGTGCACCGTCGCGGTCGAGCACTTCCGGCTCCTCCTCCATCACGTCCATGATCTTGTCGAGCGCCGCAGTTGCCGACAGGAACGTGTTGTAGAGCTGCGAGAGCTGCTGAACCGGGTCGAAGAAGTTCTGCACGTAGAGCATGAAGGCGAAGAGCGTTCCGAGAGTGACGTCGCCGTTGAAGTAGAGATGGCCGCCGTAGCCGAGCACAACTGCGAGTGCGATCGAGGAGAGGAGGTCGACGAACGGGAAATAGAGGCCGTTCAGGACGACGGTCTCCATGTTCGAGTCGCGGTAGCGCTCGGTCACCACCTTGAAGTTCCGCGTGTTGGCGTCCTCGCGGGTAAAGGCCTGCACCACCCGCATGCCGGCGATGTCTTCGGCGAGCGTCGCGGTGACCAGGCCTAGCCGTTCGCGCACCGCCCGGTAGGCGCGCGTTGAGCGGACGCGGAAGATCACCGTCGCAATGCTCATCAGCGGGATGACCGCGAGCGTTGCGAGGGCGAGCCGCCAATCGAGGATGAAGAGCAGGATCGCAGTGCCGATCAGCGTGAGGCTGTTCTGCACGAGGCTCGTGACGCCGTCGGTCACGAGCTGGTCGATCGCCTCGACATCGTTGGTGAGCCTGCTGATGATCACCCCGGCGCGTGTGCGCTCGTAGAAGCCGAGTGACAGTCGCTGCAGGTGGCGGAAGAGCCTGATCCGGAGGTCGGCCAGGATCCGCTCGCCGACCCAGCCGGTGAGGTATGTCTGCACGTAGCTCATCGCCCAGTTGAGCAGTCCGGCGAGCACGAACGCGCCGACGATCCACCAGAGCTTGGCGAGGTCGTTCTTTTGGATAGCGTCGTCAACGGCGTACTTTGCGAGGAGCGGGGGAAGGAGCGCCGTCGCCGTCGCCGCTAGGAGTGAGACGACCGACAAGGCCGTGCGCACTTTGTATGGCCGCGTCAATCGGGCGAGCGCAGCGATGCGCCGGCGGGTCCGGCGCCACGACCAGTCCTCGACCTCGACCTTCCTGATCGAGCTCAGGTGGCCTCCGGGCTGCCAGACCCTCACTGTTCGCAACCCTTTCCGGTTAGACGCGCGCGCGTCCCCACCCGGGAGGGGAACGTTGCCACCCGCCGCCCACGGCCGACGCTACCGGCAAAACCCGAACGCGTCTGTGCCGATCCCGTGTCGATTCGAACCCTCATGAGGCAGCCTCGAGGGCGTCCGTCTCTGCGCGCGCCTCGACGGCGTCCGCAAACTGACGCTCGAGCAGGCCGTGTTCGTAGATGTCGCGGTACACCGCACTCGTCACGAGGAGCTCCTCGTGTGTGCCGCGTGCAGCGATCCGGCCGTCGTCGAGCACGACGATCTCGTCGGCGAGGGCGATCGTCGAGAGCCGATGGGCGATAATCAGCGTCGTGCGGTTTCGCATCGCCTCGCGCAGGCCGACGCGGATTCGCGCCTCCGTCGATGCATCCACCGACGCCGTGGCGTCGTCGAGGATGAGGACACGCGGATCGAGCGCAAGCGCGCGGGCAATCGCCAGGCGCTGTCGCTGCCCGCCCGAGAGCGTGATGCCGCGCTCGCCGATCACCGTGTCGTAGCGACCCGGCAGCTTGTCGATGAATTCGTGCGCCTGCGCAAGGACTGCGATCCGCTCGACCTCGGCATCGTCGAGGTCCGGAGCGCCGAAGGTGATGTTCTCCCGGACGGTCGCAGAGAAAAGGAAGGGATCTTGGGAGATGACCCCGATCTCGTGGCGCAGTGAGGCGAGTTTCACGTCTCGGACATCGGCGCCGTCGAGAGTCACGCGGCCGGAAGTGACGTCGTAGAAGCGCGGGACGAGCGAGGTGAGCGTGGTCTTGCCCGAGCCCGTGTGGCCGATGAGGGCAATCGTCTTTCCCGGCTCGATCTCGAGCTCGATCTCCTGCAGCACGGCGCGGCCATCGAGGTACTCGAAGCCGACGTTCTCGAACCTGAGCCGCCCGCCGCCCGCCGGAAGCTCCACCGCTCCCGGCCGGTCCGCGATCTCTTCTGGCTCGTCCATGACCTGGAAGATGCGTTCACCGGACGCCGTCGCGCGCTGCGCCTGGCCGACCCACATCCCGAGCGAGCGCAGCGGCATGATCAGCATCCCCAGATAGAGGTTGAAGGCGACGAACCCACCGACGGTGAGCTCTCCGCTCGCGACCATGCGCGCACCGACGAGCAGAACGGCGGCCTGCGCGAGCATCGGCACCCACGAGATGAGCGGAACGTAGGTCGCACGCTGCCGGTTCGCGCGCACCGTCTGCTCG
>DATHGN010000023.1:0-8761 GCA_035317565.1 Gaiellaceae bacterium
GGCGTCGACGGTCCGATGGTGGCCGGGATCGTCCTCGCGGACGTCGGCATCGCCGCAGTCGGGACGCTGCTCGCGGCCATGGCGGCGGCCAGCCGCGCACGGGAGCTTCTCCTGCCGCTCCTCTTCCTGCCTCTCGCGATCCCGATCGTCGTCGGCGGTGTGGGGGCGAGCGTCACCGACGACCCGGCGCGCTACGTGGGGTTCCTCGCCCTCTACGACGCGCTCTTTGCGATCATTTGCTGGGCTTCCTTTGAGTACGTCGTTACGGAATAACCGCCTCCCGGCACTCGCGCTGCTCGCCTTTGCGCTGGTCGTCTCGTCGATCGCGCTCGTCTTCTTCTACGCCCCGGTGGACGCCGACGGCCTGAACCAGAAGATCTTCTACTTCCACGTCGGCATCGCACTGACGGCATACGCCTGCTTTGCCTGGGGCGGTTGGAAGGCGCTTCGGGTTCTGTGGAAGCGGGACGACGACGCCGACCTCGAGAGCTACGTCGCGATCCACCAGGGCGTGATCTTCGGTGCGCTGACGCTCGTCACCGGCTCGATCTGGGCGCGTTACCGCTGGGGTCACTGGTGGGAATGGCACGAGGACCAACTCGTGCTCTTCCTCGTCCTGTTCCTCTTCTACTCGGCGTACTTCATGCTCCGCTTCTCGGTCCCGCCCGGTCCGCGCCGCGCGAATCTCAGCGCGGTGTACGCGCTCTTCGGTGTTGCGCTCGTCCCCGTCAGCATCCTCGCCATCCGTCTGTCGGAACGTTTCATCCACCCGGTCGCATTCGACCGCGGCGGGCCGAACATGGCCGGCTCACAGTTCTTCACGTTCTGCGTCTCGTGGGCGGCGCTGCTCACTCTGGCCGCGTTGCTTTACCACGTCGAGCTCGCGGGAAAGCGCATCGACGTTCGCCTGCGTGAGCTCCGCGAGGCGCTGCGGTGAGCTCTGAGGAGAAATACGTTGCGGCCGCGTACCTCGTCATCTTCGCGGTCGTCCTCGCCTACGTCGTGATCATCGCGCTGAAACTACAACGGCTCGAGCGCGAGCTCGCCGAGCTCGCCGAGCTGGCGCGGGACCGCCAGCAGGAAGAGCGCGAGGCGGTGTCCGTTGGCTGAGCTGCTCTTCTGGCCGGCATTGCTCGCCTACAGCGAGGCGGCGGTCGCCTACCTGAACGACGCGCGGCATCCCGGCACAGGTGGTCGGCTCGCCACCTGGGGCGTTCGCGTCGGCTGGCTCGTCCAGACCGCGCTCCTCGCGGTACAGGCCGCCCGCGCCGACGGCTTCCCCTGGTCGACCTGGGCCGGCTCGCTGAACCTCTTCGTCTGGCTCGTCGTTGGCGCATATCTGATCTGGGGCTGCCAGCCGCGCTACCGGCTGCTCGGTCTCGCAGTGCTGCCGCTCGCCGTCGTGCTGTTCGTGCTCGCCAGGATCGGCGGCGGAACGGGGATCGGCGACCGGAGTCACTACTCGAACGTCTTCCTCGTCCTGCACGTCGGGCTCGTCCTCGCGGCCTTCGCGGGTTTCACGCTCGCGGCCGCGCTCTCTGCGCTCTACCTGTGGCAGGAACGGCGCCTCAAGCGGCGGGAGAGCTCGATCCTCCGGTTGCACGCACCCGCGCTGGCCCGGTTGGACGACGTCGCGGCGCGCACGATCGCCTTCGCCCTGCCTGCGCTCACCCTCGGGATCGCCGTCGGCGTCGTACGCCTCCGCGAGCACGGCGGCGGGCTCGACGCGCTGATGGCCGTCACCATCGTCACGTGGACGGTCTACGGCGCCTACCTCGCCTTGCGGCACTTCGCGGGCTGGCGCGGCCGCCGGGCGGCGTATCTCATCCTCGCCGGCTTCGTGCTCGTTGCCGTGGTACGCCTGGCACTCCCGGTCACCCACTTCGCGACATGAGCATCGTCCTCGTCGGCATCTCGCATCACAAGGCTCCCGTCGAGCTGCGCGAGCGCGCGGCGCTCGACCCGAAACACGCCGGGGACCTGGCCCGCACGCTTGCCGGCGACAATGGCGAAGCGGTCTGTCTGTCGACATGCAACCGCACCGAGCTCTACCTCGCGGACGAGTCCGCCGACGCAGCCGAGGAGAAGGCGGAGGCCGCGCTGCTCGCGCTCGAGTCGGAGCTCGGACCTGCGCTCTACCGGCTCCGCGGCGACGCTGCCGCGCTCCACCTCTTCCGCGTCGCCGCCGGGCTCGACTCGATGATCCCGGGCGAAGGGGAGATCCTCGGCCAGGTGCGCGCGGCGCACGACGGTGGTGCGACGGGACCGCTGCTCGACCGTCTCTTCCGGCAGGCGCTGCAGGCAGGACGGAAGGCGCGCACGCAAACCGCCATCGGCGAGAGCCCTGCGTCCGTTTCGTCGGCCGCGGCTGCCCTGGCAGAGCAGGTGTTCGGGGATCTACGCGACCGCAGCATCCTCGTCATCGGCGCCGGCAAGACAGGTGAGCTTGCGATTCGGAATCTCGTGTCGCGCGGCGCCTCGATCGCCTTCGTCGCCAACCGCAGCGGCGAGCGGGCAGAGGAGCTCACGGAACGCTTCGGCGGCGAGGCCCTGCCGCTCGCGCGCATCGAGGACGAGCTTGCACGTGCCGATGTCGTGCTCTCGTCGACGAGCGCGCCGGGCTGGGTCCTCACGCGCGAACAGGTGGAGCGCACGCTGCCCGCACGGAAGGGCCGCCCGCTCTTCCTGATCGATCTGGCCGTCCCGCGCGACCTCGAACCGGGGATCCACGAGCTCGACGGTTGCTACCTCTACGACATCGACGACCTCGAAGCGGTGGTCGCGGAGACCCTGGCCGGCCGGCGCCGCGAGGCCGAGCGCGCCGAGACGATCGTCGCCGAGGAGGCGGACCGATTCCGCGCGTGGCAGGCGTCTCTCGAAGTCGTCCCGGCGATCACTTCGCTGCGCGCACGCGCCGAACAGATTCGCGACGCAGAGCTTCGCCGCGCGAAGCTGAACGACGCCGAGCGCCGCGCCGCCGAGTCGGTTACCGCGGCAGTCCTGAACAAACTCCTGCATCTGCCGACAATTCGCATGAAACAGGCAGCCGCAGCAGCCGACGGCGTGATTTATGCTGATGCGGTGCGTCACCTTTTCGGTCTCGAGGACGAGCGCTGAAGTCGGCGAACCTGATCGGCCGCCCGCTCCCCGTGCAGGCGCCGACCGCCTTCGTGCGCATCCGCAGACGCCGGCTGTGCGGTCAGCCGCGGGTGAAGCCCACCTGGTGCCGTGCTGATCCGCGTCGGTTCCCGCGGCAGTAGGCTCGCGCTCACGCAGGCCGAGCTCGCGGCAGCGCGACTGCGTGGGCCCGGCATCGAAATCGCGCTCGTGCCGATCACGACCGTGGGCGATCGCGATCGCCGGAGCCCGTTCGGCGAGATCGGTGCGCGCGGCGTCTTCGTCAAGGAGCTCGAAGAGGCACTCCTCGACGGACGCATCGACGTCGCGGTGCACTCCGCAAAGGACATGACTTCGACAGACACAGACGGGCTGGCCGTCGGTGCGTACCTCGAACGCGAGGATCCTCGCGACGCACTGTGCGGCGTGCCAGAGCTTCGAGCCGGGTTGCGGATCGGCACGGCGTCGGTCCGCCGGCGCGCGCAGCTGCTCGCACTCGAGCCGACGCTCTCGATCGAGCCGCTGCGCGGGAATGTCGAGACGCGTCTGCGCAAGCGCGGAGAGCGCGGGCTCGACGCGATCGTGCTCGCGGCCTGCGGTCTCGACCGGCTTGGCCTCGGTGCGGAGATCGGTCATCGGTTCGACCCCGACGAGCTCTTGCCCGAGGCCGGGCAGGGCGCCCTCGCAATGCAGGTTCGCGCTGGCGAGGAGCACCTCGTTGCGGCTTCAGATCATGACGAGACGCGGACACGCGTGGAAATGGAGCGGGTCTGCGTCGCGGTGATGGGTGGCGGCTGCCTCGCGCCCGTGGCCGCGTATCACGACGGTGAGCGTTTGACCGGCCTCGTGGCAGCCGAGGACGGCAGCTGGCTCGAGCGGCGGACCGGTTCCGATCCCGGCGAAGTCGCGGCGGCGCTGATGCCGTTCGTCTCCCCCTGACGTGCGCGTGATCGTCACGCGCCCGCGCGCGCAGGCGGGACCACTCCTGTCCGCGTTGCGCGATGAAGGCTTCGAGCCGGTGCTCTGCCCGTTGCTCGAGATCGAGGCCGTCGACGACGGCCCGATCGATCTCGACGGCTACGACTGGGTCATCGTGACGAGCGCGAACGGCGCCGTCGAGCTCGCCCGGCGGCGGGCAGGGAAACTGCCACGGATCGCGGCGATCGGCGAGGCCACCGCTGCGGCCCTCGTCGAGCACGGCCTGGCAGCCGACTTCGTCCCGTCGTCTGCCTCACAGGAGGGCCTGGTCGCGGAGCTTCCGCGACCGGTCGGGCGTGCGCTCTTCGTGGGCGCAGCCGGAGCCCGGACGTTCCTTGCCGACGAGCTGCCGGCGGACTTCCGAGCGGCATACCGCACGGTCGAGCTGACCCCCACGCCGCCCGCAGGCGATCTCGTCCTCCTCGCCTCTGCCTCGGCAGCGAGGGCGTGGGCGAAGCTCGGCGGAAGCGGCCCTGTGGTGACGATCGGACCGCAGACGACGGCTGCCGCCCACGCCGCCGGGCTCGACGTCGTCGACGAAGCGAAGACACAGGACGTCTCGGGCCTCGTAGACTGCGCCGCGGTTTGGCGCGCTTCATCACGTTCCTGACGGACTTCGGGCTGCAGGACGACTTCGTCGGGACCTGTCACGGCGTGATGAAACGCATCGCGCCCGAGGTCGAGATCATCGACATCACGCACGGCATCGCCCCGCAGGGGGTGCTGCAGGGCGCGCTCACCCTTGCGAACACGTTGCCGTTCATGCCGGAAGGGGTGCACCTTGCGGTCGTCGATCCAGGCGTCGGAGGGTCGCGACGCGCTCTCGCGCTCCGTGACGTGAGCGGGCGCGTCCATGTCGGGCCCGACAACGGCCTGCTTACACTCGCGGCCGAAAAGCTCGGCGGGATCGCCGAGGCGCATGAGCTCGGTAACCCGGAGTACGCGCTCGACTCCGTTTCGCGCACCTTCCACGGCCGTGATCTCTTCTCTCCGGCCGCGGCTCACCTCGCGCTCGGCGTGCCGCTCGCCGAACTGGGCCCGCCCATCGATCCGGATGCTCTCGCCAGGCTCGACATTCCCCAGCCCGAGGTCGGCGCGACGCGCATTCACTGCACCGTGCTCTCCATCGACCGGTTCGGAAACATCGGGCTCAACCTCGACCGTTCACACTTCGACGAGGCGGGCATCGTGCCGGGCACGAGGGTCGAGCTGCAGATCGGTCACGAGCGCTACTACGCCGTCGCGGCCCGGACGTTCGCGGACGCACGGCCCGGCGACATCATCCTGTACGAGGACGCATATCGGAACATCTCGATCGCGATCAACGGCGGAAATGCAGCCGCGATGTTCGGAATCTCAGAGGGTCGGGACATTCGCATCCGGCTCGGTACATCGTGAACAGGCGCGTGCTCGGTCAGAAGTTCGCGCGAGTCGCGACGAACGCCGTCATGCGCAACCCGCGCCTCTGGGGTCTGTTCCGCCCGCTCATGCGCAAGCAGTTCGACGCGATCGCCGGCACGTGGGACACGATGCGCGCAGCAGACCACCTCGCGCCGTACGAGGCTGCACTCGCAGCGATCGAGCCTCCGCCGGTCCTGGCGCTCGATCTCGGAACCGGCACCGGCCAGGGCGTCTTTGCAATCGCAAGGCGGTTCCCTGACGCGGAAGTCGTCGGAGTGGATCTCGCGACCGCGATGCTGGCGGAGGCGGAGCGAAAGACGCCGGACGATTTGCGTGGACGCGTGCGTTTCGAGGCAGCCGATGCGTCCGCACTTCCGTATCCGAACGACTCGTTCGGACTGGTGGCTCACGCGAACATGATCCCGTTCTTCGACGAGCTCGTTCGTGTGCTCGAGCCAGGCGGCCACGCGCTCTTTGCCTTCTCGCTCGGAGCCGAAACGCCGATCTACGTCCCGGCCGAGCGGTTGCAGGCAGAGCTCGAACGACGTGGATTCATGGACTTTGCGGAGTTCGCGGCGGGCGAGGGCACCGCGCTCCTTGCCCGTAAGGCAACGCGGACATAAGCTCCGCCGTACAAGGTCGTTCGCGGCGCGGTATCACCGGTCCGGACGGCCTTCCTTTCTGGGGCGAGTCGGGCTAGTTCAGCTCGGCGGCGGCCTGCGGAAAGCCGCGTGAGCGAGCCGCCTCGGCCCAGCTCGAAGCCTCGAACTGGTCGGCGAACCCGGCCACGTAGACCTCGAAGCCGCCACAAGGATCGTTGCGGAGCTTCGCCCCCGGAAATCCGACTGATTCGGCACGTGTGACGATCGCACTCGCAGAGGCGCGATCGCGACCATGGCCGAGGACCCCTTCCCAGCGACCGATCTGTTTCGCCTGGATGCACTCGAGCGTGACGGGGAATCCCTCGCGCCTCGCCTCGCTCTGAAGGTCGACGCCCACGTCGAAGGTGTCGATCCCGCGGACGACGACGCGGAAGCCGTCACAGCCCTGGATCACGTTCGCGTTGAGGAATCCACGCGTAGTCACCTGGCTGCGAAGCGTCAGGGCTTGCTGATGGGTCTTCCTGCGACCGAAGACGGCCTCGAGGCCGCTGACGAACTCGGTCCGCCCGCACGCCTGCTGAACCGAATCGGGGCGAATCGTCGAGCCCGAGAGCCCCAGAGACGGCACCGATGCGGCAAGCCCGCCGACCAGGCAGGCCAGCACGACGAGACGAGCGACCCTCACGGGGCACAGTCGTACCAGACCCCCCGGCCCCCAGTCGCAGTCTTAACGAATCCTTTAGATCCAATCCGCTGGATCCGCCGCCGACGGCGGCTCAGGCCGCACCCGAGCGGTTTCTCTAAACGGGAAGCTCCGAAGGTTCGGGCCGGGTGCTCTCCTACACTTGGCGGGTGGGCCAGGCAATTACAAATGAGGATCGGAAGTGCCCAATGTGCGGGCACACTCAGTGGATTCTGCTCGACGGTCACTCCACGCTCCAAGCCCTCGAAGGCGGGCTTGAGGCGCTCGCGTATTCCTGCGACGAGTGCGGGTTCATCCGCTGGCATCGCTTGGACAAGGCCGAGCGTTCCTAGCGACAGCCGTTCGGAGCCTTTACTCGCCAATCGACTTGCCAGTGGGCCGGGACGACGGTGGCGGGGCGCGGAAAACGGCGTGGATAGAAGTGGCGAGGGCCGGAATCGAACCGGCGACACCACGGTTTTCAGCCGTGTGCTCTACCAACTGAGCTACCTCGCCCGTGCGGGGCGACAGTTTAGCCGCGAGCTAGAGCGGAGCTTGGCCGGGAGCTAGAGCGGAGCTCGCGCGGCTGCGAGCCGGGCGACCAGGACGTCGACGAACTCGCCCTTCATCAGGACGGCGTCGGCGCCGGCCTCGGTCACCGCGGTGTGCAGCGCGGGCTCCTTGTCGCCCGTGAGCGCGATCACGCACATGCTCGGGTGGTCGCGCCGCAGCCGGGCGACCGCGGAGACTCCGTCGAGGCGCGGCATGTGCAAGTCGATGACGACGGCGTCCGGGCCCAGTTCGTCCGCGAGCTCGATCGCCGCGAGGCCGTCGAGTGCGGTGCCGACCACGGCAAGTTGCGGCTGCCGCTCGATCAGCGGCGAGAGCGCATCGAGGAAAGGCTGTTCGTCGTCGGCGAGGAGAACCCGAATCGTGCCTCCGGCATCGGCCTCCTGCATGGGTCCGCAAGTTAGCCTTGTTCGACGTGTCTTCGCAACCACTCCGCCGCAGAGTCTCAGTGATCGGCGCCGCACTCGATCTCGGCCAGGGCCGCCGTGGAGTGGACATGGGCCCCTCGGCGATTCGCTATGCGGGGCTGGACGCGCGCCTCGACGAGCTCGGGCACGAGTACGTGGATTGCGGAAACGTCGAGACGGCCGTGGCCGAGGCGACGACTGCAGGCGACGAGCAGGCGCGGTTTCTGCCCCAGATCAAGGACACGTCGCAGCGGATCGCGGCGCTCGTCGCCAGGGCCGCGCGCGAAGACTCCGTGCCGGTCGTGCTCGGTGGGGACCACTCGGTGGCCCTTGGCACCCTCGCGGGCCTCGCCGAGGTGCACGGACCGGGCGGAACGATCTGGATCGATGCGCACGGCGACCTGAACAGTCCCGACACGAGCCCGAGCGGAAACGTGCACGGCATGGTGCTCGCCGCAGTGCTCGGCCTGGCGGGAGATCGGTTCCGCGGCGACGGCTGGGGGCTGCCCGCGGTGGCGCCCGGTCGCGTCGCTCTGGTCGGGGTCCGCTCGCTGGACGACGGCGAGCGGCAAGTGCTCCGCGAGCTCGACGCAAAGGTGTTCACGATGAGCGAAGTCGACAGACTCGGCATCGAGCGCGCGATCCGGGAATCGCTGACGCACGTCGCCGGTCCCGGCTTCGTCCACGTGAGTCTCGACATGGATGCGGTGGATCCCGAGGTGGCGCCGGGCGTCGGCACGCCGGTGCGCGGCGGTCTGTCGTATCGCGAGGCGCATCTCGCCATGGAGTTGATCGCGGAATCGGGGCTCGCGTCGTCGTTCGATGTCGTCGAGGTGAACCCGATCCTCGACCGGGAGAACGAGACGGCGCAGCTCGCCGTCGAGCTCGTGGCCTCGGCGCTCGGGGCGCGAATTCTCTGAGTCAGCCGGCGTCGAGAAAGCGCTCGAGCGCGTCAGCAGTCTCTTCGTACGCGTCCCAGTAGACCATGTGCCCGCCGGGCACCT
>DATHGN010000024.1:0-4699 GCA_035317565.1 Gaiellaceae bacterium
GCGGTGCCGACGCCCTGGCGGCGGTGCGAGGCGGCGACCATGATCCCGAGGTCCGCGACATGGCGGCTTGCGGGATGCTGGTCGCGCGCGACCGAGAGACGGCCGACGATCAAGCCGTCGTCATCTGCGACGAATACAGCAGCGTTGGGGTAGCGGCGGATTGCGCGCAGGTAACGGCGCTCGTCCGAAACGTTGCGCCAGCCGTTCGTCGTGACGAGCCAGCCCTCCGGTTCGGAGCCGACGGCCTCGCCGAGCTCGGTGAGCCCTTCCGCGTCGTCCGGCGCTGCTCGGCGGACGATCATTCGACGACAACACCCGCCCCGCCCCGACGAGGATCGCCGGCGGCGGCGAGCTCCCCGTGGCTCGACGTCACGGCCGAGGCGCCGCCGAAGTAGAGGTTCTGTCGCAGCCAGCGGACCACGTTCCAGCCCATCTCCTCCAGCTTGTCGAGCTCTACGGGGTCGTGCCCACCCTCACAGTGGAGATCCTCTCCTTCGAGGTGCACGCGCGGGCGATCGATCGCGTCCTCGACCGGGAGGTCGTGCGCGACGACGTTCACGACGTTCTGCAGCACCGCGCCGCGGAGGCGCAGCGAGCCGGCGCTGCCGACGACGAGGTGCGGCGTGCCGTCACGCAGGACGACGGACGGGCTCATCATCGACGACAGGCGTGCACCCGGACGCGGCGGCTTCGCGAGGTCGAACTCGCCGAGCATGTTGTTGATGTGGATGCCGGTTCCGGGAACGACGATGCCCGAGCCCGCTCCGGTCGACGCCGTGAGGGCGACGGCGTTTCCTTGGCCGTCGACGACCGAGATGTGGGTCGTGCCGCGCGAGACGATCGCGGCGCGCTCCTCGAGCGCGCGGGCGAGACCGCTCACCGAGCCGGCGGCGATGCGCGAGTTCGCCTGCTCGCGCATCACGCGGGCGAGTGCGTCGATTGCCTCCGCGGTGCCGGGATCACCTGGGCCGAGCTCTTCGAGGAGCGGCAAGCCGTAGGCGATCAGGATGCCGCCGGCCGACGGCGGCGGATTCGAGAGGTACTCCTCAGCGCAGAACGTCGCGCGGACGGGTCGCCGGCGGATGACGCGGTACTCCTCGAGATCTCGTTTCGTGATGGAGCCGCCGTGGTCGCTGACGTGTTTCGAGATCGCGTCGGCGAGGTCGCCTTCGTAGAGCACCTTGCCGCCTTGGTCGGCGATCAGCTCGAGTGTCCCGGCAAGGTCCTGCTGGTACAGCCTGTCTTCGGCGACGAGGCGCTCGCCGTCGTCCTTCTCGTACACGCCACGGGACTCGGGCGTGTGGCGCAGGATCAGGTCGAGGATCGCGTGCAGATATGCCTGTCCGTTGTTGAGCTCGACGCCGCTCCGCGCGAGTGCGATCGCGGGCTGAAAGAGGTCGCGCCAAGGAAGTGAGCCGTGGGACCGGTGTGCTTCCTCGAGGCCGACGGCGGCGCCCGGGACTGCGCACGAGGCGGCGCCGATGTGGAAGACCTGCGTGGAGCCGCCGCTGAAGTCGACGTCCACGCGATCCATCTCGGCGAGGTCCCTCTCGGCGAGCCCGAGGCCGGGGACGGCGACGAAGAAGTCGAAGACGCGAGTCGAGCGGTCGCGTGCCCGGTGGACGAGCATGAATCCGCCCGAGCCGGGTCCCGTGAGTGGGCTCTCGGCGACCCAGGAGACGAGCGCCGCCGCGACGGCGGCGTCGACGGCGTTTCCTCCGGCTGCGAGCACGTCCGCGCCCGCCTGTGCGGTCAACGGGTGACCGGCTGCGACTGCCCCTCTCATGCGAGCAGGGTATCCGGGTCCCCCTCCAGGAGACATGGCCGCTCAGGCGCTGTGCCAGGGACAGTCCCTGGAACGTGCGCATTCGGGACACGTCACGTGCCTGGCACCAGACACCGCCGGAAACGACATGTGCCAGGGACTGTCCCTGGCACATGTCTCGCAGAGGGGGAGGGCCCGCGCCAGCCGCCTGGCGCGGACCTTCTGTGGCGCGAGGGGCCGCAGTCGGACCTGGTGGTCAAGTAGATGCGCCACGGGCCGGCAGCTTTCGCTCTGCCCGCGATCTTCACTCGAACGAGTGACGCCTCGCGCACAATGGAGTCGTGCTCCAACTCCTTGCCACGATCTCGGCGATCGTCGCGGTGACCTTTCCGCACGGCACCGCGGTGATCCGGACCGGCGAGCGCACCGTCACTGTCAATGTCGAGCTTGCCCGGACACCCGTCCAGCTGCACATCGGTCTCTCCGGCAGAAAGACGCTCGCGCCGAAGGCCGGCATGGCCTTCCTCTTCGGGAGCGACGTCCGCGAGCAGTTCTGGATGAAGGGCACGACGATCCCGCTGTCGATCGCATTCTGGGGCAAGAGCGGAAAGATCCTCCGCATCCTCGACATGGCGCCGTGCCTCGCCGACCCGTGCAGGGTCTACGACCCGGACGTTGCGTTTCGCGGCGCGCTCGAGGTGAACCGTGGCGCGTTCAAGCGCTGGGGCGTACGCCCCGGCGCAGTCGTGACGATCCGGCGCTAGTTCCGCAGGAACGAAGGTGGCTCGAGCTCGTCTTCGGGCGCCGTGAGGGCGCTGACGAGGCTCGGCGAGCGCGGCCCGCTTCGCCGGCCTGCGTCGCCCAGTCCCGTGGCGATCACCGTCACCCAGACCTGACCGGTGAGACGGTCGTCGATCGTCGCACCGAAGATGATCTGCGTGTCGTCGTTCGCGGTCTGACGGATGACTTCCGCCGCCTCGTTCACCTCGAGCAGCGTCAGGTCGTCTCCGCCTGCAATCGAGAGCAGGATGCCGCGCGCCGCGCCGACCTCCGTGTCGATCAGCGGCGAGCGCAACGCGCGCTCCGCTGCCTCGCGGGCACGATTCTCGGTCCCGGACGAGAAGCCGATGCCCATCAACGCGCTGCCGGACCCTTCCATGATCGTGCGCACGTCGGCGAAGTCGAGGTTGATCAGGCCGGGCAGGGTGATCAGGTCGCAGATGCCCTGCACGCCCTGGCGTAGGACGTCGTCGGCGATCTTGAACGCGTCGAGCATCGAGGTCGACTTGTCGAGCACCTCGAGCAGCCGGTCGTTCGGGATCACGATCGTCGTGTCGCACTCGCGACGCAAGGCGTCGACACCGGTCTCGGCCTGGCCGCGGCGCTTGGTGCCTTCGAACTTGAACGGCGTCGTGACGATGCCGACCGTCAGTGCGCCGAGGCTCTTCGCGATCTTCGCGACGATCGGCGCAGCACCCGTCCCCGTCCCTCCACCCTCACCGGCGGTGACGAAGACCATGTCCGCGCCGCGCAGCGCATGCTTGATCTGGTCGTAGCTCTCCTCCGCGGCCAGGTGCCCGATGTTCGGCTCCGCGCCGGAGCCGAGTCCCTTCGTCAGCTCGCGGCCGATGTGAATCTTCGTCTCGGCATCCGAGATCTGCAGCTGCTGCACATCCGTGTTCACCGCGACGAACTCCACCTGGTTGATGCCGGCGTCGATCATCCGGTTGACGGCGTTCAGCCCCGCACCACCCACGCCGACGACCTGGATCTTCGCGAGGTAGGAACCGAGCTGTCCCGCGCGCGAGTGGTGCAGGCGCGGCGCAGGCTCGGGCATCGGCTCGACGTACCGCGTGACGGGCGGCTCGGGAATGTACGCCGGCGGCGGAGTCGGCTCAGGTGTCGGGTCGGGGGCCGGCGGCCTCGGCGGCGGCACGGGCTCCGGCTGCGAAGGCTCGGGTACCGGATCGGGACGCGGCGGCGCCGGCGTATCGATCTCGTCCTCCCAGGTCGGGACGTGTTCGACGGTCGACTCGTGCGGCTCCTCGGGGGGCGCTTCCGCGGGTTCGGCCTGGCGTTGTGCCGCCTCGGTTGCCTTAAAGAGCTCCGCAAGGGGGCCCTCACGCATGCTCGCGCGTTTTCGCGCCATTGAGCACCTCCTTCGCAAGGTCGCGGTACAGCTGCGCGGCGTCGCCGCTCGGGTCGTAGCCCAACACGGACTGGCCCTTCACCGGCGCCTCCGCGTAGCGAATCGTCTTGCGGATCCTCGTCTTGAAGACGAGGTCGCCGAAGTTCTCCTTGAGGATGTCGACGGCCTCCTTCGAGTGCAGCAGGCGCTTGTCGTACATCGTCGGGAGGATGCCCTGAATCTCCACCTCCGGGTTCAGATTCTCGCGGATCATCGAAAGCGTGTTCTCGAGCTGGACGAGCCCACGGAGCGACAGGTACTCGCACTGAACGGGGACGATGACCCCGTTCGAGGCGACGAGCGCGTTGATCGTCAGCAGCCCGAGCGACGGCGGCGTGTCGATGAGGATGTAGTCGTATTGCGGCTTGACACTGACGAGCGCCTTCTCGAGCGCGCGCTCGCGGCCGATCATCGACGAGAGCGCGAGCTCGGCGCCGGCAAGGTCGATCGAGGAAACAGCGACGTCGACCTCGGCGACACGGACGATCTCCTCGATCGGAAGCTTGTGGACGAGCACGTCGAACATCGAGCGCTCGATCTCGTCCGGGTTCCAGCCCTGGCTCATCGTCAGGTTCCCCTGGGGGTCCAGGTCGACGAGCAGGACCGTGTGACCCTTTTCCTTGAGGGCGACCCCGAGGTTCAACGTAGTCGTCGTTTTCGCCACGCCGCCCTTTTGGTTGGCGAACGAAATGACCCGGCTCAAAGGAGATCCCTTCTTATCGGACGAGGCGCGTGTGTTGGGACGC
>DATHGN010000025.1:0-8525 GCA_035317565.1 Gaiellaceae bacterium
GTCGATGAGCTCGACGCCCTCCACCCCGTTTGCACTCGCGCGTCTATGGAGCTCCTCGAGCCGTGGCAGCTCGTCCTCCTGGGCGGCCACGACGACCTTGCCACAACGCTCATAGGGTATTTCCTTCTCGTCGCAGTACGCAGTGAGCTCTCGGCGTCCGGCGGTGCACAGCCGCGCCTTGAGAGAGCCCGGGGCGTAGTAGATCCCGGCATGGATGACGCCGCTGTTGTGGCCCGTCTGGTGAGCGGCGATCCGAGCCTCCTTCTCGAGCACGAGCACGCGGAGATCGGGATGCCCCTTCAGCCACTCCCGGGCGACCGCGAGTCCGAGGATCCCTGCTCCGACGACGATCAGGTCGGCCGATGCTCCTTTCCGCTCGGGAACGGTCATCGGACGGGGGACCGAGGCCTTCCTCCTGGCGACCAGGCGCGGCAGGCAGGAGAAAATGGCTGCCACGGCTTGCGATTCTCGCGGAATCGGTCACTGTAAGAGTGATGGATGGCGTCCTTCTCATCACCGGTGGCGCGGGGTACGTCGGCTCGATCGTGGTCGAGAAGGCCCTCGCCCGCGGATTTCGCGTCCGGGCATTCGATGCTCTCGTACACGGAAGCGTGCCATCCTTGCTCTTGCCGTGGGGGAACAGTCGCTTCGAGTTCGTTCGCGGGGATGTCCGCGACGCTGCCGACCGCGCCCGTGCACTTGAAGGGGTCCAAGCCGTCGTCCATCTTGCGGCAATCGTCGGCGATCCTGCGTGCGCTCGCCAGCCGGAGCTCGCAGTGGAGGTGAACGTCGATGGCACCAAGGAGCTGCTCAACGACGCCGAGCAGGCGGGCGTCAAGCGTTTCGTCTTCGCCTCGACCTGCAGCAACTACGGAAGGATCGACGGGAACACAGTCGCCGACGAGACCGTCGAGCTCAGGCCGATCTCGCTCTATGCCGAGACGAAGGTCACAGGCGAGGAGGAAGTGCTGAATCGAGCCAACGGGCTGGCGACGACGTGCCTCCGCTTCGCGACCGTCTACGGCACATCTCCCAGAATGCGTTTCGATTTGACGGTGAACGAGTTCACGCGCGATCTCGCCGTGAAGGGAGAGCTGGTCGTCTTCGGCGAGCAGTTCTGGCGACCGTATGTCCACGTCCGCGACGCCGCCCGCGCGATCGTGCAGGTGCTCGAGAGGCCGGCTGAGGCCGTCGCCGGCGAGGTCTACAACGTCGGCGACACAAATGAGAACTACCGAAAGCTCGACATCGTCGAGCTCCTGAATGCGCGGTTCCCGGACGGGAAAGTCGAGTTCGTGCACAAAGACGAGGACCCGCGCGACTATCGCGTCAGCTTCGAGAAGTTCGCCAGGAGCGTCGAGTTCGAGGCCGAGCATACGATCGCCGAGGGAATCGACGAGGTCCACAGTCTTCTGCAAAGCGGCCTGCTCGATGACCCGTACGCCCCGGCCTACCGAAACTGACGCCCGGTACGAAGAACGCTCCCTGGCGCCATTCGACGAGGATATCCTGTGATGGCGACGCCATTGCCAGAGCGACTGCAGGCGCAAGAGGCTTCATTAGCGCCGCCGACGGACCCGACGCTACCGCGGCACGCCGTCACTGTCGACGTCGAAGACTGGTACCAATCGTGCATCGACTACGACGCCCCGATCACCGAACGAGTCGTCCGCAACGTCGACCGGACCCTCGCCGTGCTCGACCAGTTCGGCGCAAAGGCCACCTTCTTCGTGCAGGGCCGGGTCGCGGAAACCTTCCCCCATCTGGTGAGCTCGCTCAGCGCCGCAGGCCACGAAGTGCAGTCGCACGGCTACAGTCACAGGCCGCTGTCTTCGATGAACCGCGCCGAGCTCCGGGAGGAGCTAGAGCGCGGAAAGAAGACGGTCGAGGATGCGGCGGGCATGAAGGTGACGGCATTCCGCGCGCCGGACTTTTCGATCGGGATGAGCAATCTTTGGGCGCTCGAGACGCTTGCCGACCTCGGCTTTGAGATCGACTCTTCCATCTTTCCGATGAGATCCCGCCACTACGGCATCGAGAACTGGCACATCGAACCTCACCATCTCGCCTTCGATGGGGTCGTCCGTCTTCTCGAGGTGCCCGTCGCGATCTGGCCCCTCGGCCGTCTACGGATACCGGTCGCCGGAGGCGGCTACCTCCGCCTCTTCCCGTGGCGAGTGATCGAGCGCGGGCTCCGGGCAATTGACACGAAGGGCCGGCCGGCGATCCTCTACTTCCATCCCTACGAGTTTTCGGCGGAGGAGCTGGCCGACTATCCCGCAGTGCCCCGGCGAATCCGCCTTTTGCAGGGAATCGGCCGAAAGGCAATGGCAGATCGCGTTGGCGCGCTTCTCTCTGCCTTCAAGTTCGGCCGGATGGACGACGTTCTCGCGAGCTGGGGACTGACGTGAGAGTGGTGCTCCTCATGACTGCCGGCCACCTCGCTGCCGGCCACCTCGTCGCATCGGCAGCGAGGATTCGAAATCTGCAGGGCATCGCTGAGCTCGACGCCAAGTACTACCCAAACTATGTCCGACCGGACGTACGGTTTGACAGAGCCATCCGGCGCTACCTCCATCCGACGGATTCCATTCTCGACGCGGGGGCGGGCCGAGGTGAGAAGTTCAGATACGACTACAAGACCTGGGTCGAGCGGGTTGTCGGCGTCGACCTCGAAGAGGGTGTGCTCGCGAACCCGAATCTCGATGAAGCGTACGTCGCCGATCTCGCCCACTTGCCGTTCGACGATGCGACATTCGACCTCGTATTTTCGAGGTGCGTGCTCGAGCATGTCGAGGACCCCGTTTCTGTCTTCGAAGAGCTCAGGAGGGTGTTACGCCCGAACGGGCATCTCATCTTCCGCGTTCCGAGCCGTTTCCACTACGTTTCGATCGCAGCTCGACTGACGCCGCTTCGATTCCATCGGTGGTTCAACGCGCAAAGGGGGTTCGGCGCCGAGAACTTCCCAACGTTCTATCGAATCAACGACCGCTCCACGCTCCGCAATCTCGCCGCCACAACCGGCTACGACATTCGAGAGCTGGAGCTCTTCGAGATGAAGCCTTCATATCTGGTGTTCCACCCGCTCGCGTACCGCGTCGGGATCGGCTACGAGCGGCTGGTCAATCGGTTCGACAGGCTCCAGGGCCTCAGATCGAACATCATCGGCGTATTCGAAGCCGTCTAGTCGCCGCAGCGACATTTACCGCTCGGGCTAACGCCGCGAAGCCGGTGCTCCCGACGTCGTAACCTGCACGCTGCCGTTTCTGGGGATTGCCCCATCCGTCGCGGCACGCTGCTGAGATCGGCGCAGCCACGAGAAGAACGCGATCAGCGCAAGTGCGGTTGACAAATACGAGACGGCAGAGGCGATCGCAGCACCGGTTGCTCCGAACGGAGGAATGAGAATCAAGTCCAGTGCCACCGTCGCAATCAACCCGAGGCCCATCGCCCAGGAGGTGAGGCCCGGGCGACCGACCCCGTACAAGAACGCGATGATGACTCCGGCCACCCCCTCGAGCGGGAGACCCAGCAGGATGATCCTCGTGGGGGTAACTGCCGAACTGAAGTGCGGTCCGTAAAGCGCGGGAATCACGAAGCCGGCGCTGACCCAGAGTACGACGACGGAGACAGCTGTGATGGCCCCGGCCTTCGGAAGGAGCCTCTGGACGTCCGCCACGGCGTTGAGCCGACCGCCTCTTGCAAACTTCGGGTAGAAGACGTAGGTGAGAGAGAGGCCGAGGACCTTCACCAACTCGGCAAACTTGGTCGCAACGGCGTAGACGCCGAGAACGGCCGGCCCGGTGAGGATGCTCAGGATGACGAAATCGAGGCGTAGGTTCAACTGGGTCATGACGCCCCCGACTTGAGCGCGAAGCCCATAAGCGGCCACGCGCCGGCCAAGCTCGAACGAGGGGGGCGCCGCAGCGTGGAGGAAGCCTCTGCGGACCAACCTCGCCCATCCGAATGAGGCGGCCGCCCCGTCGGCCATCAGCATGGCCGCGATGACGGCCGCGTAGCCATGAACCCCGAGGAGGCCCCACACGAGCCCGTAGGCGGGAAGGAACAGGAATTCCTCGGCGAAGATGATTCGATTCGCGCCCCGAAGGTCATCGCTACCCTGGGAGCACGACTTCGCGGTGATCGTCACCAGCCGGGTGAGAACGCAGAGGCCGGCCAGCATGACCAGCGCGACGGAGACATCCGGGAAGAGGACCGGGCCGAGGAGGGGGGCGAGCGCCACCCAGAGCGCCGTTCCCAGCGTTCCGGCCACGAGGGCCATGCTGATCATCGTCAGGGGCAGACGGCGGTCGTCTCGATCCGGCCCGGCAAGGAAGTACGGGACCGATACGGGAAGGCCCGAAGACACGACCGTCCCGAGCAAGCCGGGAAGCACGTGGAGAAGCGAATAGATACCGATTGCTGCGGCGCCTCCGTCCCGGGCGAGGAGCAGCGTCGCGAG
Source organism: Gaiellaceae bacterium (assembly GCA_035317565.1). GTDB lineage: Bacteria > Actinomycetota > Thermoleophilia > Gaiellales > Gaiellaceae > 3-1-20CM-4-69-9. The sequence continues at coordinate 4,463 of DATHGN010000025.1, forward strand.
GAAGATGCACAGCATCGCTCCGACGCGAGCGGACACGTTGCTCGCTAGGACGCCGTAGCTGCTCTTTCTGAGTTGTCTAATTCGCCTCATGCTGTTCGCTTCGTACCCCAGATAGCGAGCGCCGTGACCAATCCAAACAGGGTCCAGACATGTCGAACGTGCAGAAGTTCGTAGACGGTTCCCGCGACCAAGGTTCCCGCGACCGCGCCCGCAAGGGCGTTTGGTCGAATGACCACCTTGGCGAAGCCTTCGGTGAGATTACCGGTGGCGCTGAAGAGCGTCCGGCGTAAGAGGATGACCACGAGGAGGACGAGACCCAAGAAGCCGAGCACACCTCGTTCGATAAGCGAAGCAACGTAGTCGTCGTGCGCCTCCTTCTCGAAGGGGGCCATCTCCTTGTGCAGCCGGGGCTTCGTCGAAACGGGCCCTTCACCGAGTGGGTTTCCGGTGCGGTAGAGCGAGATGCTCTCCTGGAGGAGCTGGCCGCGCTGCTCGAAGCTGGTACCACGTCCGATTCCGTTTCGGACGAACGCGTATCGACTGTCGTGGGCGTTGTTCTCAATGGTCGTCAGGCTGATCTGGGTTGCCGCGAAATAGCCGGCGAGGACAATGAACGCCAGAGCAGTTGTGGCGGGCATGATCCCCGAGCGGCGGTAGATCCCGAGTGTGGCCGCGACCACCGTGCCGACGATGACCGCGACGACCCCGCTGTTGGATCCAGTCATCGCGATCACCGTGAGCAGGAGGGCGTACGCGCCGTAGCGGAATACCCGGTGACGCGGGCGGCCGATGGCCCACATGATCATGATCGAGATGAAGAGATAGTTGGCGGCGTAGCTCGGATCGGCCAACGTGATCTGAATCCTGCCGCCCTGATTCGCAGTGCGGCCCGTGAGCGCTGCCGAGCCGATCGCCAGACCGATGAACGGAACGATCGCCCAACCGATCGAGCTGTACGCCCAGGTCGTGAGCAGGGTCTTCAGATTTGACGGCGATTTCGCGATGTTGACCACTGCCCAACACCAGGCGAGCAGCCAGACGTCCTGAGCGAGTGCGATCGCGCCGGTGCCAGGCACCGGTCCCACCAGGGCTCCCAGAGCTCCACCGGCCAGGAAGAGCGCTACAGCGATCGCGTAAGGGAACCGCCACTTGTGTGCGGTAGAACCGGCCCAGAAGAGACACGCGGCGATGGCCACGGCCATGAACACGTCGATCGGGGCCGCGTTGGCAGGGCCAGCCGGAATCGCAAGCGGGATCAGTCCCACGGCGAAGGCGGTCGTCAGCACCGCCAGACGTTCTCCCTGGCGCCGCCCGGCCATCGCTCTCGGCCGGATCGACGGACGGACGCGCACCGCGCTGCCGACTGTCAAAGAGCTGGCGTCGGTCATCGCAGCCGGTTTCTCAACAGCCGCGTCGGCGGCGACCGTTGAACGTTCGTCCTCGGGCTCGCCTCTCCATTATCCGAGGATAATGGACACGTCGTCCGCGTAGAAGGCATTACCCGGAGCCGGGTTCGAAACGTACGACTGAAAGTCGAGCGTCGACCCGGGCGACTTCGTCGTGTACGTCACGGTTACCTGTTGCCACGACGTCGTCAGAGTGACCTGCGTTGCGACGCTGCCAACCAGTGTGCTGCCGCTGAACTCCTGGAATTTGAGCTTGAAGACCGCTCCTGCCGTGTCAGCTCGGACCCACATCGTGCCCGTGTACGTGCCGGCCGATGTTGTCGCGACCCAGTTCGGCGAGTCCTGGAGGGCGGCATACGTGCCCGTCGTCGTCGCCGTGTTGTTCATCTGTGCGGCCCAGTTGCCCGAATGCCCCCCGGACACTCTCGTCAGCACGACACCCGCGCTCGAGCCGGATGTGTTCCATCCCGAAGTGTCTGTCTCAAAGCCCGGATTCGTCACGAGGTTGATCGTGAGCGAGGCCGTACTTGTCTTCCCCGCGTCATTCCCTGTGACGGTGTGCGGACCGCCCGACGTTGCTGTACAGGTGTTGCCGCTGCAGGAGCCGTTCGGCGCGATCGAGAAGGTTGTGCTCGAGGTCACGTCGCCGAGTGAGTTGTTGGCGGCGTCGAAACCCTGGGCCGTGTACGCCTGCGAGCCACCTGCCACGATCGTCGCGCTCGCAGGGCTGATGACGATGTGGTCGAGGGCACCGCCACCCACTTGCAATGAGGCGGTGCCGGTCTTGCCGCCGGCGTTGCCGGTCACCGTGTGCGCGCCGGAGGCCGTAGCGGTGCAGGTTGCGAGGGTGCAGGACCCGTTTGGCCCGATTGAGAACGTCGTGCTCGCGGTGACGTCACCGAGCGAGTTGTTGTACTGGTCGCGCCCCTCTGCCGTATACGCCTGTGAGCCGCCGGATGCGATCGTCGCCGAGGCCGGCGCAAGCGCCAGGTGGTCGAGCGGTCCGGGGGTCACGGTCAGCGACGCCGTGCTCGTCTTGCCAGCGTCGTTTCCTGTGACGAGGTGCGTCCCCGCAGACGTTGCGGTGCAGCTGCCACCGGTGCAGGACCCGTTCGGGCCGATCGAGAAGGTCGTGCTCGACGTGACATCGCCGAGCGAGTTGTTCGAGGCGTCGAAGCCCTCGGCCGTGTACGCCTGCGAGCCACCCGCCCCGATCGACCCGCTCGAAGGACTGATCACGATGTGATCGAGGACGACGGCAGCAGTCACCTGCAGCGAGGCGGTGCCGGTCTTGGCCGCCTTCGTCCCGGTCACCGTGTGCGCACCCGCAGACGTCGCCGTGCAACTGGCAGCGCTGCAGGAGCCATTCGGACCGATCGAGAACGTCGTCGTAGACGTCACGTCTCCGAGCGAGTTGTCGTACTGGTCGCGCCCCTCCGCGGTGTACGCCTGCGAGCCGCCCGACGCGATCGTTGCCGAGGCCGGGGCCAGCACCAGATGGTCGAGCGCACCCGCGGTCACGCTCAACGACGCCGTGCCCGTCTTGCCACCGTCGTTCCCCGTCACCGTGTGCGCCCCAGCAGACGTCGCGGTGCAAGTGGCGCCGCTGCAAGAGCCGTTCGGCCCGATCGAGAAGCTCGTGCTCGACGTGACATCGCCGAGCGAATGGTTCGAGGCGTCGAAGCCCTCGGCCGTGTAGGCCTGTGAGCCACCCGCCGTGATCGACGCGCTCGAAGGGCTGACCACGATGTGGTCGAGAACCGCTGTCACCTGGAGAGAAGCGGTGCCGGTTGCGCCGAGAAGGCTGCCTGTGACCGTATGGGTGCCTGCGGCCGAAGCGGTACAGGTCGCAGCAAGACACGATCCATCGGGGGAGATCGAGAACGCCGTGCTCGACGTGACGTCCCCGAGCGAGTTGTTGTACTGGTCTCGCCCCTGTGCTGTGTACGTCTGCGAGCCGCCCGAGGCAATCGTCGCCGTGGCTGGCGCCAGCACCAGATGGTCAGGTGCTCCCGCGGTCACGCTCAACGACGCCGTGCCCGTCTTGCCGCCGTCGCTCCCGGTCACCGTGTGCGCGCCGGAGGCCGTAGCGGTGCAGGTTGCGACGGTGCAGGACCCGTTTGGCCCGATTGAGAACGTCGTGCTCGACGTCACGTCTCCGAGCGAGTTGTCGTACTGGTCTCGCCCTTCTGCCGTGTACGCCTGTGAGCCGCCGGCTGTGATGGTCGCCGACGCCGGCGACAAGACCAGATGGTCGAGCGAACCTGGGGTCACGCTCAACGACGCCGTGCCGGTCTTCCCTTCGGCAGTACCGGTCACCGTATGCGCCCCTGCAGACGTCGCCGTGCAGCTGCCTCCGGTGCAGGACCCGTTCGGGCCGATCGAGAAGGTCGTGCTCGACGTGACATCGCCGAGCGAGTTGTTCGAGGCGTCGAAGCCCTCGGCCGTGTACGCCTGCGAGCCACCCGCCCCGATCGACGCGCTCGAAGGACTGATCACGATGTGATCGAGGACGGCGGCGGTGACCTGCAGCGAGGCGGTGCCGGTCTTGCCCGCCTTCGTCCCGGTCACCGTGTGCGCGCCCGCAGACGTCGCCGTGCAACTGGCACCGGAGCAGGATCCGCTCGCGTCGATCGAGAACGTCGTCGTAGAGGTCA
>DATHGN010000026.1:0-6088 GCA_035317565.1 Gaiellaceae bacterium
TCACTTCGTCGTAACCGGAGCGTTCTTCGTCTGGTTGTACTGGCGGAACCGTGAGGGCTTCTCCATTTTCCGCGACGGGTTCCTGCTTGCGACGGCCATCGCCCTCGTCATCCACTGGCGCTATCCGACGGCGCCGCCACGGCTCGCGAACATGGGCATCAAGGACACGATCGACCTGTACTCGGGCGTGAACATCGGCAAGCCGCACCATGAGCGCTTCTCGAACCCGGTCGCGGCCGTACCGAGCCTGCATGCGGGGTGGGCGCTTGCCCTGGGGGCTGGGCTCATGCTGTACGCGCGGAGCTGGCTGCTGCGACTCGCCGGAGTGGTGTACCCGGCAGCGGTGCTGCTGACGATCGTGGTCACCGGGAACCACTACATCTTCGACGCTGTCGCCGGCGCGCTCGTGATGGCCGTCGGCTTCGCTGCGACCGCTCCTTTCCGGGTAAGCGTGCGCGAGCCGGCGTACGCACGTTCCCGCTGAATCCGCTGTTACGCCGCTGACGGTGGCAGGGCTGGCCGCGACCTGGCAGCTCTCGAGCCCGGCGAGCTATAATTGCGGCAAGCGACGCGGGGTGGAGCAGTCAGGTAGCTCGCCGGGCTCATAACCCGGAGGTCGCAGGTTCAAATCCTGCCCCCGCTATTAGCTCTCGGAAGTCGGCGCTTCGCGCCTCGACTTCCGAGAGTTTTCTTTTTGGCCGCGAGCCGTTGTGAGCGGAGGCGGGCAAAGCCCACCTCCGCGGCTACTGTCGGGGGGATGACACAGTTGCGTCGCCTGCTCGACGATCCGACTTATTTTTCGCGCACGGTCACCCAGACGTCATTCGCGTCGGCGGTGACCCCAGTCGGCAGATACGGAACGTTCACGCGCGTAACGGCGTTTGTCTTCGGGTCGATACGCCACAGCGCGCCGTCCCGCGGTGTCGTCGCCCAAATGTCGCCGGCACCGGCCGCAATGTTCCAGATACCCACGAGACCGCCCCTCCGCGACGGCAGGGCGATCGAACGTGGTCGGGCCGGCCCGATCGCACGGAGGCGCACCACCTGCGGGGCTGCCCAATCCCCGACCCACACGAAGCCACCGTCGACCACCGCGAAAGCGGGATTGTTCGCGACGCCTCCGATGGTTTTCATGGCGCCAGTTGTTGCGTGCAGTCGCGTGACGCTGCCGCTGTCGAAGTTGTTGATCCACAGGTCGCCGTACGCTTCCGACCAAGCAAGTCCTGTTGCTACAGACGCGAGATGGATCGTATGTCGTACACCTGCTTCCGGATCGATCTGCGTGAGGATGTTCGGGGTCGGGATGATGCCCCCAAAGGTCTCGGAGACCCAGAGTGAGCCGCCGCCGTAGACAAGACCTCGGAAAAAGCCGTCGCCTCCCGGAAGCGGCCACGTCGTCTTGAAGTCGAGCGTCCTGGCATCGATTCGTACTACGTTGTCGTGTGAACCGGCAGTTGGATAACAATTCGCCACCCATACGTCGCCGGACGGATCAGCGGTCAACCCACACGGCGCGAGCCCTCCACCGACGACGATCGCTTTGCCCGTCGACGGGTCGACGCGTGTGAGGGTGCGATCACCGGCGTTTCGGAGTGCGCGCGAAGGCGTGTCCCGCAAGACATGACTCGTGATCCAGAGGAAGCCGCCGGCGGCGATGACAAGATCGGGCGCGTCCCCGATCGATACGGCTTGTGTCACCTTCATCGTGACGGGATCGATCCGCACGACGCTGTTGGGTCGAACCTCGGGCGTCGATCCGCCGCGCGTCACGACAGTGAGGATGGCTGCAACGACTCCCCCGATGAGCAGCGCGGCGGCGGCAAGAGTCGCCCGCTTGCGCCTATCCTTTTCCCGAGCCCGACCGCGAGCAGCTGCAAGAGTTCCTGTCTCGTCTTGTTCTTCGTTGGGCGCGGTTGCTACTTCAGCCGGGGGCGCTTCTAGAAGACTTCGATAGACGGACTCGGTCTCCGGCGAGGGGTACGCGCCGAGTTCCTCCGCGAAGAGCCTTCGGCAACGCTCGTACACGCGAAGCGCCTCTGCGCGATTCCCTGCGGCGACGTGGGCCTGCATCAGTTGGCGGTAGCCACTCTCGCGGAACGGCTCGAGCGCGACGATCTCCGTGGACCACTTCACCGCTTCGCGCGCATCGCCCGAGCTCAGGCTCGTCTCGGCGAGAACGCTCAGTGCGCGGACGCGGACATCGGCGATCTCGCGGCGCTTCTCCTCAACCCACGCTCCGTCGTCACCGGGCAGGAACGGCTGCCGGACCAGTGTCTCGGCCAGCGCGGCGGCGGTGTTCGCTTGATCCGGCCCGCCGGCCGACAGCGCCGTCTCGGCCTCGTCGGCCGCGCGTGCCGCCTCGACGATGTCGACCCAGCTTCCTGCGGGAAGCTCGAGGCGGTAGCAGCCGAATGCGCCCGTAAGGGCCCCGGTGCCGTCGACGCCGCCGTCCGAGAGCAAGGCGCGGAGCTTGCTCACGAGGACGGTCAGGGCCTTGTCCCAGGTCGCCGGCGGCGCGTCGCCCCACAACGCCTCCGCGAGCTCGTCCCGGGGGACCGCTCGCCCCTGCTCCGCCACCAGATAGGCGAAGAGAAGACGGCCCTGCCGGCCGGGGAACCGACCCTCGTCGATCACCACCCCTTCGTTCTCAGCGGCGACACGACCTGCCAGAAAGACCTTCAGACGAGCCTCCTAGTCGTCGTCTTGCATGGAGTTTGCCTGGATCTTGCTGCACTTTCCTAGCCTCGCCGGGAGTGATCGAAAACAGGGTGCTGGTTTGCGACTGCGGGTTCGAGGCTCGAGCCGGGGACGAGGAGGCGCTGGTCGAGCAGATCCGGCGTCACGCGTCCGAAGCCCACGGGATGACGCTCTCGCGCGACGAGGCGCTGACGATCGCTCGGATCGCTCGCAATTCGACAGCTCGAACGAATGAGGAGGAGAGATGAAATCGAGATGGGTCTGGGCGCTGTTCGCCATGGTCTTGAGTGCCGGCATCTGGGGCGGCACGCTCATGGCGACCAACCCCTCAGGACTGGGGACCACGACGCTCGCGAAGTCCAGGTTCGACGAGATCAACGTCAAGGCGCACGCGATCCCAGCGAGCATCTGGAGGACGAAGATCCGGACGCACGGGCTCTCGGACGTCTACGTCGTCGACAACAAGCTGGCTCCGGTCGATCCCAACACCGGCGCCGTCGCGAACACAGGTTGGCACTCGCATCCGGGTCCGAGCCTCGTTCTCGTGGTCGCGGGGACGGTGACGAACTACACGAGCGAAGACCGGAAGTGCACCGGGCAGAAGTACAGCGCGGGGCAGGGGTTCATCGACTCCGGCAAGGACGTCCACATCCTTCGCAACGAGGGAAGCGTCCTGGCCGAGACGATCGCGGTGCAGCTCCTTCCGGCGGACACTCCGAGCCGCCGGATCGACAAGCCCGCTCCCGGCAACTGCCCGTTCTAGCCGGCACGCCCAGCACGAGTGTGGAGCCGCCCCCACGGCGGCTCCACACAGGCACAGATTGCATCGGCTCGCCGCCGTGACCCCTGCGGCGCCACCCGTCGGCCTACAGCTGCAAGTGTTCTGCAAGCATCGACCTTCCGCGGCGATGTCACCGTGTTCCGCCTAGATGCAAGGGCCGTGGTCGATTCTGGCTTGGAAGCTGCGTTTATGCGGAATACGGCGGAACACGTATACGTCGTCGAGGCGGCTCATAACCCGGAGGTCGCACTCAAATCCTGCCCCGCTACGGAAAAGCCCCGCTCATGCGGGCTTTCTATCTAGAGGCCTGTTTTGGTGCGGGAGCTGGTACCGGAGTTGGTATCAGGCCTGCGGTTAGACGGCTCTGCTTCCTCGGGTGCGCTCACCGGCGAGAAGGAGTGAGCTCCCTCACCTGCGCCCGAATCACTGGTCGCTTCGCCGAATTGCTCGTAGAGATCATCGTAGAGGATCGGATTCGAGAACGAGGTTGCGCGTCCGGAACACCGCGTCGAGCTCGTCGCGGTAAGCCAGCCCGAGCTCGTTCAGCCCGAGCTCGAAAGCGAGCCAACGCTCCATGAAGCTCTCACGGTTCTCTGCTCCCACGAGCGGCAGGAGCCGCTTGACGTCCGTATTGAAGACCTTGTCGTCCACGACCAGCAGCCGGTTGCGCTCGACCAGCGCGCGGAGCTCGTCCGCACTCACTCGTCTGCGATAGTGCGACTCCGAGCCGACTCGCGCAAGCGCGCGCGAGGCGAGGGCTTTCGCGCGTTCGAGGAAGTCCGCGTCGGCGACGAAGTGCCCGGAGTCGTAGTTCAGGTACACACGACCGTCTCGGCGCAGGTTCGCCTGTATAGCTTCGAAGTACCGCGGCCGGTCGACGACGTGTTCCAGGACACTGAATGAGACGACGGCGTGCGCGGGCTCGACCCGAACGTCGTACGCAGGCCCGTTGATGATCTCGGCGTCGGGCAACATCCGGCGTGCCTCCTCCGCGGCGCCGCGGAGAGGCTCGACGCCGACGTAACGAATGTTCGGTCGCCGGCGTAAAAGCTCGCGAAAGTTCGATCCGTTCCCACAGCCGAGATCGACGATGCGGAACTCCCCCTCGACCTCTGCCGCCGCGCCATCGACCAACTGTAGGCAGTACAGCTTGGCGGCGTTCCCGGTCGTGAGCGAGCTCCTTGACAGGTCGCGAATCCTACGGCGGCGCGCTTGAGGCGGCTGTCAAGAGCTCCGGTAACACTGGGCTCCGCCGCACAAATGGGGCGGGCGGGGGAGAGTTCTCTGGCGACTCTCCCTCAGTCGTCCTTTGCCACAGTCGCAACGCGGCGACGGGGAGAGCAATCGCTCGCGCTGCACAGGCCGCAAGCCCACCCCGCGTTGAATATTACCCTTTCGACCCGATCAGCAAGGGAGGAGCGGGCGGCTCCTCCCTCCGTGTGTGTCCGCAGTTCACGCACGGAACTCCCCTCGAGGGCCGCCCTCACTTAGAGAAGACAGGCGAGATGGCGAAAACTTGTGGCGCGTTCCCCCAACCAGGAAACGCGTTTCACAAGTTTCACTTTCGCCCCTGAAACCATCACCCAGCACGCGAACGGTTGACGATGTGCGTCCCGTTCACTAACGTCGAGCCGGCACCAATAGGCATTAACTGCGGCCATCTACATGGGGAGGTAAGGAATGGGCAAGAAGCGATTGCTCGCGGCTGCGTTCTGTGCAGCCGCTCTTGCTAGTGCAGGTGTTAGTTCCGCTATCGCCGGCGAGGTCAAGGGCCCGCCCGGAACTGGACCGCGAACGCAGGAGCAGGTTGACGCAAAAGCCACCGGTGCCCCGGCGCACTCGAACTCGATCTGCTCCTTCTCCGGCCTGAACGACATGATTCCGGGCCAGGGGCCGATCGATTTCCACGTGCAGTCCCCCGGACAGGACGTCAGGAATGGCGGACCACCTGGAATCCCTGGCGTGGCATGTCACGGCGGGAGTAACCCGAGGAACCCGTAACAGAGACACGAAGGTTGGCCCGGCGCCTGACTGCCCCGGGCCAACCTTCATCCACCATGCGTCCGTTTTCTTAGAGCGCTCTGCAGGCTGACCCCGCCATGGGAGGGGCGGATCGGAGCCGTCCGCGCAGGGGCGCTCAGCCCAGCAACTTCCCGCGAGAAAAATTCTCACGCTGCTTTGCTGCGCGCATGCTTCCGCCGCTGCTTTTTTCGCCGCGAGCGGTTGTGAACGGAGCCGGGCGAAGCTCACCTCCGCGGCTACTGTCGGGGGATGCCGCGGTTGCGTCGCTGGGCGAGGAAGCTCGCCCTTGTGCTGCTGGAGTTGGCCGTGGTGTTGACGGCCGTCTCGGTCGTCTACAACGTGGCGACGACGGGCCGCGTCAAGGCGGCGCGTGCGCTCTACGGGGGACCGTTCGTGCACGTGGACGGCAAACTCGTGGCCTATCGACGTTGGGGAGCGCATGGGACGCCGGTCATCTTGCTGGGTGGCTTCATCGTCCCGAGTTCGGTCTGGGAGGGCGTCGGCCGCCGGCTCGGACGCGACCACCGTGTGTTTGCGATCGACCTGCCGCCGTTCGGGTACACAGAGCGCAAAGGGCCTTACACGCTG
>DATHGN010000027.1:0-9620 GCA_035317565.1 Gaiellaceae bacterium
GCGCAGAGCGATCGCCGGCTGGACATCCCCGGCGAAGATCTGGCCGGCTCCTGGTCGGCCACCGAGTTCGTCGCCTGGTACAACGGCCACCCGGACTTCCAGGAGCTGCAGTTCGACCTGAACGTCGAGCGCGCGGTCGTGGTCGGCAACGGCAACGTCGCCCTCGACGTCGCGCGGATGCTGGCGCTGACACCGGCAGAGCTCGAGCCAACGGACACGACCGACCCCGCGATCGACGCGATCGGCAGCTCGACGGTCCGAGACATCGTCGTCGTCGGCCGCCGCGGCCCGGCCCAGGCGTCGTGGACGACCCAGGAGCTGAAGGAGCTCGGGGAGCTCGCCGGAGCGGACGTCGCCGTCGATCCCGCCGAGCTGGAGCTGGACGCGGTGAGCGAGGCTTCGCTCGAGCACGACACCAACGCGCGCCGGAACATGGAGGTCCTGCGCGACTTCGCCGCGCGCGAGCCCACGGGCAAGCCCATGACCGTCCGGCTTCGCTTCCTCGTGTCGCCGGTCGCGCTCCACGGCGACGAGAAGGTTCAATCGATGGAGCTCGTACGGAATCGGCTCGAGGAGCGGGATGGACGTCTGGTCGCCGTTCCCACCGACGAGCGCGAGACGATCGAGTGCGGTCTCGTCTTTCGGAGCGTCGGCTACCGCGGCGTCGGCCTGCCGGAGCTTCCCTTCGACGAGCGCCGCGGCACGATTCGAAACGAGCGCGGCCGCGTGGTCGGCGACGACGGAGCACCGGTCGGCCGCACGTATTGCGCCGGCTGGATCAAGCGCGGCCCGACGGGAATCATCGGCACGAACAAGAAGGACGCGACCGAGACGGTCGCCCAGCTCCTCGAGGACCTTCACGAGGGAACGTTGGCCCATCGCGACGAGGTCACCGCCGCCGCGGTGGAGGATCTGCTGTCGGAACGAGGCGCCAGGGCGGTCCTGTACCACGGGTGGACCTCGATCGACGAGCTCGAGCGGGCAGCCGGGGAGAAGCTTGGCCGTCCCCGGGTGAAGCTCCGCACCTGGGACGAGCTGCTCGAGGCGGCAGAGCGGGTGGCAGCCGAGACCGCCTAGGGCAGACACGTCACGTGCCTGGCACCCGACTGGTCCCGAAGCGGCACGTGCCAGGGACAGTCCCTCCCCCGGTCGGGGGACGCCGATCTCCCCCGGCCGACGAAGATGGGGGCATGGAGTCACTCGTAGTCGAGTGCCTCCGCTGCGGTAGTCACAGAAAGCTGTCCCCGAATCCGCTGCGGCAGGCCAACCCCGATTGCTCGCGCTGCGGGTACGTCGGCTGGGCTCCCGTGAACGCACTCACCGAGGACGAGCGTCGCGCGATGCGCGCCCGCCCACTCGAACGACGCCGGCTCAGGCTTGCCTAGACAGGGCTTCCAGCAGCAGTTCCGGCTCGAGCGCGTGCACGGTGTTGCCGACTCGGCCGGTCATGGTCTCCGAAGCGAGCATGGCGTTGAGGATGGCTTCTTCGGTCGACTCGATCACCGCGTCGTAGAACGGCGTGATCTCGGCGTCGGAGAGCATGCGAATCGGAAGCTCGCCCACTCCGTCGAGCCCGCTGTTGCCGGTCGCGAACGCGAAGAAGATGTCCCCGCTCGAATGAGCGGCCGTTCCACCCATCCGGCCGACACCTAAGCCTGCGCGCTGCGCGAGCCGGTCGCACTGGTGCGGCAGAAGGGGCGCGTCCGTCGCGACGATCCCGATGATCGAGCCCGACTCGTCGCCCTCCCGCGGTAGCGGGATCCGGTCGCCGATCAGCCGGCCGACGGGAACGCCGTCCACGCGGAAGCGCTCACGCCTGCCGTAGTTCGCCTGGACGAGGACGCCGACGACGTAGTCCCCGACCTTGCGCGACGCCGTGCCGATCCCACCCTTGAACTCGTGGCAGATCATCCCGGTGCCGCCGCCGACGCTTCCCTCTTCGACCGCTCCACCGTCGGCCGCTTCGAGTGCAGCATGTGCGTGGTCGGCGGTCACGTGCTGGCCGCGGATGTCGTTGAGGAAGCCGTCGAAGGTCTCTCCCACCACCGGGAGTGACCAAGCATCCTCATCGGCGGATGCTGCGGCGATCGCATCCCGCACGACGCCCACGCTGAACGTGTTGGTGATTCCGATCGGCGTCGTCAGCAGGCCGGACTCCCGCACCCATTCGAGCCCCGTCAGCTCGCCGTTCCCGTTCAGGCGGTGGCACCCCGCGAAGAGCGGCGTCTCGGGCGGGACGACCATCGTCACGCCCGTGCGCACAGAGTCGCCTTCGATCAGCGTCGTGTGGCCCACACGTACGCCGGCGACGTCCGTGATCCCATTGGCCGCACCCGGTGCGCCTTCCCCGATGACGACCCCCAGCTCCCTGGCCCGCACGGCCACACCCTACGCCTCCGTCGCTTAAGGTTCCGCGGACCCCGAACGTGGGGTTCGGGGCAAAAAGGGGAGGTAGGCATGCATCTGCGATTCAGAGTGCTGCTGCTCGCGCTCGCCGCCGCCGCCGTGTTCGTTGCGCTCGGCACCGCGGCGTCAGGCTCCAGCACCGGATCTGCGGCGAACTACATCGTGCTCTACAAGAGCCAGGCGGTTCCAAAGGATGCGGCGACGACGATCTCCAGCGCGGGGGGAACGCTCGTCTACAGCTACGAGCAGATCGGCGTGGTGATCGCCCGATCGGACAACGCAACGTTCCGCGACAACCTGCTGAAGGACAATCGAGTCGACAATGCGTCGGCGACGGCCCAGTTCGCCACCCAGTTGCCGAACGAGCAGACTGGTTCGGAGGGGCCTCCGCCCGGTGACCTTTCGAATGCACCGGCGAGCGATGCCGACTCGCTCTCGCCGCTGCAATGGGACATGCGGCAGATCAAGACGCCGCAGGCTCATGCGGTGACGGGCGGCAGCCCGTCCGTGCTCGTCGGCGACATCGACACGGGGATCGACTTCAACCACCCGGACCTCAAGCAGAACATCGACGTTGTGAACAGCGCGAACTGTGTGAGCGGTGCGCCCGTTCCGGGCACGGCGGCGCAGGACGACAACGGCCACGGCACGCACACCGCCGGCACGATCGCCGCGGCCAGCAACGGGTTCGGGATCGTCGGGGTCGCTCCGAACGTCAAGATCGCAGCGATCAAGGCGGGCAATGCCGACGGGTTCTTCTTCCCGGAGGCCGTGATCTGCTCCTTCTACTGGGCGGCGACGCACCAGGTCGACGTCACGAACAACAGCTACTTCGCCGATCCGTTCCTCTTCAACTGCCGGAACGATCCAGTGCAGCACGCGATCTGGAAGGCGGAACAGCGGGCAATCATGTTCGCGCAGCGAAACGGCGTCACAGTCGTGGCTGCCGAGGGGAACGAAGCCGAGGACCTCGCGCATCCTTCAGTCGATGCGACGAGCCCGGACACAAATCCGAATCCGCCGCCACGCTCGGTCACGAACGCCTGCGTGGTGATTCCGGTCGAAGTGGCCGGCGTGATCGGCGTCAGTGCGACCGGTAACGATCGTCAGACCGATAGCAACGGGAATCCGACCGGCTACCTCAAGTCGTTCTACTCGAACGTTGGCGTCGGCGTCACCCAGGTCACGGCGCCGGGCGGTGACTCGGTCTTCGGCCGGACGCCCGAGGCGGTGAACGGCAGGGTGCTCTCGACCTATCCGCCGAACAGCCCCTGCACGCGCCGCGTGACGGAGTCCAGCAGTGACCCGAGCGAGCCGACGGTCGCCTACTGCTACCTGCAGGGGACGTCGATGGCGGCACCGCACGTAGCGGGAGTCGCCGCGCTGATCGTCAGCATGTTCGGCCACATGAGCCCAGGGCGGGTGAAGGCCTACCTCGGTCAGACGGCTGACCCACAACCGTGTCCGGGGACGCTCCCGCCGACGTACGAGTCGTCCCTCGGCGTCGGGACGCAGAGCGGGACGTTCGCGGCGTGCCAGGGCGGTAGCGGGAACAACTCGTGGTATGGGAGCGGCCAGGTGGACGCGCTCAACGCTGTCACCCACACTCCGGGAAACTAGACCAGGACGAGGCGAGGGGCCGGTTTCGCGCCGGCCCCTCGCTAGACTCGAACGGTGTCCGAGACCGACACGCAGCGGGAGCTCTGGGGCGATGAGACCAGGAAGGCGGTCGTGAACTTCCCCGTCTCGGGCGAGCCGATTCCGCCCGCGGTGGCGTGCTGGCTCGGCCGCATCAAAGCGGCTGCGGCGCGGGTCAACGCGGAGCTCGGTCTGCTGGACGAGGACAAGGCGCAACGGATCGCCGAGGCCGGCGACCGAGTCGCTTCAGGCGAGCTGGACGATCAGTTCCCGATCGACGTCTTCCAGACCGGCTCGGGGACCTCGTCGAACATGAACGCCAACGAGGTCATGGCAGCGCTGGCGGGTGAGGACGTGCACGCGAACGACGACGTGAACATGGGCCAGTCTTCGAACGACGTCTTCCCATCCGCGGTTCATCTCGCTGCGCTGGACGAGATCACGAACGACCTGCTGCCTGCGTTGCAGCGTCTTGCCGAGTCGCTGCAGGGAAAGGCCGCCGAGTTCGACGACGTCGTCAAGTCCGGGCGAACGCACCTGATGGACGCGGTGCCGGTCACGCTCGGTCAGGAATTCGGGGGCTACGCGGCGCAGGTGCGCCAGGGCTACGACCGCGTCGGCTCGACGCTCGAGCGGCTCGGACAGATTCCACTCGGCGGCACCGCAGTCGGAACCGGCCTGAACACACACCCCGAGTTCGCCGAGCGTGTCCGTCGCCGTCTGTCGCAGGAGACGGGCCTGCACATCTCGGCGCCGGCCGACCCGTTCGAGGCGCAGGCTGCACGCGATTCGATCGTGGAGACCTCCGGCGCGCTCAAGACCCTCGCGGTCTCGCTGACGAAGATCGCGAACGACCTGCGCTTGATGGGCTCCGGCCCGCGCGCCGGCCTCGCGGAGATCCGTCTGCCCGAGCTCCAGAAGGGAAGCTCGATCATGCCGGGCAAGGTCAACCCCGTCATTCCCGAGGTCGTGACGCAGGTCGCTGCACAGGTGATCGGCAACGACGCCGCCATCACCGCCGGCGGCATGCAAGGTCACTTCGAGCTCAACGTCTTCGTCCCGATGCTGGCGCGGAACCTGCTCGACTCCGTGAAGCTGCTCACCGCCGCCTCGAGGCTGCTCGCCGAGAAGTGCGTCGACGGGATCGAGGCGAACCGGGAGCAGTGCGAGCACTATGCGGAGCTGACGTTGTCGGCGGCGACCGCTCTGAACCCCTACATCGGCTACGACGCGGCCGGCGAGATCGTGAAAGAAGCTGCGGCCTCGGGCCGCTCGCTGCGCGATGTAGCGCGAGACAAAGGTGTTGCGCAGGACGTGCTCGACAAAGCGCTCGACTATCGCGCGATGGCGAAGCCGAACGAAGACGGATAGCGCTGCAGCTGGTCTGACCGCTGGCTCGCATGGCCTAACATATATAGGAACGTATCTGTAGCTAGACCCCGAGTCTGCGCTCCTTCGAAACAAAGAAATCTCGTGCGCACAGCGGGTTCCGGCTTGACAAACCGGTATCGAGGGGCACATATACCCCTGTCACGAGGCGACGCGCCAGGGGCGCGGTCGCCTTATCCACTGCAAGGGGGAGAGATGCGACTGAGAGGAACGACGAAGCTCTCGTTCGGGGTGCTCCTGCTGCTCGCCGTTTGCGCGTTGACGGCGTCCGCGGGAACCGCAACGGGGGCAACTGCAGCTGCGGGGAGACTGATTCCGAAGGCCGGAACCGGTTCACCGCAGACCGGCGCCTTTACGCCGTCCGGCTCGGGTGACGTCACGGACGAGGAGTTCGCCGGCGAGGGGGACGACGAGGCCGGCCCCGACGCCTACGGCGGCAACATCGTCGACCGGAGCTTGTCGGCCGGCGGCACCGCGGTCGGGGTGCCGACGACGACCGGTAAGAAGGCGAAGTCGGACCCGCAGTTCAACTTCGGCTTTGAGGGCCTGAACTTCTACCAGCAGCGCTATGCGCGCGGAGGGAACCAGTTCTCCGTCGAGCCGCCGGACCAGGGCATGTGCGCCGGCAACGGCTACGTCGTCGAGGCCGTCAACGACGTGATGAACGTCTACAACACCGCGGGAGCGTCGGTGCTTCCGGACAACACGGCCACGAACATCGTCAGCGGTTTCCCGCGGAACGTGAACCATGCCGTCGACCTCAACTCGTTTTACGGCTACGCACCCGCGATCAACCGGTCGACGGGGATTCGCGGTCAGTTCGTCACGGATCCGTCGTGTCTGTACGACGCGGCGACCCAGCGGTTCTTCGTCACCGTGCTGACGCTCGAGGTCGTACCGACCTCGGGGGCGTTCACAACGGTGAATCATCTCGATACCGCCGTCAGCCAGACGTCGGATCCGACCGGCCTCTGGAATATCTACCGCGTTGACGTCACGGGCGACGGAACGAACACCGGCGGCACGAACCCGGGCCCGTACCTCGGCGACTACCCGCACATCGGGGCCGACGCCAACGGCTTCTACATCACGACGAACGCCTATCCGTGGTGCTGCAACGGCTTCTCCGGTGCTCAGATCTACGCCTTCTCGAAGACGCAGATGGCCGCGGGCGCCGCGAGCGTGACGATGCAGCACATCGACACGTCCGGAATGGTCAACGCTCCGAGCGACGCGGGCCCGACGCAGCCGGGCTTCACGGTGTGGCCGGCTCAGTCCCCCGGGACAGGCTCGTTCAACACGGACAACGGCGGCACGGAGTACTTCCTCAGCTCGAATGCCGCCGACGAGGCGACGCATCCGGTGGCAGGGACCGGCGGTGCCGGCGTGTCGAACCAGATCGTGCTCTGGACTCTGACGAACACCGCGTCGCTGAACACGGCGTCGCCGTCGGCGAGCCTCAGCAACAAGCTCCTCGACGTGCACACCTACGCGGTCCCGCCGAAGCAGAAGCAGCCGGGCTCGGGTACCGCTCCTGGTGAGGGTGTTCCGCAGGGGCACTGCATCAACGACACGACGACGCCGACGATTGCCGGCGTCGGCTGCTGGCGGCTCCTGTTCGCCGGCGAACCGGCACACAACGAGGTCATCTCGCGGCCTGACTCGAATGACACTCGGATGCAGCAGGTCATGTACGCGAACGGAAAGGTCTGGGGCGCCCTCGACACGGCGATCAACCCGGACGGCGGCCCGCAGCGGGCGGGCATCGCGTGGTACATCGTGAAGCCGGACGCGGGCAAGGTCGCGTTGGACGGCTATCTCGGTGCGACCGGGCAGGAC
The DNA here is from genome assembly GCA_035317565.1 of Gaiellaceae bacterium. Classification (GTDB taxonomy): domain Bacteria; phylum Actinomycetota; class Thermoleophilia; order Gaiellales; family Gaiellaceae; genus 3-1-20CM-4-69-9. Next base: position 7,273 of record DATHGN010000027.1, read on the forward strand.
TTCACCTACCCGGCGGTCGGCGTCACGCCGAGCGGTCGCGGGATCATCGCGTTCACCGCCACGGGTGACGCTATGAACCCGAGCGCTGCGTACGCGTCGATCGACGCGAACGCAGGCATCGGTGCCTGGAACGTCGTTCCGGGCGGCGGAGGAGCCGTGCAGGACGACGGCTTCACGAGCTACAAGTCGCAGGTCGGCAACCCGCCGCGCACCCGCTGGGGTGACTACGGCGCGGCTGCCGTGGTCGGGAACTCGATCTGGATCGCCAGCGAGTACATCGCCCAGCAGTGCAGTTACTTCGCCTGGGGCGGCCCGTTCTTCACGGGTGGCACAGGCGACAACCTGCTCGGCACCTGTGGCGGCGCCTCGCATGGACCGGGTGCACGTGCGGCACTCGGCAACTGGTCGACACGGATCAGTAAGTTCACGCCGTAGTCGACTGCTGTATGGCAACAATTGGAGGGCCGGCCGCAAGGCCGGCCCTCTTTTTTGCATCTACCATGTATGGAGATGAGAAGGTGGGGCCTTGGCGTAGTCGTGGCGCTCTTCCTGGTGAGCGGCGCGCAGGCGACTCCGGTTTCCAGCGGCCTGCACGGCATCGTCACGCGAGGCCCGATCGTGCCCGTCTGCGTCGCGGAGCAGCCCTGCAGCGCCCCGGCCAAGAACGTCACGCTGCTCTTTTCCCGAGACGGCCGTGTCGTCGCGCGGAGCAAGACCGATCTGGCCGGTCGCTACCACCTTCGGTTGCGCCCCGGGATCTACGGCGTGGCCCTCACGACCACGCCGCGGATCGGCCGTGGCCTCGAACCGGATCACGCGCGAGTCCGCCTCGGCCGGTATCTGCGCCTGGATTTCTCGATCGACACGGGCATTCGGTAGCGCCTGCAGACCGGCTGAACCTGAAGTAGGATCCTCTATTAAGAGGGCCGGATCTGGGATCCGGCAGACCCAGGTCAACGTCCAGAGGGGAGAAAACGTTGCGCAAGCTTCTGACTGCGCTCGCAGCCGCTGTGGCTGCGGTCGCAATTCTCGTCACACCCGCCGGGGCCGTACAAGGTGCTAGTCCGGACGGCAACGGGCATCCGAACGTCGGGCTGTCCGTCTTTCTCTACCACGGCATTCCGCTGTGGCGCTGTTCCGGCACGATGGTCGCCGCGACGGTCTATCTGACGGCCGGCCATTGCACGGGCATCGATCCGGGTCTGGGGATCGCTCCCGACCGCGCCGAGGTGTGGTTCGACTCGGGCCCGATTCCGCTGGGCTCGTACGCCTTTGACGGCAATCCGTGCAAGGCCACGGACACGGGCTATCCATGCAAGGGCGAGTTCACCGGCACACCTGTGCCGCACCCGGGCTGGAACGGATCGCTGACGATCCCCAACACGCATGACATGGGAGTGGTTCAGCTGACGCAGGCTCCGAACAAGGGACTGTCGAAGATCGCCCCGCTCGGTTATCTCGACGGCCTTGCGACCCAGCGTGGGCAGCAGAACGTCAACTTCACCGTCGTCGGGTACGGCGTGCAGTTCGAGCGCCCGAATCTCGAGATCGCCATCAAGCAGCGGTTCGTCGGCACGAACCAGCTCCAGAATCTTCGGAGCCATATCGCCGGCGGCTACAACCTGATGATGACCGACTCGAACGGCGGCGGAACAGGCGGCGGCGGAACCTGCTTCGGCGATTCCGGCGGCCCGATCTTCCACACCGATGCCGCAGGCAACGTGTGGGACGTCGCGGTGATCTCATTCGGGACGAAGTACTGCAACGGCACGTCGGGTGCGTTCCGGCTCGACAACACGCAGGCTCGGACGTTCCTGCACGACCAGGGCGTACCGCTGAACTAGCGAAGCGCCGCGTATCTGAACGAAAGGCCGCCGCAAGGCGGCCTTCGTTCATCTAGCTCAGTAGGCGACGGCGCCGCGGCCGGTTGCGGCCGCATGCCGCTGCTCGTCCGCCCGATATGACGAGCGCACGAGGGGGCCGGAGAACACCGAGCCGAAACCGAGCGCCTCGCCCTGCTCGCGGAACCAGCGGAACTCGTCGGGGTGGACCCACCGGTCGATCTGCGCGTGCTTCGAGCTCGGCTGGAGGTACTGCCCAATCGTGACGACGTCTACGCCGTTAGCGCGCAGGTCGCGCATCGTCTCGACGACCTCGTCATTCGTCTCGCCGAGCCCGACGATGATCCCTGACTTGGTCAGGACGGGATAGTCGGCGAGCTGCTTCGCGCGCTCCAGGAGCCAGAGTGCCTTGTCGTAGCTCGCTTTCGCACCGCGCATGCGCGCATGGAGTCGCCGAACAGTTTCGATGTTGTGGTTGAACACGTCAGGTCGGGCAGCGATCACCGT
>DATHGN010000028.1:0-14177 GCA_035317565.1 Gaiellaceae bacterium
GTCTCTCGAGCAGATCGGCCGCGAGCTGAGCATGAGCCGCGAGCGAGTGCGTCAGGTGGAGCGCGACGCGCTGGCCAAGCTGCAGCACGAGCTGGCCGGTGTCGTCGAGATCTCCGTCGACGATCTCGCCAGCGCTGCCTAAGTAGACCCGGGGTCAGACCCTTGCCGTTCGGGACGTGGTCCCAAGGGCGAGGGTCTGACACCAGCCGTTCCGGAGGAGGCCATTCGACTTGGGCTTCGCCTACCATTCGGGGCACGCCGGAGTAGCTCAGTTGGTAGAGCGCAGCTCTTGTAAAGCTGATGTCGTGGGTTCGAGTCCCGCCTCCGGCTTCTGGCAACGAGCGGGCTTCAACGAGAAGCGCCCCGGCAGAGCCGGGGCGCTTCGAAGCGAAGGAGCGGTGGAGGGCTAGGCGCCCAGTGCGGGAGCCGGGGCCGCCTCGGGAGACGCCTCCGGAGCGCGAGTCTCGTGCTCCAGTCGGGGCAACCACTCGAGCCACTTCGGCAGGTACCAGTTCCAATCGCCGAGCAGTCTCATCGTTGCGGGCAGGAGGACCGCCCGGACGATCGTCGCGTCGATCAGGACTGCGGCCGCCAGGCCGATGCCCATCTCCTTCATGTCGAGGATCGGCATCGTCGCGAAGATCGCGAATGCTCCGACCATCACCACGGCCGCGCTCGTCACCACGCCGGCGGTCGTCTTGATGCCGTGCTCGACGGCGTCCTCGGTCTTCATGCCGCGGTCGTACGCCTCGCGGATCCGGCTGAGGATGAACACGTGGTAGTCCATCGACAGGCCGAAGAGGATCACGAACATGAACAGCGGCAGCCAGGATGCGATCCCGCCGTTCGACTTGAAGCCGAGAATCCCCTCGCCCCAGCCCTTCTGGAAGACGAGCACCAGCACGCCGTAGGCAGCGCCGACGGAGAGCAGGTTGAGGACGATCGCCTTCGCCGCGATCACGACCGAGCGGAACGAGACCAGCAGCAGCAAGAACGCGAACGCGAGCACGAAGCCGAAGACGTATGGCAGCGCGCCCTTCATCTTGCTGTTGAAGTCGTGCGAGGCCGCCGTGATGCCCGTGACTGCGTATTCCGCACCGTCGACCTTGCCCACGGTGGACGGGACGATCCGGTCGCGCAGGCTCGCGAGCGCTGCGTTCGACTTCGCGTCCGTGCCCTTGCCCACGAGCGGGATCGTGATGCGGGCGACCGTGTTGTCGGCGTTCCGGGTGACCTCGATCGGAGTCAACATCTGACCCGAAGCGAGCGCCTCCCGCTTCAGCCCTGTGATCGCGTGGCTGACGGCGGGAGAGCTGACGTCCTTCGCCTTGACCACAACGACTGCCGGCTGCGGCCCGCCTGGGAACGCATCCTGCACCGCGTGGATGGCCCGGACTTCCTTCGTGCTGTTCGGCAGGGAGTCCAGCCCGGAGATGGCCGTGTGCACGCCGAGCACCGGGGAGGCGAGGGCGACGAGCGCCGCGCCCGCGATCACCGCGGAGATCAGCGGCCGCCGGAGAGCGGGGGTGAGGATTGCGCTCCAGACCCGGTTCTCGCCGCCGTCCTTTCGCCGCAGGCGGCCGATGAATGGGATGCGTCCCTTCTCGACCTTGTCGCCGAGCTTTGACAGCACCGCCGGAAGCACGGTGAGGGAGCCGAGCATCGCGATCGCAACGACGGTCATCGTCGCGACGGCGAACGACATGAAGCCCTTGTCGCCGGAGAAGAACATCCCGGCCATCGCGATCATCACCGTGACGCCCGAGATCAGCACCGAACGGCCAGACGTCGCCGCCGCCGCCTCGAGCGCAGCTTCCGCACTTCGTCCCGCTGCGCGTTCTTCACGCTCGCGCTTGAGGTAGAAGAGCGAGTAGTCGACGCCCACCGCGAGCCCGACGAGCAGGACCACGGCGGAGATGTTCGGGTCCATCGAGATCAGGTGGCTCGGCAGTGCCAGCAGGCCGATCGTCGCGAACACCGCTGTCAGTGCCAGAAGGAGCGGAATGCCCGCCGCGACGACCGCGCCGAACACCAGCACCAGGATCAAGAGTGTCAGCGGGATCGACCGCTCACCGGCACTCGCGAGCTGCGAGTTGAAGAGCTTGTCGAGCGCCTTGCCCGTGGAGATCGAGCCGGCCTCGGAGACGTAGAAGTCGGGGTGCTTCGCCTGGACGCCGTCGGTTGCCTTGACGACCGGGTCGATGACCTTCTTCGCCTCTTCGTCGGTGCCTTTCATCGTGAACTCGACGAGCGCCGTGTGGCCGTCGTCCGAGACCTGCGTGCGGTTCCTCGGGTCGAGCGGCGACTTCAGGTTCGTGAAGACCGCGCGGTGCGGCTGCACCGCCACGATCGTGTCCTGGACGACGCTCTTGAACGCAGGGTCGTCGAAGGTGCGCGTCTTGCTCTGAATCAGGACGAACTCGGTCTGCGGGTCGATCTGGAATCCCGCGTCGAGCAGCATCTGGTCGGCGCGGTGGGCCTCGCCGACGTTCGAATTGTTCTGGTCGATCTGCTTCGTCCCGACGAACGCGCCGATCGCGACCGAGAGGACGACGAACGCAAGCCACCCGAAGATCGCCTTCTTGCGGTGGGTTGCGCTCCAGCGACCCATCCGGGCCGCGATGTTGTTCGAGCGCTGCAGGGGTGACATTTCGGTTCAGCTCCTTCGCTTGGGATGACAGAGCTCAGACTCGCAGCGCGGCAAGCGTCGGAGAATGGGGCCAACAGGCGTCTTGCCGGTGGGGAGAACCGCACCCCGGACAGGCGAAAGCCGCCAGAGGGTAGGCGGCTTTCACGCGGGGAAGGAGTGTGGGTCTACGCGACCCGGTCGGGGGTGTCTGACCCGACAGACGCATATGCCAGCTTGTGCTGCAGACGAACGGTCTCGCGCTGGTTTCGCTCGAGGACGTCCGCCGCCGCTCCGCGGTCGTCGAGCTCAAGACGCTCGAGAACGAGCCAACGAAGTCTCTTGTTCAGCTGGTCGACGGTCATGTAGACAGGGTCGCACTACCGGCCGCGCTGAGCCAGGCGGCTAGCTGGCATCCTGTAGTGCGGTTAACCGGAGGACTGCAGGTAAGTCAAAACGGCGAGCACGCGCCGGTGATCCTCTGCGGTGGCCGGGAGCCGGAGCTTCGAGAAGATGCTCGTCACGTGCTTTTCGACGGCACGGAGGGTGATCACCATCTTCTCCGCGATCGCCTGGTTCGAGCGGCCCTCGGCCATTGCCTCCAGCACCTCGCGCTCGCGGGGGGTCAGCTCCTCGAGCGGATCGTCACGTCGGCGTCGCCCGACGAGCTGCGAGACGACGGCGGGGTCGAGCGCGGATCCGCCCTCAGCGACACGGCGCACCGCCGCGGCGAACTCGTCGACGTCCGAGACGCGGTCCTTGAGCAGGTAGCCGACGCCCTCGGCGTTCTCGCCGAGCAGCTCCATCGCGTAGGCGGGCTCGACGTACTGCGAGAGGACGAGCACGCCCGTTTCCGGCCACCGCTCGCGAATCTGCTTCGCCGCGACCAGTCCCTCGTCGGTCTGCGTCGGCGGCATGCGGATGTCCACGAGGGCGACGTCGGGCTTGTGCATGCCGACGTGGCGGAGCAGGTCCTCGGCCGTGCCGCTCTGGGCGACCACCTCGAACCCGGCGTCCTCGAGGAGACGCGCGATTCCCTCGCGCAACAGGACCGAGTCGTCGGCGAGGACTACGCGCACGCCGCGAAAACCTCGCCGAGCCGTGCTGAGCGGGGGGAACGTCGAAAGCTGGCCCGGGACGTTGAGCTGATAGAGACGCTCCGGCTCTCCGAGCCCCGGCAGCTCGTGGTCGCCGAGATCCTCGAGCTCGTGCGTGGAATCGAGCTCGTCGCGGGTCCGCTTCGAGACCAGGATCTGGCCGCCGCTGCCCGCCTGCGCGATCCGCGCCGCCCGATGGACGTCGATGCCGTAGTAGGCGCCTTCGCGAAAGGTCGGCTCGCCCGTGTGCATGCCCATGCGCACGCGCAGTTCCACACCTTCCGGCCACGCATGAGCTGCAAACGCGCGCTGCGCCTCCGTGACGGCCTGTGCAGCCTGCTTCGCATCCGGAAAGACCATGAAGAACTCGTCACCTCGATGGTCGACCACGTGCCCGCTGCAGCTCTCGACCGCCGCGCGCAAGAGCTTGCGATGGTCGGCGAGGACAAGGGCATAGCCGTCGCCGAGCTGGCGCACGAGCTTCGTCGAGCCCTCGACATCTGTGAAGACGAGTGTGATCGTTCCATCTGGGAGATTCGAGGTCAGAGCCTACTCCAGTGGGATCTCGGCACGGATGCGCGTTCCTGCGCCTGGTGGACTGTCGATCACTAGCTTGCCGTTTAGCGAGGCCACGCGGTCAGACAAGCCGCTCAGGCCCGAGCCGCGAGTGGGATCCGCTCCCCCGACACCGTCGTCCGCGACCTCGACGAGCGCATAGCCGTCGACCTGCCCGATGCTGACCTTGACCGCGGAGGCTCCTGCGTACTTGGTGATGTTGGCGAGCGCTTCCGACACGACGTAGTAGGCGGCCGCCTCGACGGGAGGAGGGAGCTCGACGTCCGGAATGCAGTCGATCTCGACCGGGAGGGCCGCGCGGCCGGCGAGCGCCTCGAGGGCCGCCTCGAGGCCGCGGTCGGTGAGGACTGCGGGATGGATGCCGCGGGCGAGCTCGCGAAGCTCCTCGAGCGCCTGCATCAGCTCTTCGCGAGATGCTTCGAGCAGCTCTTCGGCCCTCGCCGGGCTCTTCGCAACCTGATTCTGGGCGAGGCGGAGCGAGAGCGAGAGGGACACGAGCCGCTGCTGCGCGCCGTCGTGCAGGTTCCGCTCCAGCTTTCGCCGCGCGGCGTCGCCTGCCGCGACGATCCGCTGGCGAGACGCCTCGAGCTCTTCCTGTTGCTGCTTTCGTTCGGTGATCTCCCGAACGATCATCAGGAACTCGTCGTCGCCACTCGCGGCGAAGCGTCCTTCGTAGTGGCGCCTGCTGCCGTCCTCGAAGTCGAGGTGGTACTCGATCACGCTGGGGTCGCCGCCGAGCGCCGCGCGTCCCGACTCGAGCACGCGGTCGGCCAGGTCCGTCGGCAGTCGATCCCAGAGCAACTTCCCAACGACCTCGCCGTTCACGAGGTCGCGCTCGTTCGGCGCGTTGTAGGAGATGTACCTGCCGTCGCGGGAGATCCGGAACATGAGGTCGGGCATCGCCTGTAGCAGGGCGCGATAGCGCTGTGCGCGTGCGCGTACCTCGACGAGCAGCTTGTCCCGCTCGAGTGCAATCCGCGCCGCATTCGCGACCCCCTCGAGGAGCTCGGGCTCCTGTAGAAGGGAGGCGTCGTGCACGATCGCCGCGACCGGCTGGTCGCCGTAGTCGAGCCGGGTGACGACGCGCCGGCGAGTGTCCTCCGGAAGATCGAGGCGGTTCCCCTCGACGTCGACGTAGTGCTCGTCCTCCTCGTACCAGTACGCGACCACCGCCGTCTCGTCGCGCAGAGCGGTCCTCAGACCCTCCTGAACCTCACCGGGGCTTGCACGTTCGGGAACGGAGCTGAAGATCGCACCGACTCCGGCGCCGCGTGCGATCGCGGTCCCGAGCAGGCCGGCGAGGAAGATGAACGGCACGGTCGTGAAGGTCGCGATCAGGGCGACGCTGACGAAGATCGCTCCGACTCCCGAGAAAGGCGTCACGACGAATCCGATCGCCAGCAGCACGATGCTGAGGCCGCCGAAGAGGTAGACCGACCGGAGGATGCGACGGAGCCCCGGTGTTGTCTCGCGCCAGCGACCCAGGAGCAACATGACGACGGCCGCGAACAGCAGGACCGAAGCAGCCGTCCAGACGGCGGTCGCGACGACGTGCGCGGCATGATCGTGGGAGACCAGCACTAGGTTGTCGGGACACGCGTGCGGCTTACAGGTTTCTCGTGCGGCGAACATCGACTCCGCGAGTGGGGCGAGGAACGCGATCGCGTAGCCCGCACCGACGATCACTCGCGCGCGTCGACTGAGCAGGTGGCCACTTGGATACGCCAGCAGCAGATGCACGAAGGCCGCGATGAAAAGACTTCCGAAGAGTGCGCCGAGGGTGAACGGGATCGAATGATTCGCCTCTCCGAGGACGCCGATCAGCACGCCGAAGCCGACCCCGACCATCAGCCCTCCCGTGCGGTTCTGCGGCCGCCGGGTCCAGCCGATCAGCCCGGCGAGGATGAACGACGAGCTGACGAACAGAACCAGAGCAATCGCCTGCTCGGGGTGTTGCTCGTGGTCGCTCGTAGCTATCAGGGCTACAGCGAGCCCAGCGGCGATCAGCGCAGCCGGGCCGAAGTACAGCCAGGGGCGCCAGGCAAGCGTCACGCTACGAGCAGAGCCGCAATCGCGGCTCCGGACAGATCTGCCTTCGGGACGAAGCCGCAGGCGCCGCACACGTTGATGCAGGGCCCATAGTCGGCTCGGTCGCGGCTCGAGGTGAGGACGACCGCGGGTGGGTCGACCAGCCGGCGAAGCTGCTCGGCGACTTGGAAGCCGTCGATGTCCGGCAGTTGCACGTCGAGGAGAACGAGGTCCGGCTGAAGCTCTTGCGCCGCCTTCACGGCGTCGGCCCCGTTCTCGGCTTCGCCGACGACCTCGTACCCCTCCGACTCGAGGAGCGTCCGGGCGCTGGCCCGGAAGCTGGGGTGGTCGTCAACGATCAGCACTGTCATACCCACAGTCTCGTCCGCCCCAGGCCTCTGCCGAATACGGTTAGCCACACTCTTTGTCGCCGCCTTCCTGCCTCTTCTTAGGGGAGTTTGCCCGAGTTTCTGATCGAGACGGCCGCCCGGGCAAAGCCCGGTCGGCCTCTCTGCGGCGCCGCCGAGTCGGCGCCTTCTAGGCGCTTGCTCTAGCCCGTTTGGGGGAGTTTTGGGCCTCCGAGGGTACGGCAGCCGGAATCTCGACGTGGAAGACGGACCCGGGGCCGTCGTTGGGCTCGACCCAGATCCGGCCGTCCACCCGCCGCACGAGCTCCCGGGAGATGTAGAGGCCGAGGCCTGTGCCTCCGATCCCGCCCGTCATGTCGGGATCCAGACGGTAGAACTTCTCAAAGATCCGGCCTTGCTCCGCAAGGGGGATCCCGAGGCCCTGGTCGGCGACCGTGAAGCGCACGTACCGATCGACGGGCTCGAGCCGCACGCGAACGTCGCCGCCGCCCGGCGAGTACTTGACCGCGTTGTCGACGATGTTGGCGAGCACCTGGCGCAGCTGCCCTTCGTCGGCGGCGACTCGCGGGAGCGGGTCCTGGACCGATTCCAGCTCCACCCGCATCCCCTCGGGGAGATGAGTGCGCGCTGCCTCGAGGACGCTCTCGGCGAGCGTGTGCGCGTCGCAGTCCTCGATGTGCACCTCCAGACGGTCCGCGTCGAGCTGGCTCGCGAGCAGAAGCTCGTTGACGATGTCCGCGAGTCGGCTCGACTCTTCGACGATGACCTCGAGGAGCCGCTTGTGCATCGCGGGCTCGAGGTCGAGGTCCGGACGTGCCAGCGTCAGCGCGGAGCCGTAGATCGCTGCGAGTGGAGTGCGCAGCTCGTGTGAGACCGTCGAGACCAGGTCCTGTCTGATCTGCTCGAGCACGCGCTCCTCGGTGAGATCGCGGAACGCGTAGACGGTGCCTTCATCGAAGGCGACCCCTGTGATCGAGAGCCAGCGTTCCTCGCCGTCGAGCTCGAGTGGGACCGTCGCTGCTACATGCTCCCAGCCGGGCAGCACGTCACCGGCCTTTTTGCCGACAACCTCGGAGCGCGGGAGCTTCGTGATCGACTCGGCCGCGCGGTTCCAGAGCCGGACGACTCCGTCCAGATCGATGAGGAACACGCCGTCGCCGACCGTCTCGAGCACGCGCGCCGCCTGCGCCCGCTCTTCGACCTCCCGGTACAGCTGCGCGTTCTCGACGGCGATGCCGGCGCGGCGAGCGAGCTCTTCGGCGAGGGCAAGGTCGTCCGGGCCGTAGCGGCGCCCAGACTCCGCCGCCACGAAAGAAATCACGCCGAGAATCTGGTCGCGGACGACGAGCGGGACGCCCATGTAGCTCTGAAAGCCGAGCTCGCGCACGAGCCCGAGGTGAAGATCGTCGACGGCGAGCTCGGCAACCCTCTCTTCGGTGATCTCGGTCATGAGCTGGCTCTGACCGGTGCGCAGGACATATGGCGGGCCCTGCCCGGCTTCGGGATCCTCGGGATAGCGGCGGCTGAGCTCGAGTGCGAGCTCGACCTTGCGGGCGTCCACGTGCTCGACGGCAAGTGTTCGCAGCTTCCCGTCTTCCAGGATGTCCACTCGGGCCCAGTCGGCGATTCGCGGCACTGCCATCCTCGCGACGGCGGCGAGCGTGGCGCGATAGTCGAGCGAGCTGCCGAGCGTTGCACCCGTTTCGACGAGAAACCGCTGCGCCTCCTCCGCTCGCTTCTGATCGTGGATGTCAGTGTTCGAGCCGAACCACTTCACGATCGCGCCTTGTCGGTCGCGCATGGGCAGAGCGCGCGCCAGGTGCCAGCGGTACGACAGGTCTGCGGCGCGCTGGAGGCGGAACTCGTTCTCGTAGGTCTGGCCCGTTGCGAGCGCGTTCTGCCAGTGCTCGAGAGTGTGGGGGAGGTCCTCGGGATGTACGCCGTTCATCCAACCGGACTCGACGAGCTCGGCGAAAGGCAGCTCGAAGTAGTCGAGTGCGCGCTGGTTCACGTAGTCGAGCTCGCCGTTCGGGAGGGCGGTCCAGATCTGGTCGGGCTGTGCCTCAGCGAGGAACCGGTACCGCTCCTCGCTCTCACGGCGAACCTCCGCGAGCTCCTGATCTTTCAGGAGCTCAGTCTGGCGCTGCAGCTGCGCGGTCTTCTCGTGCAGCTCGATAAAGACTGCAACCTTCGAGCGCAGGACGTCCGGGTTGAACGGCTTGAAGACGTAGTCGACAGCGCCGGTCTCGTACCCGCGGAAGACATGCTCCTCGTCCTTCGAGATCGCCGTCACGAAGATGATCGGGATGTGCCGCGTCCGCTCGCGCTGCTTGATCAGCGCCGCCGTTTCGAAGCCGTCGAGCATCGGCATCTGCACGTCGAGCAGGATCACCGCCGCGTCCTCGTGGAGGAGCCGGCGCAGAGCGTCTTCGCCGGAATGGGCGTAGAGGAGTTCCTGGCCGAGCGGCTCGAGGATCCCCTCGAGTGCGAGCAGGTTCTCCGGCCGGTCGTCGACGAGGAGGATCTTGGCCAATCAGGCCTCCGTCGCTTCCCGCACCGGCGCGACTTTCACGCAGAGTCCGTAGACGAACTTGCCGATCTCTTCGAGCGGCAGGATCGCGTCGGCCACGGTTCCCGCGATCGCCGCGTCGGGCATCGTCCGCCGGGCTGCGCCCTCGGGATCCTGAATCAGAGCTACTCCGCCGCTCTGCTTGATCCGCGCGAGCCCGCCCGCCCCGTCATCGTTCGCACCGGTGAGGATGATCCCGATCACGCGTGCGCCGTACGCGTCGGCAGCCGATTCGAACAGCACGTCGATCGAGGGTCGCGCGAACCGGATGCGTTCGTCCACGGAGAGCGCGAAGGAGCCACGCTCGACGAGCAGGTGATAGTCGGGAGGCGCGACGTAGACGTGTCGTGGCTCGATCTGCATCTTGTCCTCGGCATCGAGCACGGGACGTTCGATCTGCGCGCGTAGCAGCTGCGCGAGGCCGCCTTCCTGGGAATCGGGGTGGCGATGTTGGGCGATCGCGATCGGGACGTCGATGTCCGCGGGCAGGTCCGCAAGCACCTGACCCACGGCGCCGAGACCGCCCCACGATGCGCCGATGCAGATCAGGTCGTACACCGCTAACCGATCTTCCGATAGAGCTTCTCGCGCGCGTCGAGCTCCTCGTAGCTCTCCTCGTGCGGGCTGAAGCGGATCGATTCCTTGTGGCCGAGGCCGAGCACGCCGAACGACGCGAGGCTCTCGTAGAAGAGCTCGTGCACGCGGTTCTGGAGTGTGCGGTCGAAGTAGATCATGACGTTGCGGCACACGACGACGTTGAACTCGTTGAAGGACCGGTCGGACACGAGGTTGTGCTGCGCGAACACCACGTTCTCGGTCAGCGAGCGTTGGAACTGCGCGCCGTCGTACTTGGCGAGGTAGTACTCGGAGAACGCCTGTGTCCCGCCCGCCTTGATGTAGTTCTGCGTGTACTCGCGCATCTTGTCGAGCGGGAACACGCCCGATCGCGCTCGATCGAGCACCGACTCGTTGATGTCGGTCGCGTAGATCCTCGTCCGCTCGTAGACACCCTCCTCCTGCAGGAGGATCGCCAGGGAGTAGACCTCCTCACCCGTCGAGCACCCGGCGACCCAGATGCGGGTGAACGGGTAGGTCCGGAGGAGAGGCACGACCCGCTCCCTGAATGCGATGTAGAACGAAGGATCGCGGAACATCGACGTGACGTTGATCGACAGGTCGAGGAGGAAACGCTCCATGCAGGCGGGGTCGTGCAGGAGCTTCTCCTGGAGCGCGGAGATCGTCTGGAGGCCTTCCGCATGCACGCGTCGCCAGACTCGTCGCCTCAGCGAGGCTGGCGCGTACTGACGGAAGTCGAAGCCGTAGTGGCGGAAGACTCCTTCGAGCAGAAGTGAGAGCTCGACGTCCTCGAGGTCGCCGCGGGCCGGCGGGGGCTTATTCGTACCCGCCGGTTCTCGCGAAGCGCCCACGGAAGACATATGAACTACTTGTACAGCCAGACTCGCATCAGGGAAAGCAGCTGATCGGTATCGACGGGCTTCGTGATGTAGTCCGAGGCGCCCGAGGCGATCGACTTCTCGCGGTCGCCCTTCATCGCCTTGGCGGTCAAGGAGATGATCGGGAGCTGTTTGAAGCCCTCCTCCGAGCGGATGGCCCGCATCGTCTCGTAGCCGTCCATCCCCGGCATCATGATGTCCATCAGGACGAGGTCGATCTCGGGGTGACGCTGTAGGAGGTCGATGCCGTCCTCGCCGTTCTCGGCGTACATCACTTCCATGCCGTGCGACTCGAGGACGCTCGTGAGCGCGAAGACATTCCGCACGTCGTCGTCGACGATCAGGATCTTCTTGTGGTTGAAGACCTCCTCGGCGGAATGAAGCTGCTCCAGCATCTTGCGCTTCTCCCGGGGGAGCTTCCCCTCGACGCGGTGGAGGAAGAGCGACGTCTCGTCGAGCAACCGCTCCGGCGAGCTCGCGTCCTTGACCACGATCGACTCGGCGAACTTCTTGAGCTTCGTCTCCTCCCGGCGGGTCAGCTCCTTGCCGGTGTAGACGATCACCGGGATCGAGGAATAGCGCGGGTCTTCCTTGAGCTTCTCGAGCAGCGCGAAGCCACCCATCTCCGGAAGCTTGAGGTCGAGCACCATGCAGTCGAAACGCTGGAGCTCGAGCGCCTCGAGCGCCTCCTCGCCGGACCCGGCCGCACTCACCTCGACGTCGTCGCCACCACCGATCAGCTCGATGACGGCATTGCGCTGTGCCTCGTCATCCTCGATCACGAGCACGCGCTTCAGCTCGCGGTCGATGAAACTGCGGATCTCGCCGAAGGTCTCCTCGAGAACTTCCTTCGAGATCGGCTTCTCGACGAACGCGACCGCTCCGGCTTTCAGCGCGTTCTGGCGCCCGTCGCCCGCCGAGACGATGTGCACGGGGATGTGACGCGTTTCCGGATGGTGCTTCAGGTGATCGAGGACCGTCCAGCCGTCCATCACCGGCAGCTTCATGTCGAGGATGATCGCGTCGGGCTTGTACTCGTGCGCGAGCGCGAGCCCGGAATCGCCGCGGAGCGCAACGATGCCTTTGAAGCCGCGCTCACGGGCGACCTCGAGCTCGGTGCGGGCGACCTCGGGGTCGTCCTCGACGATCAGCACGACGCGGTCGTCGTCCTGGATCTCGTCGCGGTCGTCGCGCACGTCGCTCGGCAGCAGCAGCGCCGGGTCGAGCTCGGGAGGCTCGTGCGCGGGTGGCGCCGTGCCGTTGCCGTCGCTCTCGACCGGGAAGATCACCGTGTCGTCCACCGCATCGTCCACAGCCGGGTGCTCGACGTGGCGGAACGACGCCGGCAGGAACAGCGTGAACTTGCTTCCCTCGTCGACTGCGCTCTCGACGTGGATCTCGCCGCCGAGGAGCCGCGCGATCTCGCGGCTGATCGAGAGACCGAGGCCCGTGCCGCCGTAACGACGGCTCGTGGTCCCGTCGGCCTGCTGGAACGCTTCGAAGATCAGGCGCAGCTTGTCGTGCGGGATGCCCACCCCCGTGTCTTCCACGGAGAACTCGAGCACCGCCTCGGCTCGCGACAATGCTTCGCTCGCGAACTGGCGGCCCTCGGCCAGGCCGATCCGCAGCTTGACTTTGCCGGACCTGGTGAACTTGAACGCGTTCGAGAGCAGGTTCTTGATCACCTGCTGCAGCCGTTGCTCGTCCGTCTCGATCGTGGGCGGCACGTTTGCGCCGTGCACCTCGATCTCGAAGCCGAGGTCCTTGTCCTCCGCGACCGGCCGGAACGAGCGCTCGACGAAGTCGCGCAGGTCGGAGAGCTTGACGTCACTGACGTTGACATCCATCCGGCCCGCCTCGACCTTCGAAAGGTCGAGGATGTCGTTGATCAGGCTCAGCAGATCCGACCCGGCACCGTAGATCGTGTTCGCGAACTCGATCTGCTTCTCGTTCAGGTTCGACTCGGGGTTCTCGGACAGGAGCTTCGCGAGGATCAGCAGCGAGTTCAGCGGTGTGCGCAGCTCGTGCGACATGTTCGCGAGGAACTCGGACTTGTAGCGTGAGGAGACCGAGAGCTGCTCCGCCTTCTCCTCGAGTGCGGCCCGGGCCAGCTCGATCTCGCGGTTCTTGATCTCGATGCGGCGGTTCTGCTCTTCGAGCAGTTGCGCTTTCTCCTCGAGCTCCTCGTTCGTCTGCTGCAGCTCTTCCTGCTGGGTCTGCAGCAGCTCCTCCGAGGCCTTGAGCGAGGCGGCCTGTTCCTCGAGCTCCTTGTTGGTCTGCTGCAGCTCTTCCTGCTGGGCCTGGAGCTCTTCGGACTGGCTCTGCAGCTCCTGGGTCAGGTCCTGCGACTGGACGAGCAGCTCCTCGGTCCGCATGTTCGCCTGGATCGTGTTCAGGACGACGCCGATCGATTCGGCGAGCTGCTCCAGGAAGCTCTGCTGCACCGACGAGAACCGTTGGAACGACGCCAGTTCGATAACGGCCCGTACCTGGTCCTCGAACAGGACGGGGAGGACGATGACGTTCACCGGCGCGCCCTCGCCGAGGCCCGAGCTGATGCGGACGTAGTCGTCGGGCGCCTGCGTGATCAGGATCGGCTTCTGTTCGAGTGCCGCCTGGCCGACGAGCGCCTCGCCGATCTTGAACTTGTTCGGGACGTTCTTGCGCTGCTTGTAGCCGTAGGTGGCGATGAGCCGGAGCTCGAAGTCGTCGCCCTCGCCGTCAGGTGACTCCATCATGAAGAACGCGCCGTGCTGCGAGCCGACGAGTGGCGTCAGCTCGGACATGATCAGTCGCGACACGGTCTCGAGGTCGCGCTCGCCCTGGAGCATGCCGGTGAAGCGGGCCATGTTCGAGTTCAGCCAGTCCTGCTCGTTGTTGACGCGTGTCGTCTCGGCGAGGTTGTCGATCATCTGGTTGATGGTGTCCTTCAGCTCCCCGACCTCCCCTTCGGCCTCGACCGCGATCGACCGCGTCAAGTCGCCCTGCGTCACGGCCTGTGAGACCTCGGAGATCGCACGCAGCTGTGTCGTCAGCGTGCCGGCGAGTTGGTTCACGTTGTCCGTGAGGCCTTCCCACACTCCCGAGACTCCTTCGACCTGAGCCTGGACGCCGAGCTTCCCTTCGGTGCCGACCTCCTTCGCGACGCGCGTCACCTCGGCGGCGAACGTCGAGAGCTGGTCGACCATGGTGTTGATCGTGTTCTTGAGCTCGAGGATCTCGCCGCGTGCGTCGACGGTGATCTTCTTCGAGAGCTCGCCCTTGGCCACTGCGGTGGTGACCTCGGCGATATTCCGCACCTGGTTGGTCAGGTTGTCGGCGAGCTGGTTGACGTTGTCCGTCAGGTCCTTCCACGTGCCGCTAACTCCCTTGACCTTGGCCTGGCCACCGAGCTTGCCCTCGGTGCCGACCTCGCGGGCGACGCGTGTGACCTCGTCCGCGAAGGACGAGAGCTGGTCG
>DATHGN010000029.1:0-11212 GCA_035317565.1 Gaiellaceae bacterium
AGGAGTAGGTCGGCTCGGTCGTCTCCCACTGGCGCTCGAACTCCCGAAACGAGTGGGTGAAGCGAGCCGGGAAGGTGTACGGGATGTCGTGATTCCCCGGAATCGCCAGCACGGGCCGGTCGAGGCTGTGGAGGAACCGCGCGGCGCGGGCGAGCTGGTCCTCCCGTCCCCGGTGGCTCAGATCGCCGCTCGCGATTATCAGTTCCGGCTCGAAGCGCTCGATCAGAACCGGCGCCCCATGCTCGATCGCATCGTCGTCACCCGCTCCGTAATGGAGGTCAGAGAGGTGTAAAACGCGTGTAAGCACGGCCGGTGGAGGCTATAGTCTGATCCGCGTGACCGAAGAGTCTTCCGAGATCTTCGACGACCTCTATCTCGGTCTCCGGGCGGGCGGCGCGATCCGGAAGCAACGCCGAGGCGAGGCCCTCACGAGTGAGGAACGCGAGGCGCTCGGCCGCTGGCAGCGACTCTCGACCTGGCGAAAGTCCCTCGCGATCGGCGGCTTCGCGATCGGCACATTCGGACTGGGTTTCACCCTAGGCGGCTTAATCTTCGGCCGCTGGCGAAAAGCCTGACCCGGGCGAAAGCTTCGCTTTCGCCCGAACGATGGAACGCCCGCTCCGCGGGTGAACGTACGCGGGCAAAGCCCGCGTACTCCTTTGGTGTCTCCCGCGGGGCGGTTGTTCCCTTCCGTGCCGGCACGGGCGCTTCGCGGCCGCGCCGGCATCGGTTCGCCTCCCGCTAAGCCCGGCTGCGCCTGGTCTTAGCGTCCGGCCTTGACGGCCTGGTGGACGCGCGTTTCGAGCTGGTCGCTCCTACCGGATTCATCCGGCACGGCTGCCTGTCCTCATTCCTCTGGGGCCGATGGTGAGCGTGTCAACCACCGAAAGGACGACACGCAACATGCTCAAGAACCTCCCACTGTCGAAGATCCTCCTCAGCCTCGCGGCCGTATCTGTCATTGCCGTTGGTGCGGTGGGAGGTACCTTCGCCAACTTCACGGCGACCCCGACCTCGATTGCCTCCAACGCCTTCGCATCGGGCTCGCTCACGATGACCCGCACGGGGTCCGGCGCGATCTTCAACGCCTCCGCGATGAAGATCGGCGACTCGGTCACCGGCACGGTCACGATCACGAACTCCGGAACCCTTGCCGGTGCCTACTCGCTCGCCGGCTCGAGCTCCGGTAGTGCGGCTCTCACGAGCCAGCTCAACCTGAAGGTGTACAAGGACGTCGACGGCGGCAGCGCGCTCTACGACGGCTCGCTGGGCGGCTTCAGCTCGGCCTCGCTCGGCCGTTCGCTGCCAGCGGCGACTCGCACACCTTCTACTTCCACGTCAGCTTCCCGTCGACCGGGACCGACGCCGGCGACAACGTCCTCCAGGGCCTGTCCGCCAGCACCACGTTCACCTGGTCTGCGGTGCAGGCGTAGGGACGAACGATGCGGCGTTTCATCAAGACGGCGAGCAAGGTGACGGTCGGCCTCCTTTCCGGGGCGGCCGTCACCTTTGCCGTCGCCTACGCAGCGCTGACGGTCGGGGGCTACAAGCCGGTTGCCGTCTACTCGGGCTCGATGCGGCCGACGATCCCCGTCGGCGGCCTGGCACTCGATCGTGTGATTCCTGCACGTGACGTGCGGGTCGGTGACGTGATCACCTTCTCCGACCCCTACGTGCGCGGCCGGTTCGTCACCCACCGCGTGGTCGAGGTCGAGCGCTTGTACCCGCGCGACGAGCTCTTGCCGGCCGAACGGCTTCACCACGTAGTCGTCCGCGCCGGCCTGCAGGCCTCGAACGCGCTCGAGCTCGCCGCCGCGCGCCGTCAGCATCATGACGGGCACCTGACTGAGATCCCTGATGCGCTCGAGCGTCTGCCAGCCGTCCAGTTCCGGCATCGAAACGTCGAGCACCACGAGGTCTGGTGGCGATCGATGGAGGGCGCGGAGGCCTGCGCGGCCATCCTCGGCCTGCTCCACGGTGAACCCGGCCCGGTCCAGCAGCTCGGCGACGAGGCCCCGGATATCGGGGTCGTCGTCGATCACGAGGACGCGGGGCTGGTTCATACCGTTCTCGTACTGAACGCGAGCCGGGTTCCCTACCCCAGCGGCCGAGAGTAAGCCCATGGCGCACATCCTGATCAGCGAGCCGCACCCTGATCTCAAGGTGCTGTTCGAGGCGGTCGTCCGGAGAACCGGTCATGAACCGATCGGCTCAGGCGAGCTCGACAATGGCGACACGCCCGCGGTGATGATCCTCGAGCCGGCCTCTGTGGAGGGCCGGGCTGCGGCAGCCCGGCTACGAGGCCGGTTCGGGGATCTCCCGATCATCTGCACCAGCATCTACCCGCCGAACGCAGAGACGCGCGCCCTCGAACCAGTTGCCTTCCTCATCAAGCCGTTTCGGCTCAGCGAGCTCGCAGGAGCCATCGAGATCGCCCTCGCGGCGCGCTGCCTCTAGCCCTCGGCGTCCTTCGCCGGGAAGAGCACGGTCGGAACGTCCTCCTCGGCCGGGTCGACGTCCCGCACGATCACGTCGAGCAGCGTGACGAGCACGGCGACGAGCGGAACCGCGAGGACGACGGCGAAGCCGCCGAACAGGATCCCTACGGCCGTGACGGACACCAGCACGAGCAGCGGCGACAGCCCGACCGCCTCACCCAGCACCTTCGGGACGATCAGGTAGTCCTCGAGCAAGCGAACGGCCAGCACGCAGATCCCCGCCGCGAGCGCCACGTGCCAGGATTCCGTTGCGCCGACCGCCACTGCGAGCACACCGGCGGCGATCGGGCCGATCACGGGGACGATCTCGACGACGCCCGCGAACGCTCCGATGAGGATGAAGTACGGCAGCCCGACCGCCCAGAACGCGAGCGACAGCACCGTGCCGACCAGGACGATCAGCAGGGCCTGACCGCGCACGAAGGCACCGAGCTTCAGGTCGATCAAGTCCCACGTGTCGCGCACCTTTTTTCGTTTTGGCCTGGGTATGAGCGACGTGACGAAGTCGACAGCTCGGTCCCGTTCGAAGATCCAGTACGCCGCGCTCGCAAGGACGAAGAAGAGCCCGAGCAGGACCTCGAACACCTTGAGCGTGACCTCGACGGCTGGGTGCAACAACTCGCTCGCCTTCGGAACCTCGCGCAACCGCTTGTCGATCGCGGTGAGGACTTCGTGCTTGAGGCCCTTCGAGTTGGCCGCCTCCTGGTGGATCTGGGCCTGGGTGCTTCCACCCAGAGCGTTCTGAACCTGGTCGACTGCCCGCGGTACCACGAACCAGAGGGCGACCGTGAGGAGCCCTGCAATCGCGACGTAGTGGATCGCGAGGCCCAGACCGCGCGGCACTCCGGCTCGCCCGAGCCGTTCGATTCCCGGCCGGAGAGCGGCCGCAAGGATGAAGGCGAGGAAGACGAGCGCGAGGACGAGCTTCAGCTTCCACAACGCGAGGGCGAGCGCGACGATCGCGATCACGATCAGCGTGGAGAGAGCGACGCGCTCGGCCGTTGCCTTCATGTACCCAGGGATCTTTCGCCGCTCGGCGAAAGCCGAAACGCGATGATCACGTCGAATGGGGAACGCGTCTGCCTCGACGAGCGGCGACATGCAGTCGTGCTCGCGGCTCCCTTCGTGCGCGCGCTCGGGCTCGCGGCGGTCGGGATCGGGTGCATGGCGGTCGGCTGGCCGGCCTCGATCGCGGGCGTCGTGTTGCAGGTTGTCGGAGCCGTCATCGTGCTCCGCGCGGTGTGGAGCTGGGAGCGCACCCGCGTCGTGATCACGACGGAGAAGCTGTTCATCGTCCACGGCACGCTACGCAGGCGGGCGGCTGCCGTTCGGCTCGCGCGGCTCGGCGCCGTCGAGATCGAGCAGAGTCTGACCGGCCGGCTCCTCGGGTATGGGACGATCGTCGCGGGTGAGCTCGAGATCGAGTTCGTGCCCGAGCCTCGTCGTGTCTACGGGCTCGTCGAGCGACTGTCCGCTTAGAGTCCGCGCGTGATCGAGGTCGTCGACCTTCGCAAGCGCTATCGCAAGACCATGGCCGTGGACGGTCTCACGTTCACCGTACGCGAGGGCTCGATCACCGGCTTCCTCGGCCCGAACGGCGCGGGCAAGACGACCACACTGCGAATTCTGCTCGGTCTCGTGCATGCGACCTCGGGCAAGGCGACGATCGACAGACGGCGCTATCGCGAGCTCGAACGCCCCGTGGCGCGCGTCGGTGCAGTGCTGGAGGCGTCGAACTACCACCCGAAGCGATCCGGACGGAACCACCTGCGGATGCTGGCGGCCGCAGCGGAGGTTCCTTTCGCACGCGTCGACGAGCTGCTCGAGTTCGTGGGTCTCGGGAACGCGGCTGGGCGTGCCGTCGGTGGCTACTCCCTCGGTATGCGCCAGCGGCTGAGCGTCGCCGGCGCGCTGCTCGGCGAGCCGAACCTGCTGGTCCTCGACGAGCCCGCGAACGGGCTCGACCCTGAGGGGATCCGCTGGCTCCGCGACTTCCTGCGTACGTTCGCCGGTGACGGAAAGACGGTGTTCATCTCGAGCCATGTGCTGGGGGAGATGCAACAGCTCGTCGACGAGGTCGTGATCATCCATCACGGGAAACTGATCGCCCACGGGCCCGTCACCGAGCTGACGGCGCGGGCGGCGGGCGGCACCCGCGTGCGCTCGCCCCAGGCGGCCGCTCTGCAAGAGGCGCTCGGGCAGGCCGGTTTCCAGGGAGCCCTCGACGGCGACCACCTTGTCACCCCGGCCTCGCCGGAGCGGGTCGGAGAGCTCGCGGCAGCCAACGGCATCGTCCTGCACGAGCTCGTCGCCGACGCGACCTCGCTCGAGGAGGCGTTCCTCGAGCTGACGGGTGGGGACGAGATCCGGTGAGCGCGGTTCTTCGCTCCGAGTGGCTGAAGGTTCGGACCGTGCGCACCTTCCTCTGGTTCGCGCTCGGGAGCGCCGGGCTGATCCTGATCGCTGCGATCTCCGTTGTGGCCTCCAACGGGCAGATCAACACGGCAGCGGACGATCGCTCGGTCGCGCGAATCGCCGCCATCGCGCTCGTCTTCGGGCTGATCGCCGGAATCGTCGTGATGGCCGGTGAGATCACGCACGGGACGGTCACGCAGAGCTTGCTCGTCACGCCGGTCCGCGAACGCGTGCTGGTTGCGAAAGTCGCGATTGCCGGTCTGATCTCGCTGTTCCTCGCCGCGGTCGCCGAGCTCCTCGTGCTTGCGATCACCGTGCCCGGCGCATCGCTCGACCTTCACAACAGCCGGGCCGTCTTGCTCGGGGTCCTGATTGCGGCACCGCTCGCAGGTGCTCTCGGCGTCGGCTTCGGGGCCATCGTGCGCAACCAGGGCAGCGGCATCGGCATCAGCCTCGTCTGGCTCCTGATCGGCGAGAACATCGTGACCGTCATGAGCCGGTCGGTCGCGAAGTACACGCCGGGCCGGGCGTTCGCCGCGCTCGTCTCGGGTGAAGGCGGGTCGGAACACCTGCTGGGCATGGGCGCAGGAGGAGTTGCCGCGGGCGTGTGGACCGCGGCTTTCGTGGCCGCCGGGCTGTTCGTCTTCCTCGGCCGCGACGTCTAGGCTCGGGCGGTCGGACTTCGGCTCCTGGAGAGGTTTTCCGCCGTCTAACAGAACACTTGTTCGATCCGACCGCCCAGGCTAAACTGGTCAAGTTATGGCCTCAGAAGAGCTCGTCGTCCACGGCGCCAGGGAGCACAACCTCAAGGACATCGACGTCCGGCTCCCGCGGAACAAGCTGATCTGCATCACCGGACTGTCGGGCTCCGGCAAGTCCTCGCTCGCCTTCGACACGATCTACGCCGAGGGCCAACGCCGCTACGTCGAGAGCCTCTCGGCCTATGCGCGGCAGTTCCTCCAGATGATGGAGAAGCCCGACGTCGACTCGATCGAAGGGCTGTCGCCCGCGATCTCGATCGACCAGAAGACGACCTCCCGCAACCCGCGCTCGACGGTGGGGACGGTCACCGAGATCTACGACTACTTGCGGCTCCTCTACGCACGGGTCGGTCGCCCGCACTGCCCGGTCTGCGGCAAGCCGATCACGGGACAGAGCCAGGAGGCGATTGTCGATCAGATCCTGCAGCTGCCCGAAGGAACGAAGTTCACCGTCAATGCGCCCGTCGTGCGCGACCGCAAGGGCGAGTACAAGGACGTCTTCGAGGAGCTGCGAAACGAGGGCTTCACGCGTGTGAAGGTCGACGGCGTGCAGCACCTGCTCGAGGACGAGATCTCGCTCGACAAGAAGTTCAAGCACACGATCGAGGTCGTGGTCGACCGGTTGACGATGAAGCCCGACCTGCGCACAAGGCTCGCGCAGTCGGTCGAGACGGCGGCGCAGCTCGCGGACGGGCTCGTCTCGATCGACATCGTCGACGAGGATCGCTCGCTGATGTTCAGCGAGCGCTTCGCCTGTCCGGACCACGGTGTCTCACTGCCCGAGCTGCAGCCGCGGATCTTCTCTTTCAACTCCCCGCACGGCGCGTGCCCTCGCTGCACCGGGCTCGGAGCACAGCAGGAGATCGACCCGGATCTGCTCGTGCCGGATCCGTCGCTCTCGATCTCGGAGGGTGCACTCGTCCCGTGGTCGGTGGGGAACTCGGGTTTCTACGAGTCCGTCATCCAGGCGATCGCCGAGCGCTACGAGATTCCACTCGACGAGCCGTGGGAGAACCTGACGGACGAGGAGCAAGACCTCTTCCTGTACGGCACCGAGGGTGAGCGGCTCTACGTCAGCTACCGCAACCGGATGGGCCGGCGCCGCTCGTACATGCTCGCGTTCGAGGGGATCATCCCGAGCCTCGAGCGCCGTTACCGCGAGACCGACTCCGCGACCCAGCGCGAACGGATCGAGGAGTACATGTCGTTTCGGCCGTGTCCCGTCTGCAAGGGGGCGCGACTCAAGCCCGAGGTGCTCGCCGTCACGGTCGGTTCCAAGAACATCCACGAGTTCACGCAGATGTCGGTCACGCGCGCTCTCGAGTTCCTCGACGGGCTGGAGCTGACCGAGACCGAACAGCTGATCGGCGCGCGGATCGTCAAGGAGATCCGGGAACGGCTCACCTTCCTCGACAACGTCGGTGTCGGCTACCTGCAGCTCGACCGCGCGTCCGCGACGCTCTCCGGTGGTGAAGCGCAGCGGCTGCGGCTCGCGACCCAGATCGGATCGCAGCTCGTGGGCGTGCTCTACATCCTTGACGAGCCGTCGATCGGTCTGCATCAGCGCGACAACGACAAGTTGATCGGCACCCTCGAGCGCTTGCGCGATCTCGGCAACACGGTGCTCGTGGTCGAGCACGACGAGCAGATGATGCGCTCCTCCGACTGGCTCGTCGACATGGGCCCCGGGGCGGGTGAGCACGGCGGGCACGTCGTCGCCGAGGGAACCGCGGCGAAAGTGGAGCGGAGCAAGAGCTCCGTCACCGGGCAGTTCCTGTCGGGCCGGCGGGTGATCGCCGTGCCCGAGCGTCGCAGCGAGGATCACGGCTCGTTCTGGGTCCGAGGGGCGTCCCAGCACAATCTGAAGAACATCGACGTGGAGTTCCCGGTCGGGAAGTTCGTCGTCGTCACCGGGGTGTCCGGCTCCGGAAAGTCGACGCTCGTCAACGAGATCGTCCACAAGGCGCTGGCGAACAAGCTGCACCGGCATCGGACGAAACCGGGCGAGCACGAGGCGGTCGAAGGCATCGAGGTCTTCGACAAGGTGATCGACATCGACCAGTCGCCGATCGGGCGCACGCCGCGTTCGAACCCGGCGACGTACACCAAGCTCTTCGATCACATCCGCGAGCTGTACTCGATGACGCCCGAAGCGAAGGTGCGCGGCTACAAGCCCGGCCGGTTCTCGTTCAACGTCCGCGGCGGCCGCTGCGAGACGTGCAAGGGAGACGGCCAGATCAAGATCGAGATGCACTTCCTGCCCGACGTCTACGTCCCCTGCGAGACTTGCAAGGGCGCGCGCTACAACCGCGAGACGCTCGAGGTGCGCTTCAAGGGGAAGTCAATCGCCGACGTGCTCGAGATGTCGGTCGAGGAGGCGCTGCAGTTCTTCGCGAAGATCCCGAAGCTTCGCCGCCGCCTCCAGACCCTCCATGACGTCGGGCTCGACTACATCAAGCTCGGCCAGCCGGCGACGACGCTTTCGGGTGGCGAGGCGCAGCGGGTGAAGCTCTCCTCCGAGCTCTCCAAGATCGCGACCGGCAAGACGCTCTACATCCTCGACGAGCCGACGACGGGGCTCCATTTCGCCGACATCGAGAAGCTCCTCGACGTCCTGCAACGTCTCGTCGACTCCGGGAACACGGTGCTCGTGATCGAGCACAACCTCGACGTGATCAAGCAGGCCGACTGGATCATCGATCTCGGCCCGGAAGGCGGCGAGGCCGGAGGCGAGGTCATCGCGACCGGAACGCCGGAGCAGATCGCCGACGTCGACGAGTCGTTCACCGGCCAGTTCCTCCGGCACGTGTTGCCGAAGGCTGCAGTCGCGGCTGCCTGAGGTGGTCGCGCGAGCCGAGCCCCGGCAGGACGAGAAGTCCTGGTTTTTGCGTGGACTGCTCGTGCTGCAGCATCCCCGCCCGGTGTTTGCAGCGCTGCGCGACGATTCGGACGAGGTCGCGGCGGTGCGGCAGGACACGGCGGGCGCGATCGTGTGGCTCGCCGGGATCGCGACGATCCTGGCAACGGCGAGCACGGTCCGCGACGACGTCCTGATCGACGGCTCTTTGTTTGCGGTTTGGGCGTTTCTCGCGGGAGGTCTCTACGGCTTCGTCCTGTACTTCGCCGTCGGCAAGCTGCTGCACGTCTCGCTTCGCCGCCTGGGCGGTCGCGGCAGCTTCCGTCGTGCGCGTCACCTGCTTGCCTTTGCAGCTGCGCCGATCGCGCTCGCGCTCCTCGTCTACTGGCCGGTCCGGATGGCGATCTACGGCGAAAACCTGTTCCGCACCGGAGGTGCGGACGGGCGCGGCGTCGGCCCGGTAGTGGCGTGGCTTTTCTACGGGTTCGTGGCCTGGGCGGTCGTGCTGCTCGTCGTCGGCGTGCGGACCGTCCACGGCTGGACGTGGAGCCGTTCGCTGGCGGGCGTTGCGTTCACCGCAACGATCGGCGGTGCGCTAGCCGTCGCTGTGAGTCTCTTGCACGCGCTTGGCTGAAAACAACTCCAGCTCGTCTTCCGGCATTGCATAGGTGTGCTCGGGTGCGGGGTACGCACCGCTGCGAACCTCTGCTGCGTACGTCGTGAGTGCGCCGCGGATCTCCTCCGCCAGGTTGGCGTAGCGCTTCACGAAGCGCGGTGCCCGCCCCTCGGTCAGGCCGAGCAGGTCGTGGTAGACGAGCACCTGCCCGTCGCACTCCGGTCCGGCACCGATCCCGATCGTGGGGACGGTCAGCGATTCGGTGATGCGCGCTGCGACCGGAACGGGCACCGCCTCGAGCACGATCGCGAAGCAGCCCGCGGCTTCCAACGCCAGGGCATCCGAGAGCAGCTGCTGTGCTTTCGCAGCCGTTCGGCCCTGGGTCTTGAAGCCGCCGAGGATTGTCTCGGACTGAGGCGTCAAGCCGATGTGGCCCATGACTCCGATGCCGGCGGAAGCGATCGAGCGGACGCGCGACAGCGACGGTCCCGCGCCTTCGAGCTTGACGACGTCGGCGTCGGCTTCCTTGACGAAGCGGATCGCGTTTCGCACAGCGTCCTCGTCGGACACGTGGTAGCTCCCGAAGGGCATGTCGCCGACGACGAGCGGTCGTTCGACCGCTCCCGAGACGGCACGCGCCAGAAAGAGCATCTCGTCCATGGTCACCGGGACCGTTCCGTCGTGGCCGAGGACGACCATGCCGGCGGTGTCGCCGACGAGGAGGATGTCGACGCCGGCCTGCTCCGCGAACCGTGCGCCGGGAGCGTCGTAGGCGGTGACCATCACGATCTTCTCGCCACGACTCTTCAGGTCGGCGAGCTCGAGCAGTGTCAGCTTGCCGGGCTTCATCTCAGGTCTCCTTCCAGGACGACGTTGTCGAGCAAACGGGTTGGGCCGATGCGGACGGCGGCCGCGAGCACGGTCACGGCTTCGAGGTCGATCAGCTCGACGTAGTCGGGCTCGAGGCCGTTGAGTGCGGCGCGTGTTGCCGCGACGGGATCGGAGCCCGCAGCATGCGCCGAGCGTCCGGCTTCGAGAGCATGCGGTAGGGCGAGTGCCAGCTGTCTCTCCTCATCCGACAGATACGCGTTGCGCGACGAAAGAGCCAGGCCGTTCTCGTCGCGCACGGTGGGCAGCACGCGGAGGTGGAGCTTCAACTCCAGGTCGCGCACCATGCGACGAATCACCTCGGTTTGCTGTGCGTCCTTCTGGCCGAAGAACACGACGTCCGGGCGCACGATGTTGAACAGCTTCAGACAGACGGTTGCCACACCGCGAAAGTGATCCGGTCGCGCCGCGCCTTCTCCTCCGGTGCCCTCGACCTCGACCCAGGTGCCGAATCCCTTCGGGTACATCACCTCGGCGCTCGGCATGAAGAGCACGTCGACGCCGGCTTCCTCCGCGAGCCGCACGTCACGCTCCTCGTCACGCGGGTAACGCTTCAGATCGTCGTTGGGGCCGAACTGTGCGGGATTGACGAACAGCGAGACGACGACGACGTTGCATTCCGCGCGTGCGGCCTGCATCAACGAAAGGTGCCCCTCGTGGAACGAGCCCATCGTCGGCACGAGCCCGACCCGGCCGGGGCCGATTGCGAGACGCAGAGCGGGAATGGTCCGCGCGACTCTCATTTCGCCGTCGCTTCTGCAAGGACGTCGTACAACGGCTCGAGCTCGGGCCGCGCGGCGCGAATCGCCCGGCGGTGCGCCTCGACCGTCTCCCAGTCGCCACGCTCGATCGGGCCGGTCAGCTCGAAGCCGTTGTCGATCGTGCGTCGCATCAACGGAACGAGTGCCTCCGGCGGCGCACCCGCGGCGCGAAACAATTCGGACGCGACTTCATGCAGCGTGACCACGTAGTTCGACGCGATCGCAGCGCCGGCGTGGTAGAGCGGGCGCGCATCGTCGGCAAGCTCGAAGGGCTGCAGGCCGAGTAGCTCGGCCAGCCAAAAGCCGACCGACCGCGCCTCATCCGATTCCGACGTGACCGCCGCCCAGGCCCCGTCGAGCTGCTCGGGCCCGCGTGCGCGGGTGAACGTCTGCAGCGGGTGGAGCGAGAAACGGCG
>DATHGN010000030.1:0-9019 GCA_035317565.1 Gaiellaceae bacterium
GGGTCGACCACGCAAACTCGACCACCGTTGGAGGGGCTAGGTGGCCTCATCCCTGGCGCTGAGCAGGAGCCCGAGCAGGATCGCGGGATCCCGGCGGACACGGCTCCCTGAGCCGTCTTCGCGCCTGTGGAGCTCGAGGGCCCGCGGGTCGGTGAGCGGCTTCAGGCGTCCCTCACGGATCAGTTCCTCGTCGACGCCGCCCAGACGGCCCCCGTACGTCGTGTAGACCGGGACGCCGAGCGCGGCTGCCTCACGATTCATCGTCCCGCCGGCAGACACCACGACGGCGGCGAGCGATATCAGGCTCTGTGCGTCCACCGCGCGGTCGGGAACGATCACGGCGGGCAGATCGAGCGCGCGCACGTACTCCCGTTGCTCTTCGGTGCGTGGGATCACGACGGACTGAACGCCTTCGAGCCTGCCCAGGAAGTCGAGCGTCTGCGGGAAGAGCGGGTTCGAATGCCGGTGGTAGAGCGAGACGTCCGGCGGGGGCCGCAGGACGACGAGCACACGGTCGCGGTCGACACCCAGAGTCTCGAGCACAGTTGGGTCCGGCTCGAAGTCGGAGAGGTAGTACTCCTCCTTCAGCCCGGGATAGCGCAGCAGCTTCGGTGGTCGCACGCCCAGATGCTCGAGCCGGTCTGCGGGGATCGACTCCGGCACGACGACCTTCGTCGCCGCACGCATGCCGAGCTGGTGTTGCAGCGTCGCGAACTCGTAGTCGTGCGTCGTCGCACTCGGGACTCCGAGGCGGCGCGCCGTCATCGTTAGCTCGTGCGAGCCGTGTGCGAGCGCGATGTCGAACTCGCGGGGCCGCGCCCACTTGCGCAGTGCGCGGAGGCGCGAGGCGAGCGAGCGGGCCTTGCCGAGTCGCGACCGTCCGCCGTGGCGGCCGATCACGGTTGCTTCGAGCCCGTGCAGCTCGAGCAGCTGCAGCGTCTGTGCGTAGTCGCGGGCGGTGATCTCGACCTCGTCGCCCCGCTCGCGCAAGAGACGGATCAGCGGCCGGAAGACCAGGACGTGCGCCGACGCCGTCATGTCCACCCAGACCTTCAGGCGGTGACTCCAACCACGAGGCGTTCGATCTCCTCGGCTGCCCGTTCTCCCGCATGCCCGTCCCAGAGCGGTGGGATCTGCCCGCGCTTCTGTTCGGTGAGTAGAGCGGGTACTTCGCGCAAGCGTTCCGGGTCGAGCCCGAGCAGGGTGTTCGTGCCGAGCTCGATCGTGACCGGCCGCTCGGTGTTGTCGCGTAGCGTGAAGCAGGGAACGCGCAGCACCGTCGTCTCTTCCTGGATCCCGCCGGAGTCCGTCACGACCGCGGCCGCCTTCGCCTCGAGCGAGAGGAACTGCCTATAAGGGAGCGGCTCCGTCAGGAGCACGCGGGTCGACCCTTCGAGGTTTCGGCGGGTTCGGGGATGCACAGGGAAGATCACCGGCAGCGTCTCCGCGACGTCGTCGAGTGCCGCGATCGTCCGGGCGAGCAGGTCCGGGACGTCGACCAGGTTTGGGCGGTGCAGTGTCACGAGGATGTAGTGACCGGGCTCCAATCCGAATTCACGCCAAGCCTCGAGCGCCAGCGCGGCATCCTCGTTCGCTCGGAGCGTGTCGATCATCGTGTTCCCGACGAACGAAATCCTGACGGTCAGGCCTTCAGCGTTCAGATTCCTGTTCGCGTCGTCGCTGTGGGTCAGGAGCAAGGTCGAGAGATGGTCGGTGATGACGCGGTTGCGCTCCTCGGGCATCGACCAGTCCCCACTGCGCAGGCCGGACTCGATGTGGCAGACAGTGATGCCGCATTTGGCCGCTGCGACGCCTGCGGCCAGTGTCGAATTCACATCTCCTGCAACGACGACGAGCTCCGGTCTGAGCTCGGCGAACAGGCGCTCGAGCTCTCCGAGTGTGTCCGCGAGCGTCGTCGTGTCGAACTGGACGTGCGGTTTCGGCAACGGGAGCTCTGAGAAGAAGACGTCTTTCATGATCGCGTCGTAGTGCTGGCCGGTGTGGATGAGCCGCTGCTCGACGTTGCCCTGCTGCTCGAGCGCGGCGTAGACGGGCGCTACTTTCATGTAGTTCGGCCGCGCGCCGACGACGTGGGCGACGAGGGGTCGGCTGGCCATTCGGAGGAGTCTAGGTCAGCGCTCGACGAGCACTTCGGGTCGCGGCGCCCCCTGCGGAGCCCGCTCGACGTGCCGCTCGTGCCACAGCGTGAACGCGAGCAGTCCCCAGAGCTGGCGGCTGCGGTCCTCCCGGCCGGCGACGTGGTCGTCGAGCAGCCTGGTCACCACCTCGGGACGGAAGAAGCCTTGACGCCGCAGCACGTCCGCGCAAAGCGTCTCCCTCGCGAACGGCTCGAGCTCGCCGCGGAGCCAGGCCGCTGCGGGAATCGAGAAGCCGCGCTTCTTGCCCTGCACGATCTGGCGCGGCAGGAGCGGAGCGGCAGCCTTGCGCAGCAGCACCTTCTTCGAGAAGCCGCGGAGCTTGTGCTTCGTCGGCAAGGCGAGCGCGAGATTCGTCACGACCGTGTCGAGATACGGCACGCGGGCCTCGAGCGAATGCGCCATCGACGCGCGGTCCGTCTTCACGAGCAGGTCGTCGACGAGGTAGACACCGAGATCGACGTCCTGCAGGCGCGCGAGCTCTTCGGACCCCTCCGTCTCGGCGTAACGCGCGCGCAAGAGATCCACGGGGTCGAACGACGACTGCCGCCCGGTCAGCTCCGCCCGCAAGTCCGGCGAGAAGATCTCCTTCCAGCCGTGATGGCGCTCGAGCGGCGGCAGGTGAGCCGCGCGCACGAAGCGCTTCGCCTTGTAGTCGAAGCTCGCCCTGGAGGTCGAGGTCGGCAGGCGCTCGACGATGGGTGCGGCAATTCGCGCAAGTCCACCGACGCGGGCGGCGAGCAGGTCTGCCGCATACGTGTAGTAGCCCCCGAAGAGCTCGTCGCCGCCCTCACCGGAAAGGGCGACCTTGACGTCACTCGCGGCCAGTTGTGAGACCAGATACGTCGGCAGCGCCGACGAATCGGCGAACGGCTCGTCGAACGCGTCGGCGAGCGCAGGTAGGAGCAGCGCGGCGTCGGGCCGCAGCACCAGCTCGCGATGCTGCGTGCCGTAGC
This sequence comes from Gaiellaceae bacterium, assembly GCA_035317565.1. Classification (GTDB taxonomy): domain Bacteria; phylum Actinomycetota; class Thermoleophilia; order Gaiellales; family Gaiellaceae; genus 3-1-20CM-4-69-9. The sequence goes on from DATHGN010000030.1 coordinate 3,113, forward strand.
GCTCCGCGACGAGGCGCGCATCCGCGAGCTCGTCGAACGAGCGCTCCTCGAACCCGATCGAGAACGTGCGCAGCGGTTCCGAGCTCTCCTCCGCGGCGAGCGCCGCGAGGAAGGCCGAATCCACGCCGCCGGAGAGCAGGACTCCGACGGGCACGTCGCTGACCAGGTGTGCCCGGACCGAGTCGCGGAGACGCGAGCGCAGCTCCTCGACGAGCTCGGCCTCGTCGTCGTCGCGCACTTCGGCGCTCGGCGCCGGGCGAGCGAACCGCCGGATGTCGACGCGGCTGTCTTCCCAGACGAGCAAGTGTCCGGCGGGAAGCTTCCGCACCTCCTTGAAGATGGTCAGCGGTGCGGGAATGGCATTGAAGGCGAGGAATGCCTCGAGCGCGTCGCGGTCGATTTCTCCGCGGGGAAGCGCCCGCAGCTCGGAGGCGAACGCGACCTCGCCGTCGACCGCACGGTAGTAGAGCGGCTTGATCCCGAAGCGGTCCCGCGCGAGCACGAGCCGCCGCCGGCGCGCGTCCCAGATCGCGACGGCGAACATCCCGCGTAGGCGCTCTGCGAACTGTTCGCCGTGCTCCTCGTAGAGATGGAGCATCACTTCGGTGTCGCCGTGCGTCCGGAAGTGATGCCCGGCGCGCTCCAGCTCTCGGCGTAGCTCGCGGTAGTTGTAGATCTCACCGTTCTGGACGACGTGGAGCGTGCCGTCCTCGTTGGCGATCGGCTGGTCGCCCGTTTCGAGGTCGATGATCGAGAGGCGCCGGGCCGCGAGGGCGACGTCGCCGTCGCTGAACTCCCCGAAGCTGTCCGGGCCCCGATGAACCAGTGTCCCGCTCATCTCTGCGACGCGATCCGTCACGGCGGAGCCGTTCGTCGACGCGATTCCGCAGATCCCACACACGGTGCGTCAGTGTAGAGAGGCCCTCGAACGAGGGATTGCGCCATCACCCTTCTGGGTGACATCCTCCCTTTCGGGGAGGGGTGAGGTTGGATCCGCAGACTCAGGCATTCGTTCATGCGACCGCGGCGATCACGTCGATCGTCTTCGCGATCTCGGTCCTGAACGTGCTCGCGGTCGTGCTCTCGCATGTCCTGCGCTAGGCCCGTCGCGTAGCCACCGGTAGGCGGAATAGGCTCGCGGGATGGACTTCGGGGTCCACGAGCAGCTGATCCTGATGGGCCTTCTGCTGGCCGTCGCGGCGCTCCTGGTCGCGGCGCCGGCGCTGCACGTTCCCTACCCGATCCTGCTCGTCCTCGGCGGCCTGGCGCTCGGCTTCATCCCGGGGGTGCCCACGCTCCAGCTGCCGCCGGAGCTCGTGCTGATCGCGTTCCTCCCGCCCCTCCTCTATTCGGCCGCGTTCTTCACGTCGTTGCGGGAGCTCCGGGAGAGCATCCGTCCGATCGGCACGCTCGCGATCGGGCTCGTGCTCGCGACAATGACCGCGGTCGCCGTCGTGGCGCACGCGATGGTCGACGACATGTCCTGGGGCGCGGCCTTCGTCCTCGGAGCAGTGGTGGCGCCGACCGATCCACTCGCGGCTTCCGCGATCATGCACCGGCTCGGAGTGCCGCGCCGCGCCATCACGATTGTCGAAGGCGAGAGCCTCGTGAACGACGGAACTGCGCTCGTCCTGTACCGCGTCGCGGTGACGGCCGTGGTGGCGGGAGCGTTCTCGGTCTGGGAGGCGTCCTGGCGGCTCGTGTGGAGCGTCGTCGGAGGGGTCGCGATCGGCCTGATCGTCGGCTTTCTCGTTGCTTTCGTCCGGCGCCGAATCGACAACCCGCCGGTCGAGGTGACGATCGCGCTGATCACCGGTTACCTGGCGTTCATCCCGGCGAACGCCGCAGAGGCCTCCGGTGTCCTCGCCGTCGTCACCGCCGGGATCTACCTTGGCTGGCGAACACCCGAGCTCACGTCGTTTCAGACGCGGCTTTCGGGATCCGCCGTGTGGGAGATCTTCACGTTCGTCATCAACGCAGTGCTGTTCGCGCTGATCGGGCTTCAGCTACCGAGCATCCTCGACGCGCTCACCGGGTACGCGGGGACGAAGCTCGTCTGGTGGGCGGTGATCGTCACCGGCACGGTCGTGGTGACGCGGCTCGTGTTCGTGCCCGTGTTCACGTACTTGCCGAAGCGGTTCCTGGGATCGTTCGGCGGGAGCAATCCGGCGCCTCCGCTCAACCGCGCGGCGGTCGTGGCCTGGGCGGGGATGCGCGGCGCCGTGTCTCTCGCCGCGGCCCTGGCCGTGCCCTTGACGACCAACGCCGGCAGCCCGTTTCCGCAGCGGGACCTGATCGTGTTCCTCACGTTTTGCGTCATCCTCGGCACCCTCGTCTTTCAGGGGCTGACGCTGCCGATGCTCATCAACGTGCTCGGGGTCGAGGCCGACCATCTCGACGAGAAGGAAGAGGCGAAGGCGCGCATCAAGGCTGCGGACGCGGCGATCGCCAGGCTGTCGGAGCTGGAGAGCGAGGACTGGGTGCGAGACGACACGGCCGAGCGCCTGCGCGGCCTCTATGGGTTCCGCCGCAACCGGTTCGCATCTCGATTCGACCAGGAGGACGACGGCGCCATCGAGGTCCAGTCTCAGAGCTATCAACGTCTGCGCCGCGAGCTCCTCGAAGCCGAGCGGTCCGAGCTGGTCAATCTGCGACGCGATGGTGTGATCAGCTCCGACGTCGAGCGAAGGCTGCACCGCGACCTCGATCTCGAGGACGCGCGGCTCGACGTCTAGCGCGAGCGCCCGGAGAGGCCGCGGGCGAACTGACCGAGCACGCGCCATGCTGTCGTCGTGAGCGTGCGCAGGTACAGACGTACCGAGCGGTCGGCGATCCACTCGAGATCGTGCGCGAGCTTCTCGGCCATCGACGTCTCGTAGCCGCGTCGCACCTGGGCGAGCCCGGTCAGCCCCGGGCGCACGACCAGACGTTGCCAGTAGGCCGGCAGCTCGTCGACGAGTGAGGCGAAGAAGCGCGGCCGGATGGGGCGCGGTCCGACGAGGCTCATGTCGCCGCGCACGACGTTCCAGAGCTGAGGAATCTCATCGAGCTGCGTTGCGCGGAGCCACCCGCCGATCGCGGTGGTCTCGGCGCGGGTGCGGCGGACGAGCTCCTCGCCGAGGAACGGGCCGAGTCGATCCTCGGCGCTCGCGTTGAGCGTCCTGAACTTGAGCATCGCGAAGACACGGCCGCCACGCCCGACACGCTCCCCGCGGTAAAAGACCGGCCGCCCGCTCGTCAACAGGACCACGAGCGCGATCGGAATCGTGACGGGCGCCGTGACGAGCAAGAAGAACGCGGACAGAAACACATCGAGCACGCGGAGCGCAGCATCCCGTGGCCGCGTCGGGCTCGCCTGCGCCAGCTCGGAGAACCGCAAGCTGAACGAGTCGCCCGGATGGGGCTCTGTCGCCACGTTTGGATCGTAGAGCGTCACGCACTCGGATCCTTTTGCATAATGAACGCTTATGGACACGCGTCAGCTGGCTGCGTTCTGCGCGGTGGTCGAGCGGAAGAGCTTCTCCCAGGCCGCGGAGCGCCTCGGGGTCACGCAGCCTGCCGTCAGCCTCCAGATCCGCTCGCTCGAGCAACGCCTCGGGCGGCAGCTGCTCGACCGCTCCGGGCGCCGTGTGGAACCGACAGAGGCCGGGCGCGTGCTCTACGCGTCTGCGCAGCGGCTGCTCGCGCTCGAGGAGCATCTCCTCGAAGAGCTCCAGGCCGACGACGAGGGCGCGGTCACCGGGACAATCGAGCTCGGGGCTTCGACCGGCCCCGGCGGCACTGTTGTGCCTCTCCTGCTCTGCGAGTTCCACGAGCAGTACCCAGACGTGCGCGTGCGGCTGACCGTGTCCGACACTCAGACGCTCGTCGACCAGGTGGCGAACCGGGAGCTCGAGCTCGGCATCGTCGGAGCTGCCCGCCGCCACCGCGGGGTGACCTTCGAGCCGTTCTTCCGGGACGAGGTCGTGCTCGCCTGCCCGGCCGGCCACCGGCTTGCCGGTAAGACGATCTCGCTCGACGATCTCAAGAACGAGCAGCTGATCGTGATGCAGGAAGGCGCCGGCGTTCGCCAGGTGCTCGAGGACGAGCTGCGCAAGGCGGGACTGCGCCTGCGCGATCTCGACGTCTCACTCGAGCTCGGGCTCCAAGAGTCCGTGCGGAGCGCAGTCCTGGCCGGTCACGGCATCGCGTTCATCTCCCGCCTCGCGATCGACGCCGATCTCGACGAGGGCCGCGTCGCGACGGCGCGCGTGCGCGGGCTCGATCCGGTGCGCGAGATCTTCCTCGCCCGGGCAAGCGGACGAAGCGAGACCCGTGCCGCGCGCGCGTTCGTCTCGTTCGCGCAGGAGCGGCTGCCCGCGTGATCGTCCGCTGGGGGCTTGCCAAGCTGCCGAAGGTGCTCGGTGAGCTCGGGATCGAAGAGCCGCTGCTCGTCGCGAGTGAACGCTGGGCCGGTACCAACCTCGGCGTCCGGACGGTGGCGCGGTGGACCGAGGTGCCTTCGGACCAGGTTGCTGCTGCTGCGGAGCACGTCGGCGACGGCGTGCTCGCGGTCGGAGGCGGCAGCGCGATCGATCTCGGCAAGGCCGTCTCCGTCGAGGCCGGCGTGCCTGTCGTCTCGGTGCCGACGACCTACGCGGGCGCAGAGTGGACGCCGTTCTTCGGCATTCGCGATCCCGAGCGGAGGATGCGCGGCGGCGGAGTCGGTGCGCAGCTCGCCGGGGTCGTGTACGAGCCGGAACTGACTCTTTCGCTCCCACGCCCGGAGACGGTCGGCACCGCGCTCAATGCGCTCGCGCACAGTGCCGAGGCGCTGTACGTCGAGGGACACAACCCGACGGCGGACGAGCACGCCCTGGAGGGGGCGAAGTTGATCGGCGACTGGCTGCCTCGTGTCGTCGCGCGCCCGCTGGATCTCGGCGCGCGGCGGAAGTTGCTCGAGGGCGCGATGCATGCAGGCATGGCGCTCGGCGGCTCGATGCTCGCGCTCGGCCACGCGATGGCGCAGGCCCTCGGCGGCCGCTACGGCCTGCCGCACGGCGCGATGAACGCCCTCACCTTGCCGGCGGCGCTGCGCTTCAACGCCGGCGTTGCCCCGGACGCACTCCGCCGCTTCGGCGAGGCGCTCGGAACCGACGATCCGGCCGCCCGGGTCCAGGAGCTCGCACGCCTGGGCGGGTTCCGGGCGCTCCGCGACTTCGGCATCCCCGAGGAGGAGCTGCCCGAGGTCGCCAGCGCGACCGCCCAGCGGCCGGGCGCGAAGGCGAACCCGCGGAAGGTGACGGCGGCGGAGGTCGAGACCCTCCTCCGCTCGATCTACTAAATAACAACTCCTAATACGTCGAATTAGTCGAAGCCTGGTAGAGTCCGGTGGTCGTGGCGGACTCCTCTTTTGACGTGCTCGTAATCGGCAGCGGGGCCTCCGGCCTCGCCGCGGCCGTCTCCGCGCAGCGGGCCGGCGCTCGTGTCGCTCTCGCCGCGAAGGGGTCGCTGCAGTCGTGCAACTCGGCCAAGGCCCAGGGCGGCATCCAGGCAGCCTTCGGAGAGGACGACTCGCCGGAGCAGCACGCAGACGACGTCTGGAAGTCCTCACACGAGACGGCCGACCGAAAGCTCGTGGAGATCCTCACCGACGAGGCGCCGTCGGCGATCCACTGGCTCGAGGAGCTCGGCGTCGAGTTCACGCGCGAGAACGGCGGCTATCGCCTCGCGCGCTGCGGCGGCGCGTCGCGCAAGCGCCTGCTGCAGGTCGGTGACCGGACCGGACACGCGATCACGACCGCGCTCCGCGAGAACGCCGAGGGCTCCGACATCCAGACTTTTCCCAAGTCACCGCTCGCCGAGCTCGCACGGACGGAGAACGGCTGGCGCGCACGCTGCGGGGACCACACGATCGTCGCCACGACG
>DATHGN010000031.1:0-9084 GCA_035317565.1 Gaiellaceae bacterium
GTCGCGGCCTGCCGAGTCGTGTCGGTGAATCTGGAGATGAAGGTGGGACTGTGAATCCCGTAGTCGGTCCCGTACACGGCGATGAGTCCCTCGCTGAGATCGCGCAGGCTGGGTTCGCTAGTGGATCCGACGTGCGGTTCAGTCACCATGACCCGCACCGTCCCGCCATCCTTGTAGACCACCTCGCCGTCGCGGATCTCGTACTCCACCTTGCCGATGGCATGCATGCCCGAGGGACTGCGACGAGTGCCCGTTTCCGGCTCCTCGGTCATCTCGACCTCGGCGAGCAGCGCGCTCATGGTCGCATCCCAGCCGGGGAAATCGATGCCGGCCGCCTTACGGACCAGACTGCGTCCTCCGTCGCACCCGACGAGATAGTGCGCACGCAGCGACTGTCCGTCCGACAGCGCGACGCCGACGCCGGTGTCGTCCTGCGCGAACCCCGTCAGCTCGCGTCCGCGGTACATCGTCACCGGTAGCTCGCCGACCCAGCCGGCCAGGATGCGCTCGATGTGTTTCTGCCACAGTCCGAGCGCGTATGGGTGCCGGGTGGGAAAGTCGCTGATGTCAAAACGGGTGCTGCCGAACGAAGCGACCTGGACCACCTGCCCCTCCGAGAGGAACCGATCGGCGATTCCACGCTGATCGAGAACCTCGATGGTGCGTGAGTGCAGACCGCCTGCGCGCGAGCCGGGGAGGTCCTGGCTGGAGCGCCGCTCGACAATCGCAACGTCGACGCCCGCCAACGCCAACTCACCCGCCAGCATCAGCCCCGTGGGACCGCCTCCGGCGATCACCACCGCATGCTCGGTCATCGCCACACTCCGGCCGGATACGTCGACAACGACACACGCATTTCGCTCCCTCCATTCTCCGTAGGCGTTGGCTTGCGCACCGTGATTGTGCGGCACGACTGGGGGCTTGCCGCAAGCCCCAACTGCGGTGTAAATTGGAAGTGGAGACGAGCGGCAACGTCCTTTCCTTGTTGTCGCTGCCGTCGGCCACCATCCTCCGAAGCGGCCGCGCGACGCTTACGGCGACACCGCCGGCCCTAGAGGATCTCCACGAGTCTCCGGGACAATCCGATGTCTCCCGCTCAGTGAGCAGCAGCGCACGCAACAACCTCGTCGGCGCGGGGCGGCTTTGGATTCCAGACGTAGTGGCTGCCAGGGCCGGCTGCTTGTGGCGATTGCTACGCGCTACCCAAAGGGGGTAGACAAGGCCGTCCTCCTGATTACGATGCGACGCTCAAGAACAGGCCCAGGGCTGCCTCTCCTTCTTCGCGGCCCGTTGTTCACCCTCCCCCGTGCCGACCTCTCTCCGCAGCCGCCTGCTGACGTGCGCATTCGCCGTGACGTTGTTCTGCAGCACGGTTGCTGTTCTGCACGACGCGACAGCGGCGGCAGCGCAACATGAACCTTCGCCTGACGGCCACAAGCGGACGACTCGAACCCTCGGCGATCGCGCAGCGGCAATTGCCGTCAAAGAGGTGGGAGTGCCATATCGCTGGGGAGGCTCCTCGCCGGCGACCGGCTTCGACTGCTCGGGGCTCGTCTACTGGACGTACGCCCGGCTCGGCATCGCGCTCCCGCACAGCTCTTACGCGTTGTTTGATACGGGCCGGCGCGTCGCACGTTCGCGGATGCGCCCCGGCGACGTGCTCATCTTCTCCGGGCTCGGACACGTCGGCATCTACATCGGGCGCGGGCGTATGGTCCATGCGCCTCACTCGGGCACCGTCGTGCAGGTGGTCACGTTGGGAAGCTCATCGTATGGATCCCGGATCGTCGGCATCCGGCGCATTCGCAAGCACTGACGCACTCCTTCCTCACTGTGAGTGAAGCGCGCCGTGAGTGCGCCGAAACGCTGACGTACCCTTTCGCTCGCTTCCGCTCCGATCTATGACGGAAGGCCACTGGCCTTTCAACCGATCGGAGTGCGCATGTCAAGAGTCCTGCTGGTCGTCACCCTCGGAGTACTGCTCCTCCTTCCTGCCGCCGCCGATGCCGCCGAGTCCACCGATGTCGTCGTCAGCCAGATTTACGGAGGCGGCGGAAACGCGGGCGCCACATTTCGGAACGACTACGTCGAGCTCTTCAACGCCGGGTCCGGCACCGTCGACCTGGCGGGCTGGACAGTGCAGTACGCCACGGCCGCTGGAGCAACATGGCAGGCGACCGCCCTTGCGGGAACGATCGCGCCGGGCCGCTCGTATCTGGTTCAGCTGGCATCGAACGCCGACGTCGGCGCCGCTCTTCCGACGCCGGACGCGACCGGAACGAGCAATCTCGGCGCGGCGAGCGGGAAGATTGCGCTCGTTCCCGGTGCGGCCGCGCTCAACTGTGGCGCCTCGGCCGGAAGTTGTTCGGGGCTCGTCGAGGATTTCGTCGGCTACGGCGATGCGAGCGATTTCGAGGGCTCCGGATCCGCCGCGGCGCTTTCCAACACCACGGCCGCGGTTCGTGCGAACAGCGGTTGCACTGACACGAATGACAATGCAGCCGACTTCACGGCGGCCACGCCTGCGCCACGGAACTCAGCTTCTCCGGCGCACGTGTGTGCGGGCACGCCTTCCTCCGGGCCGAGCGGGTCCGTGAACGTCGCTCTCGACGTCGCTTCCGTCCTCACCATGTCACTCGATCGTCCGTCGCTCAGCTTTGGAACCTTTACGTCAGGCGATCGGCCGGCGCCGCTCCCCGAGCGGGTCACCGTGTCGAGCAACAACACTGCCGGCTACTCGCTCGTGGTCGCTCGGACGACCTTCGCCCCGACCGACCTTCCGCTCGCGCTGTCGGCGACCGCACCTGCCGGCGGAACGCTAGGAGGCGCGCTCGGCGGTGGCGCACTCGTTCCGATCCCGATCGCCCCGGCGACGGGGCTGACCGTCGGCACGAAGTCCGCAGCGAGTGCAGCAGACGGAGATGTCTGGGCGACAAACATCGGTTTCTCTGCTCCGTTGCCGCTCGTCGCGACCGGCCGCTACTCGGCAACCGTGACGTTCACGGCGGTCGCTCGTTGAAAAGAGCGCTCGGGCCTGCCGTCTTCGCCGGGCTTTTGCTGACCGCCTCCTCCTCAGAGGCGGTCAGCGCCGATCGGCCTCGCGTCGCGCTCTCCGTCTCGCCCGCACGACTCGCATTTGCCGCACCCGGTTCGAGGAGGATCAACCTGCGGAACGACGGCACCGAGCAGGTCGTGGTCGACGTCCTTCGGCGAACCGTCGTCGCGAGGTGGCTCCAGATCTCACCGGAACGCTTGCTCCTCCGCCCCGGGAGAAGCGCAGTCTTGACCCTCCGCGCCGAGGCGAGACGACACGCCGAACCCGGCGACCATCACGTGCTGGTCCTACTGACGACGCGCCCGCAGCACGGAAGCCGCGTTGCCCTTCGGCTAAGGCTTGGGGTCCGGGTCAGTGTGCGGATGCCGGGCAGGATCGTCCGCCGTCTCGCGTTGGGCGGTGTTCGCGTCCACCGGGCGCGGAGCTTACGGTTCATCCTCGTCCAGGTCGTCAACCGCGGCAACGTCACCGTGCAACTCCGCGGGCACGTAACAGCGTCGTTGCTCCGCCACGGCGACCGTGTCGCGCGGCTACAGATCGCGCCGCGACCTGCGCTGGCTCCCGGCGCCCGGGCCCTCCTCGCACTCCGCTACGCCGGCCGCGTGCGAGGTCCTGTCATCGCGGTTGTGCAGATCCGGATGGGCTCTGGTGTTCGCCTCGTGGAGCGCCGGTATCGACTCCGGCTGTGATCGAGCATCCGCGGATCTAGACTCGCGACGTGGATACACGCGAAGCCGCGCAGCGGTGGGCCGACGTCTGGGAGCGCGGTTGGCGCGAGCATGACGCTGACGCCATCGCTGCTCTCTACGCCGACGGGGTGTACTGGCAGCAGCATCCGTTTCGCGAGCCTGAGCCCGGCTACCTCACTCGCGTGTTCGACGAGGAGGAGTCTGCGGAGTGCGAATTCGGAACGCCGGTCGTGGACGGCGATCGTGCCGCCGTCCCGTGGAACGGGCAGACCACGCTCGTCGACGGCGGTACCGAGGACCTCGTCGGCGTTTCGCTCCTGCGCTTCGACCCAGAAGGGCTCGTCATCGAGCAGCGCGACATCTGGGTCGGCCGCTAATCGCCGCCCGTCTCGGCGACCGCACGCCGAATGACGACCCGATACCACTCGTCGAACTGAGGATGTTCCTCCGGCGGCAAGGCATCGCGCTGGCGTGCCCACGCGAACGCATGCGCAAACTTGCCGACACGCATCGCGACGGCGAACGTGTCCTCGCGACCGCTGCCCCATGGCTCCAAGTACGCGTCGCGGAGTCGCGCGAACCACGGGTCCGACGGCAGCAGCTTGTTGATCTCCTCGAGAAAGCGGAACGTGACGACGAGCGAGAAGAAGGGATGCGCGACCGACGAGTCGCCCCAATCGAGCAGGCGCAACTGTTTGCCTTGTGAGTACACGTTCGCGTGGTGGAGGTCGTCGTGCTGAATCGTCTCGGGCACGTCGTGCGCGGCGAGCTCGGCGCAGAGCTCCGCGAAGCGGGGCGCAAACTCGCGCAGGCGGTGGATCTCGTCCTGCTCCAGAGGCAGCTCGCCGTGGAGGAAACGCTCGTAACGTCCCGGCAATGTTGGAACGCGCAGGTCCGGAACGCCGTGCTCGAGATGCTCGTGCGCGTGCGCAACTTCCCCGCGCTGGAGCTCGGAGCAGAGCGGCAACGCGGCGAGCCATGCTTCGGGCGGGTTGCCGAACACGCGAATCGGTGTGCCCGCGTCGGCAAGAAGGAGCCAGGCCCGCTCCTCGTCGTGCCCGAGCACCTCCGGGAGCCGGTCGGGCCAGCGTGCGAAGAGCTCGGAGGTAAGGCGCGGTTCGAATGCCTGGACCGGCGCGCACGCCTTGAACCAGGCGAAACCGTCGGCGAGTGGCACGCGCAGGACCGTCGACCACGGTCGCTCGTGCACGGTCTCGATCGTCCCGACTGGATCAACGTGGGCACGGATCCAGTCTTCGGCGGCGGTGCTGTCCACGTCTCTGGAGCTAGACGGCCAGCTCAACAGTCTCCGTCAGGGATGCGCTCGGAGCAACGGTGTCGATTCGCTACGTCCTCGTCATCCTCAGGTAGTCAGCCGGTTGCGTCGGCGCCGCCGACGAGCACTCGCACGATCTCGAGGCTGTCGTCGACAACCACGACGTCTGCGACCGATCCAGGCCTGAGAGTGCCGAGCTCCGGCCGGCCCGCGATGCGTGCGGGCACTTCGCTCGCAGCGGACAGTGCGGCTCCGATGGGAGCGCCGAGTTGCACGAGGTTCCGCACCGCCTCGATCATGGGCACGGTGCTGCCGGCGAGCACTCGCTCGGCGCTGCGAGCGACGCCGTTCTCGACCTCGAAGTCCACGCCGGCGAGCGTGTAGCTGCCGTCGCCGGCGCCTGCTGCGGCGGTGGCGTCGGTGACGAGGGCGACCCTGCCGGCAGCGGCCTGCCACACGAGCCGCGCAGTGTCGTCGGCGAGGTGTACGCCGTCGAGGATCACCTGCACGACAACATCGCCCGAGACGAGTGCTGCACCGGCGAGGCCCGGTTCACGCGCCGCGAAGGGCCGCATCGCGTTGAAGATGTGCGTCACCGTCTTGGCGCCGCGCGAAAAGGCAGCGCGCGCTTCCGCCGCAGTCGCGTTCGAGTGCCCACATGACACGGTCACGCCGCGCTGCCTCAGGAGCTCCATCAGCTCGTACGCACCGGGGAGCTCAGGCGCCAGCGTGACGTGGCTCACCGGCCCGGCGGCCAGCAATCGCTGCAAGAGCTGACAGTCGGGATCGCGCCGCGCTTCGGCAGGATGCGTGCCGAGCCGCTCGCCCGAGATGAACGGTCCCTCGAGATGCGCACCGATGATGCGCGGCACAGAACCGTTCTGTGGCACCTCCCGTAGCGCGGCGATGAGCTCGTCTTCCGGCGAAGTGATGAACGTCGGTTGGTACGCGGTGACACCTCCCTGGAGCAACGCGTTGCCTGCACCGCGATAGCCCGACATGTCGGCCGTGAAGAAGTCCACTCCGGCAAAGCCGTTGACCTGCAGGTCGACGAAACCGGGAGCGGCAACGCCACTCCCGTTGGCGGAGCTCAAGCCGACGCCGGCGATGCGGCCGTCGGCCACCTCGACGTCGCCCGGCACCAGGCTCCCGTCGACGAGCGCTGCCCCGACTCCGAGTCGCACGGCTACCCGGCGACCGGCGTCGCGACCGGCACGTCGACCCTGGAGATGGCTGCCCCGGTCTCCAGATCGAAGAAATGGAGGAGACGGGGATCGATCGCCACCTCGACCGCTTCGCCCGGCGCGAGGAGGAGATGCCGGTCGAAGCGGCCGAGGAGCGTCACCGACCGCTCTGAGTCGTCGACGCCCAGGGAGGGACCTGGGGGCTGGGCGGCGATGTCGACGAGATCCGAACGCTCGAGCGGTGTGGCGGTGATCTCGATGTGGACCAGCTGTTCCGAGCCGAGAGACTCGACGAGCAGGATCCGGCCCCGTAGCCGAGTGCCGTCCCACCCCGCAGCCTCGCGGACGTCTTCGGGACGGATACCGACAGCGACGCGCCTGCCGGCATAGTTCGCGAGCGACGGACGCTCCGCAGCGAGATCGGACGGAAGCTCGAGGTCCGTGTCACCGATTCGGCAGACGAGTTTCCCGTCGTCGCTCTCAAGGCCGGCTTCGAAAAGGTTCATCGGCGGCGAACCGACGAAGCTCGCGACGAAGAGATTGACCGGCGCGTCGTACAGCCGCTGTGGCGTGTCGACCTGTTGCAACTTGCCGTCACGCATCACGGCGACCCGGTTGCCCATGGTCATCGCCTCGACCTGGTCGTGTGTGACGTAAACGGTGGTCACCTTGAGCGCCTGCTGAATGCGTGCGATCTCCGCGCGCATCTGCACGCGCAGCTTTGCGTCCAAGTTCGAAAGCGGCTCGTCCATCAGGAACGCCTTCGGCTCGCGAACGATCGCCCGCCCCATCGCGACGCGCTGCCGCTGCCCACCGGACAGTTGCGCCGGCCGGCGCTGCAACATGTCACCGAGGCCGAGCACGCGTGCGATCTCCTCGACACGCCGCTTCTGCTCCTCCTTCGGCACCTTCCGCATGCGCAGCCCGAACGCCAGGTTGTCGTAGACGGTCTTGTGCGGATAGAGCGCGTAGGTCTGGAAGACCATCGCGATGTCGCGATCGCGCGGGGCAAGGTCGTTCACGACCTTCCCGCCGATCCGGATCTCCCCCGAACTGATCTCCTCGAGCCCGGCGATCATGCGCAGCGCCGTCGTCTTGCCGCACCCGGATGGGCCGACGAGCACGACGAACTCGCCCTCTGCGACCTCGAGGTTGAGGTCGCGGACAGCGGTCACGTCGCCGCCGTAGACCTTGGAAAGGTGGACGAGCTCGATCTGCGCCACTACCCGCGCACCGCCCCAGCAGTGAGCCCGAATGCGATCCGCCGCTGCACGAGCAGGAAGAAAACGACCACAGGGAGAGCACAGAGCGTCGCGCCCGCCATCAGTGGCCCCCAGTCCGTTCCGCGCAGAGTCGTGAACGAGGCAAGCCAGACCATCAGCGTCTGCTTCTGCGGTGTGTGGAGGAACACGTAGGCAATGATGAACTCATTCCAGGCCTGGATGAAGGCGAAAATCGACGTTGCGACGAGACCCGGACCGACGAGGGGCAGGAGAATCCTCACGAATGCGCCGAAGCGGGTCGCGCCGTCCACCATCGCGGCCTCTTCCAGATCCTTGGGAATGCCGAGCAGGAAGCCACGCATCGTCCAGACCGTGAACGGCAAGACGAACGTCAGGTACATCGCGATCACGCCCGTCAGCTTGTCGACCTGGTGCAGGCGCGACATGAGGATGTACAGCGGGATGATCAGGGCGGCGAGCGGCACCATTTGTACACCGAGGATCAGCACGATGAACGCTTTCCGCCCGTAGAAACGGAACTTCGCCAGCGCGAGCGCCGCGAGGAACGCGAGCACGACCGACAGTGCGACCACGACGGTGACGACGATCACGCTGTTCTTCACCGCATCCCAGAAGAACGGCTGATGGACGGCATCCCGGAAATTCGACAGCGTCGGACTCGTCGGAATCCATTGCGGGGTATAGCTGAGGATCTTCTGTCCCGGCTTGAACGCCGTCGCGACCATCCAGTAAACGGGAAAGACCATCACGACGAGCACGATCACGCCGAGCACGTTCCAGCCCAGCTTGTGCAGACGACGGCGACCGCTGATGCGCGGAGCGATGGGCGGGATCGGGGTCGGTGCGATCTGGGTGCCGGAGGTCACCGAATCTCCCCCGCTCTCAGCATCTGCCGGAGGTACACGAGCGTTGCGCCGAACATGAAGAGCACCATCACGACCGCGATCGCGGCGCCGAGCCCGTATTCGCTGATCTGGAAGGACTGGTGGAAGGCGTAGATCGCCATCGTGTAGTAGTCGCTCGTCGGCCGGCCGTCGAGCATCACCCAGATCTGCTGGAAGACCTGGAAGTCCCAGATGATCGACAGGCTCGTGAGGATGACGAAGATCGGCATCAGCAGCGGCATCGTCACCTCGCGAAAGATCCGCCAGGGACGGGCACCGTCGATCGCGGCTGCCTCGAGCAGCTCCTGCGGCACCTGGGCGAGCGCTGCGTAGACCGTGATCGTGATGAACGGGATCGCGCCCCAGACGATCAGCGCCGTGATCACACCGAAGCCGGTCCACGGATTCGCGAACCAGTCGTGCCGGACGAAGTTCCCGACGTGAAGGTGCTGTAGAGACCAGTTCGCGACGCCGAACTCGTAGTCGACCATCCAGCGCCAGATGTCCACCGCAACGATGACCGGTACCGACCACACGAGGACGAGCCCGGTCGTCAGCGCGACGCGCAGCCACCGAGACACCTGAAGCAGCAGCAAGGCTATCCCCGTCCCGAGCACCATCGTCAACGTGACGTTCACGACGGTGAAGAGCACAGTGCGCAGCAGGACGCGCCAGAACTCCGAGTCGTGGAAGATCTGCGCGTAGTTCGCCGTGCCGACCCAGCGGCCCTGATGGCGGATCAGCTCGAAGAG
>DATHGN010000032.1:0-2003 GCA_035317565.1 Gaiellaceae bacterium
GGCTGCGATCGCCGCGCGATCCCGTGGAAAAAGATCGCCTCCTCGAGCGAGGATACGAGGGCGTGGCCGATCCCGCCCAGAAGCGCGTGGTAGGGCCAGATCGTCAGCCGGTACTTGCCGCTTGCCTCGAGCGCCCGCACGTAATGGAGCAGGTGGCGCTGCGCGTATTCGGGCTCGAGCCCAAGCGTCTCGGCGACGGTCGGGTTGGCTCGCCAGCGCCCGGCCTCCACGTCTGCGGTGCCGACCAGGCTGTACGGCTCCGGGTGCCGGCCGTCTTCGTCCACGAGCCAGACGGCGTGGAAGATCTGCATCGCCTGGTGCGTGTCCAGCGTGGGCACCACCTGCGTGAGCGCGTCCAGATTCCGGTAGATGAACTCGCACAGGCGCCGGTTGTCGTCGACCGCGCCCATCCCCGAGCGCCCAGCGACGAACAGCTCGAAGCCGGGAATGCAGAACGTGTTTTGGACGTCGACGGCCACCAGGCAGACCTGCAGCCGGTCGTCCGCAGCTCGTTTCAGCTCGTGCTCGCGCGCCCAGGCCTCGGCCGACTGCGCCCGCTCCTGGTACGGGACGCGCCAGACGAGGTCGACGCTCTCGGGGTCGAAATGCGGGGGGATCGGCAACACGCGGCTTAGTCTAGAGGCGCGGATTCGCGCTCCCGCAGCCGGTTCGAGGTTGACTCTGCGGCCAATGCAGTCGATAACAAGAGTGGGCATGGACTGGTTGGTCTTCTTCAGAGACGGAGTCGCGAACTGGCTACCGCTGTTCTTCGCGGTGCTACTCGTGCTGATGGTCTACATCCTCTGGCGCACGCTCCAGGTGATGCCGAGGGTGAGCGCCGCGAAGACGATCACCGCCGCCTCGACCGTCTCCTGGAGCGACGTCGCGGGTCTCGATGAGGCCAAGGCGGAGCTCTCGGAGGTCGTGGACTTCCTGCGCGAGCCGGAGCGCTTCGGCCGGCTCGGGGCGCGCATCCCGAAAGGGATCCTGCTGTACGGCCCTCCCGGAACCGGCAAGACCCTTCTTGCGAAGGCGATCGCCAGCGAGGCGGGCGCGAAGTTCTACGCCCAGAGCGCCTCGGCATTCGTCGAGATGTTCGCCGGCCTCGGCGCCGCGCGGATCCGCAAGCTCTTCGACGAGGCGCGGAAGCACGCGCCCGCGATCATCTTCATCGACGAGCTCGACGCGGTCGGCGGGCAGCGCACGGGCCACGGCTTCAGCCGTGAGCAGGACCAGACGCTGAACCAGCTGCTCGTCGAGCTGGACGGCTTCGAGTCGCGCGAGCAGATCGTCGTAATGGGTGCTTCGAACCGTCTCCAGGACCTCGACGTGGCACTCCTGCGCCCCGGTCGCTTCGACCGCCAGGTGCTCGTTGCGGCGCCCGATCTCGCGGGCCGCGAGGCGATCCTGCTCGTCCACACGAGAGGGAAGCCGCTGGCCGAGGACGTCGACCTGAAGTCGGTCGCCCGGCAGACGGCGGGCCTCACCGGCGCGGAGCTCGAGAACATCGCCAACGAGGCTGCGATCTTCGCCGGCCGCTCGAGCCAGACGTCGATCAAGCAGTGTGATTTCGAAGACGCGATGGAACGCGTGGTGGCTGGCCTTCAACAGCGCAAGGTCGTGACAGAGAAGGAGCGGCGGATCCTGGCCTACCACGAGGCCGGTCACGCGGTCATGTCGCACCTGACGGGCGACCTGCTGCCCGTGCACAAGGTGACGATCGTCTCGCGCGGGCAGGCGCTCGGGTACACGCTCAACCTGCCGACCGAGGAGCGCTACCTGCATACGACCGAGGAGTTCGAGGACCTGCTCAAGGTCTATCTCGCCGGTCGCGCCGCAGAGCAGATCGTCTTCGGGCGCGTCACAAACGGCGCCGCGAACGACCTCGAGCGCGTGACGGAGCTCGCGCGGGCGATGGTTTTCGACTACGGCATGTCCGAGGTCTCGTCCCGGACGATGCGCGCCGACAACTACGCGCTCTCAGAGGAGACGAAGCGGCTGCG
>DATHGN010000033.1:0-8061 GCA_035317565.1 Gaiellaceae bacterium
CGCCCCGATCTTAGAGGCGTAGCTCAGCCCGACGGGCGATCGGCCAGCGCGGCTTCGATCCGTTCCAGCCGCCCAGCGATCTGCCTAAGCTGTTCCTCCGTCGGAGTGGTCGGACCGGAGGCCGTCTGCTCGCGGCGTGAGCGTGACACGAACGTGCTCGTGATGGCGGCGGTGATGACTGTCAGGAAGCCGATCCCGACCAGCATCACGAGCGCGGCGACGAGCCGGCCGGCGACAGTCGCGGGAACGTGGTCCCCGTACCCGACCGTCGTGACCGTCTGGACGGCCCACCAGAGCCCGGATCCGATCGACGGAAAGCTCTTGCGGTCGGCGACCGTCATCAATATTCCCGCCCCGACCGTTATCGAGGTCGACACCGTGGCGATCACGACAGCCGCCCCGCGCGGCCTCGTAGCGTGGGCCACGACACGGTCGAGTCGCCGTTCGAGCCTCGTCTCGTCTTCCATCATCGGTGGAGTTCGCGGCCGCCGGAGCCCATCCTGCGGCAGGACCCACCCTCCTTCTGACGTTCATCCCCTCGGGATGAAGCCTCGCCCGGCTCACTGATGTCTGAATGGTCGACGAATGTGTCGCTGGCTTGCGTATTCGGGCTCCCCCGTTCTGCTCGAGGAGCTGCTCTATGGGCCGAAGCATTCGCTGATCGTCCAGAGCCTTCACTCGCAGCTGGGAGCGGAGGAGACGAACGGTGACGGATTCGGAATCGGATGGTACGGGGCGCAAAGTGCACCTGCCGTCTTCCACAGCACGGAGCCGGCCTGGAACGACCGCAACCTGCGCGAGCTCGCCGGCCACATCAGTTCCGGAGTCGTCTTTGCGCACGTCCGGGCTTCCACCGGCTCTCCGGTCCAGCAGACCAACTGTCACCCGTTCCGCCACGGTCGTTGGCTCTGGATGCACAACGGCCTGATCCACGACTTTCAACAGGTGAAGCGCGACCTCCTACTTGCGGTTGACCCGGTGCTCTACCCCGAGATCGAAGGCACGACCGACTCAGAGATCTTCTTCCACCTCGCGCTCACGCTTGGCCTCGAAGACGACCCGCCGGGAGCGGTCGCGCGTGCTGTTGGGCTGATCGAAGAGACCGGGCGCGGGCACGGCGTCGAGCACCCGATCCAGATGACCGTCGCGACGACCGATGGTGACCGGGTCTGGGCCTTCCGCTACTCGAGTCAGGGCAAGTCGCGCTCCCTGTTCTACAGCACCGCCGTTGACACCCTTCGCGCCCAGTACCCGGACAATCCGGTGCTCCATGAGCTCTCCGACGAGACGCGGCTGGTCGTCTCCGAGCCGCTCGGCGATCTCGTCGGCGCCTGGAACGAGGTCCCCGAAGCGAGCTACGGCGTCATCCAGGAAGGGCAGGACGAACTCCTGCCCTTCACTCCCACCTATGTGAGGGCATGAACCCCAATGGTTGCAGTCTCAGACCCGCGACGCGTTCGTTTTTTGGGACAGGAGCGGCGCCAGGCACGCCGCGAGCTGCTGACGATGCTCGTCGGTACCGAACCTGTGCAGGGGATGCGGAGGCAACGAGTGCTCGACCAGATGCCCGCCCCGCCGGAGGTACACGACGGGGATGATCGTCCCGTCGGCGTCGTACTCGACCGCGACAGCACAGGAGTCGCCGTCGTCGCGGTCCACGAAGTCCGCGAGCGGGACGATGCCCTCGTCGCGGATGCTGTCGGCGCCATCGATGTCGACCACCCGCGCGAGGTACCCCTTCTGCGTCCAGAGCTCAGGCGCATGCGCGAGCTCCCCGAGCAGATACGGAACGACCTCGTCGCCGTTGAGCGAGCGCCGCTCGCGCCCGAGCCCGAAATGCTTCTCCGCGATGTGCCGCGCGAGAACGCGCGCGTTGTAGCGATACCCGTTGACCGATCCCGAGCTACTCGTCGCACCGTGCTTGCGTAGGCCTGGCGAAGCCTGGGTCATGTTGCCCGCGAAGTAGATCCCAGGGACCGAGACGCTCTCCCAGTACGGAGTCTGCGCAGGCATCCGGCCGTCGTTGACCATCGCCACGCCCACGGTCGGCAAGTCCCGTACCGGCGCACGAAAGCCCGTCGCCGCGATCACCTCGTCGACTTCGAGCTCGAGTTCCCCCTCCCACGTCGTCCCGCTCGCATGGATGCGGTACCCATTCGCGTGGCGCTCCACGCGTTCGATCGCCGCGTCGACGACATAGCTTCCGGTCCCGCCGCGGATGTGCTCGGTATACGGCGAGAGGTACCGGATGCTGAGCGGCGAGAAGGCGAGCATCGCGACGTCCACCGGGCGGGGCGAGCCAAGCACGATGCGGCGTGCCCAGGGCAGGAGACCCTGTGCGAGCTCGAATCCCGAGTTCCGCTTGCCGACGATGAAGACGCTCTTGCCCTCGTAGCGCTCGGGTGCGTTCGCCGCGACATAGTGCGGCGCCGCTTCGAGCCCGGGAATCGGAGCAACCCACGGCTCAGTCACGCCGATCGCAAACACGCAGACCCGGCAGCGATACTCGCCGTCCGACGTCGCGAGCACGAAGCCCGCATCGTCGCGCCGCGTCGACAGCCACTCGCAGCCGTAGCGAACGCGAACGTCCCCGCGCGTAGCGAACTCGACGAGCGCCGCCTCCATCTCGGGGCGGGCCGGAACATCGAACGCGCGATCCATGAACTCCGGTGCGAGCGCCTGATGCTCACGCTCGTCGCCGACGAGGCTGTTGTGGTCGTACCACTCGTACTCCCGGGTGCCCCGTTCGAACGGCGCGTCCGGCTTCGTCCAGCTGATGAGGCGCTGATAGACCGGGAAGCGACGGAACATGCCGCCCGGCGCCGGGTCGCGCGAGATCACCGCGCACCGGGGAATCCCCGTGCGGGCGAGGCTGTACGCGGTCTGCAGTCCGCCGGGCCCGCTTCCCACCAGCACGACGTCGTAGTCGCCCGGAGGGAATGGACGCTCGTCTAGCCGTTCCAAACGTTCGCGGCTCGTAACCGCCGCGCTTCGATCTGGAGCATTCGATACGTCACGCTCGGTTGCTTGAGCAGAAACGCCTTCAGTTCGTTGTCCGCGATGATCAGGCAGCGCAGGAGGGACGTCGCGACCACGTCGGCGACCGGCGGCTCGTCCGTCAAGATCGAGATCTCGCCGAAGAAGTCGCCTCGAGTGAGACGCGCACGCTCCGTACCGTCGATGATGATCTTCGCCTCGCCGTCGAGGATCACGTAGAAACCCCCTCCGGTCACGTCCTGGCGGATGACGCGCTGGCCCTCGGCGAAGACCTCCTCGTCGAACGAGTGCGCGAGCGCCTCGAGCTGTGGGTGCGACAGGTCGGCAAAGAGGCTCAGCCGCGCGAGCGCGTCGACGTAGCTGGCTGTCGGTGCATCCACGGCGGCGAAGCCTAGCTGCATCGCGTTCAGCCATCTTGCCGATGGTCGCCGCAGTACCGTCTCGGGTGTGAACGAGGTGAGCCCGATCCCGAGCGTCCGCGAGCGACTGGTGGCGCGGCTCGCGCTCATCGGCGCGGATCCGCACGACGACGAGGACACGCGCGCGAGCAAGGCGCTCCTCGTGCTGATCTCGATGCTGATCCTGCCGGTCTCGCTGCTGTGGGCCGCTCTCTATCTCGCCTTCGGATCACCCGTCGGCTGGGTGCCGCTCGGGTACTTCGTGGTCCTGCTGGCCTCCATCGTCGTCTTCTCACGCACACGGAACTTCGACCAGTTCCTCTACGTCGGCCAGGTGGCGATCCTGTTCGCTCCGACGCTGTCGATGGTGCCGCTGGGGGGCTTCCTCGACTCCGGCGGAGTCGGTCTGTGGGGAATCCTCGCCCCGCTCGGAGCGCTCGTGTTCAGCGACGTCCGAGCCGCGGCTCGCTGGTACGTCGCGTACGTCGTCGTGTTCCTCGGCTCGGGCCTCGCCGGAGAACTGCTGGGCGGCGTGTCACCGGCTGTCCCCCTGTGGTTCACGAGCACGATGCTCGCCCTCAACGTAACGGTCGGCGGCACGATCGTCTTCACGCTGTTGGCCGTGTTCGCCAGCCAGCGCCGGGACGCGCTCGCGGCCTTGAGAGAGGAGCAGTCGAGGTCGGAGAGCCTGCTCCTCAACATCCTGCCACGGTCAATCGCCGACAGGCTCAAGGCCCAGACGCAGACGATCGCCGACCAGTTCAGCTCGGCGTCGATCCTGTTTGCCGACGTCGTGGACTTCACCCCGCTCGCGGAGCGGCTCCCGCCGGCCGAGGTCGTCGGTGTGCTCGACCACCTCTTCACCCACTTCGACGTGCTCGCCGAGCGCTATGAGCTCGAGAAGATCAAGACGATCGGCGACTGTTACATGGTCGCCGCGGGCGTCCCTTCACCCCGGCCTGACCATGCACACGCGCTCGCGCTGATGGCGCTCGACATGCAGGCTGCGATGCACTCGGCCGACGAGGTCGGGCAGCTCGGACTCGAGCTGCGCGTCGGCATCAACTCGGGACCGGTGATCGCCGGCGTGATCGGCCGGAAGCGGTTCCTGTACGACCTCTGGGGTGACGCGGTGAACACCGCGAGCCGCATGGAGTCCCACGGGACTTCGGGCCGGATCCAGATCACACGTGCAACGAAGGAACTGCTCGAGGACGAGTTCGTCTGCGAGCCGCGGGGGACAATCCCGATCAAGGGCAAGGGCGAGATCGAGGCCTGGTATCTCGTCAGTCGCCGAGCTACGAAAAGGAGGAACCAATGGGCAGGATCGTCGTGACCGAGTTCGTCTCGCTGGACGGCGTCATGGAGGACCCGGGCGGGAGCGAGAACTTCAAGCACGGAGGTTGGAGCTTCGAGATCGGCCGCGGAGACGAAGGCGACAAGTTCAAGCTCGACGAGGCCTTCGCGTCCGAGGCGCTCCTCCTTGGGCGCAGGACCTACGAGGGCTTCGCCGCAGCGTGGCCGTCGAGGGAAGGCGAGTTTGCGGACAAGTTCAACACCATGCCGAAATATGTCGTTTCGTCGACTCTTGCCGCGCCCGAATGGCAGAACTCGACGGTTCTGAAAGGCGACCTGGGCACCGAGGTCACGAAGCTGAAGCAGGAGTACGACGGCGACATTGTCGTCCACGGCAGCGCCCAGCTCGTACAGACACTGCTTGAACAGGATCTCGTCGACGAGCTCCGCCTGATGGTGTATCCGATCGTTCTCGGAAGTGGAAAACGCATCTTCGGAGAGCTGAAGGACAAGAAGCCCCTCCGACTCGTCGACTCGAAGATCGTCGGCGACGGCGTCGCGATCCTCACGTACGAGCCGGCGAAATGACCCAGCGGTAGCCGAGCGCCTCCTCAGAGGCGCCCGGCCCCTTTTTCCGGTCTTACGCTGCGATCTTCTGTAGCACCGCGTCGACGCGTTCGAAGCCCGACTTCGCGCCCTCCTCGACGCCGTACTGCATCGTCGTGTCGCGCTGCTCGGTGGTCTCGAAGCGCATCGTCTGCGTCAGCCTCGTCTGCTCGCCGAGATCCTCGAACTCGAGCGTCTGCAGGTGGTTCTGGAACGTCTGCACGAGCCGCTCGGGCGCGTCGACCTCGCGGAACTCGCCCTCGACGACGCCGTAACCGGTGTTGAAGCGGTACGTGCCGCCGGGACGCACGTCCATCTCCTCGACGACCGTGCCGTCACCCCACCACTCCGGGATCAGCTTCGGGTCGGTCCAGACAGAGAAGACGTGCGCGCGTGGTGCATCGAAGATCCGCTCGACGCGGATCTCGAGCTCATTCGGGGTAGTGACGGTGGTCTCGTTCATCTCAGCCCACCGCTTTCTTCACGAGCGCACCGATCCTGGCCTCGTCGGCTGCGGTCAGCTCCTTCACCGCGAAGGCGACCGGCCACATGGAGCCTTCGTCGAGCTTCGCGCTGTCGTTGAAGCCGAACATCGCGTACCTCTCCTTGAACTTCCCCGCGTTGCGGAAGAAGCAGACGACCTTGCCGTCCTTGGCGTACGCCGGCATCCCGTACCAGGTCTTCGGCGTGAGGTCTGGGGCGGTGCCTTTGATGAGCTCATGGAGCCGCTTGGCGAGGGCGCGATCTTTCGGCGACATCGCGGCGATCGCGGCGCGCACGGCGCTTTCCCCGTCCGTCTTGTCTTTCAGCTCTCGGGCGCGTGCTCTCATCGCAGCTTTTTCCTCGGCTGTGAATCCTTCTTTCTTGTTGGTGCTCTTGGCGGACTTCTGCTTGCCTTTCGTAGTGGTGCTCATCGTGCTCCTTTCGTTCGTTCGACGACCTGCGCGAAGCGGTCGAGCCGCTGCAGCCACGTGCTGATGCCCTCGAAGGCATAGGGCACGAGCGTGCATCTGCGGGCACGGCCGACCTTCTCCGTTGTAACGAGTTCCGCCTCCTCGAGCAGCCGGATGTGCTTCTTCATCCCGGTCAGCGACATGCCGAAGGGCTCGGCGAGCTCGCTGATCGTCGCGCTGCCGGCGCCGAGCCGTTCGAGCACGGCACGGCGGGTCGGGTCGGCGAGGGCCGCGAAGGCGAGGTCGACGGTCTCTGGATACTGAACCATTGAGTTCATTATTACAGACACGTCCTGAAGAGGGTAAATGGGGTGCGGCGATGCGCCTGTTCGTCGCCCGCTCCGGGGTTCGGTAGCGTCCGGCTGTGATCGAACAGAACGCCGAGCGCGAGCACCCGGTCACCCCGCTCGAGCTCTTCTTCGACCTCGTCTTCGTGTTTGGGTTCACGCAGGTCACGACGGTCCTTTCGAACAATCCGACCTGGAGTGGCCTCGGGCACGGTCTTCTGATCCTCGCCACGCTCTGGTGGGCTTGGGCGGCCTATGCCTGGTTGACCAACACCGTCGATCCCGGTGTGGGTGTCGTCTGGGGAGCGGTGCTGGTTGCGATGGCGGCGATGTTCGTCGCCGCGCTGGCGGTCCCGGATGCGTTCGGCAGTCACGGTGTCGTTTTCGGGGTTGCCTTCTTGATCGTCACTGTCATGCAGCTCATGCTGTACGCGCTCGCAGCACGGGGTGACCGGGACCTGTTGACGGCGATCCTGCGGGTCGCCCCGTCGTTCCTCACCGGCGCGGCACTGATCATCGCGGCCGGGTTCGTCGACGGAGGGGGCAAGGCGATGCTGTGGCTGGCCGCCATCGTCATCGGCTTCTTCGGACCGCTGCTCACCGGGCTCAGCGGCTGGCGGGTGCAGCCGGCCCACTTCGTCGAGCGTCACGGGCTGATCGTGATCATCGCGATCGGCGAGTCCCTGGTCGCCATCGGCCTCGGGGAGAGAAGCGTCGGGCTCAGCACCGGGGTGATCGTCGCAGCCGTGCTCGGGTTCGTGGTCGCGACATCGTTCTGGCTGGCGTACTTCGACTTCTTCCAGATCCGGGGCCAGCAGCTGCTCGACGAGCGAAGCGGCGTCCAACGCACCGCGCTTGCGCGCGACATCTACACGTATCTGCACCTGCCGATGGTGGCCGGCATCGTCCTCTTCGCGTTCTCGATGAAGACGACGCTCGCACATGTCGGAGACGAGCTCGACACGATCCCGGCGCTCGGCCTCTGCGGCGGCCCTGCGCTCTATCTGCTCGCCTACGTAGCCCTGCGCGTGCGCATAACGCGCACGCTCGGCCGCGGCCGCCTCGTCGCCGCGATTGCCTGCGCAGCACTGCTGCCTGTAGCGACGTCGGTCCCCGCGCTCGTCGCATTGGCACTCGTGGCGACCGTCTGGCTCGCACTCCACGCATACGAGATCATCTGGTGGCGCGAGGCTCGCGCGGAAACGCGCGCACTCCGCGCGCCACTCTCGGCTTCCTGAAGCGCGTTCGCGCCGGCGGTCTTCGCATAACGTCCTGCCGATGGACGTCACCGCTGACGGTGCACGGCGTTTCCTTGTCGCCCGGCAGATGCTTGCGCCCGCGCGTTCGGTCGACGGTGGGCCGGACGGAGTGCTCGCTGTCTTCCGCCGGCTCGGCTCGATTCAGTTCGACCCGCTCTCCGTCGCCGGGCGCAACCACGATCTCGTGCTCCACGCCCGGGTCGCAGGGTACGAACCCGCCTGGTGCGATTCTCTCTACGAGCGGCAGGAGCTGTTCGAGGCGTAC
>DATHGN010000034.1:0-2774 GCA_035317565.1 Gaiellaceae bacterium
CGGCCGGTGTAGTAGAGGATCCGCTCGGTCGTCGTCGTCTTGCCCGCGTCGATGTGGGCCATGATCCCGATGTTCCGGACGTTCTCGAGGGCGACCTGTGTCTTCGTAGCAGCCATGGCCGTTACCACCTGTAGTGCGCGAAAGCCTTGTTGGCCTGCGCCATTCGGTAGAGGTCGTCCTTGCGCTTGAAGGCGCCGCCCTGCTGGTTCAGCGCGTCGAGGATCTCGGCGGCGAGCTTGTCGTGCATCTGCTTCTCGCGCCGGTCGCGCGCGAACTGGACGAGCCAGCGCACGGCGAGGGTCCGGGCGCGCCGCTGCGGCACCTCGACAGGCACCTGGTAGTTCGCCCCGCCGACGCGACGCGAGCGCACCTCGAGCACGGGTGTCACCGTCTTGATCGCCTGCTCGAGCACCTCGACCGGCGGCTTGCCGGTCTGCTCGCCGACCCGGTCCAGGGCGCGATAGACGATCGACTCGGCGGTCGACTTCTTGCCGTCCGTCATCACCTTGTTGATCACCTGAGCGACGAGGCGAGAGCTGTGGACGGGATCCGGCTCCAGCGGCCGGGGCTGGATGGTGGCGCGACGCGGCACTACGAGCCCTTCTTGGCGCCGTACTTCGAGCGTCCCTGGCGCCGCTCGCCGACGCCGGAGGCGTCGAGGCCGCCGCGGATGACCTTGTACCGGAAACCCGGCAGGTCCTTGACCCGGCCGCCGCGCACGAGAACGACCGAATGCTCCTGGAGGTTGTGCCCCTCACCGGGGATGTACGCGCCCACTTCCATGCCGTTGGTCAGGCGGACGCGCGCGACCTTCCGGAGAGCCGAGTTCGGCTTCTTCGGCGTGGTCGTGTACACGCGCGTGCAGACTCCACGCTTCTGCGGCGCACCGCGAAGCGCAGGGGTCTTCATCTTCGCCGGCGGCGAGACCCTGCCCTTTCGGACCAGCTGATTTACGGTCGGCATCTACTTCCTTGCTTAGGGGCGGACACAACAAAGGCTGGCGAAGGGGTAGGCCCCTGCCAACCGGAGGACGATAGTAGCGAAGCTGACCCCCCAGCGTCAAACGAGAAAACACGCATGGCTCCGCGGGATCACGGTATGTTCGTGCGAATCCGATCGAGGGTTTTTACCGTTTGCGAATCATAGCTTGCAGCCCGCAACCCGATTACAGTGAGAACGCTCGGCGGTTCTGTGGCTATTGCCGGGCAGGGCGGAGGACCGGAAGAGGGAGATGAGTGCGGACGTGGTAACGGCTACCACCGTTATCGCCGCGGCAGCCGCGGCGTTGGCGACGCTTGCGCTCGTGTCCGTGGGGGCGTTCGTGCGCTCCCGCCGTCGCGGCAAAGGCGGGCAGCAGCAGGTGCTCGCGCTCGTCTCCAAGATGAACACGCGCATGGAGGCGATGGTGCGCGAGCTCTCGGAGGCGCTCGAGCGCGCGCAGGAGGAGGGCCGGCGCAACCGCTTTCTCGGCGAGCTCGGCGGCTCGATCGACCTCGACGAGGTGCTTTCGCGCACGCTCGAGGCGGGCGGCGCGATCCCGGGCGTGGACGCTGCGCTGGTCTCGATCGAGAGCGCCGGCGACAAGCCGATCGTCGCCACGATGGGGCTCTCGGCCGATGAGGCGCAGCGCCAAGTGATCTCGGGCCCGCCGAACGGCCACGAGGCACGCGCGATCTCGCTCGTCTACCAGTATCCGGCGGCGCTCGAAGGCCAGGATCTCATCCACTCCGGCCTGGCGGTGCCCGTGCCAGGAGAAGCAGGGTCGATCGGTTTCATCGCGATCTACAGCCGCTCGCCGTCGTATCGCTTCGAGGAGGAGATGATCCGCGAGCTGGAGGAGCTCTCCAAGCGCGCGGGGCCGGCGATCGAGAACGCGCGCCGCTTCAAGGAGGCTCGCCAACTGGCCGACCTCGACGCGCTGACCGGGCTGCACAACCGCCGCTACTTCCACGAAACGCTCGCGCGGGAGGTGGCGCGCGCGCATCGCTACGGACGGCAGCTGGCGCTGATCGTCTTCGACCTCGACGACTTCAAGGCAATCAACGACCGGATCGGTCACCTCTCCGGCGACGCGGTTCTCGCGGAAACCGCCGAGCGCGTGCGCGAGGCGGTCCGCACGGCCGACATCCCTTGCAGAGTCGGCGGTGACGAGTTCGCCGTCGTCCTGCCGGAGTCGTCCACGCACGACGCCGATCAGCTCTACCACCGCCTCCGCGGGGCGGTTTCCTCGCGGCCGGTGGGCCAAGCCGGCCGGCTCTTCGTCTCAGCCGGAGTCGCCGAGCTGCAGCACGACGACGACCCGACGAGCTTCTTCGAGCGGGCGGACGAGGCCCTCTACCGCGCCAAGGAGCTCGGCAAGGGCCAGATAGTCGAGGCCGAGGCGGAGGCTGAGGCTGTGGCCGACGTCGAAGCCTCAGGAAGGCCGCCTAGCCCGCCGAGAGGAAGGGCAGGTAGTCCGTGAGCGGGACGACTCCGGGCGTCGGGAGCTGGTCGTCGCGGCACGTTGCCTGCTCTACCAGGCCCTTCTGGCGCGCCAGCAGCCAGTTGTCGTAGCGCTCTTCCCGGTCGAGGGCCTTCAGCGCCGAGACGAGCGCGGGTCGGACGAGGCCGAACGGCAGCGCACCGAGGGGAACAGCCGGGTCGACCGCCCGCACCTCGTAGATGCCGGTCATCGTCCGGATCTTCAGCCACTTCTTCCCTTCCGGGATCGAGAAGAGCTGCGGTGGCGAGTTCGAGGCGAGCGCGAAGCCACGGCGACGGTTGCCGAGCCACGG
>DATHGN010000035.1:0-13095 GCA_035317565.1 Gaiellaceae bacterium
GCCTCGGCCTGTCTCGCCATGGCGCGCTGCATCGACGACGGGATCTCGACGTCCTTCACCTCGACGATCGAGACCTTGACGCCCCACGGTGCCGTCGACTCGTCGATGATCCCCTGCAGGATCGCGTTGATCTTCTCCCGCTCGGACAGCAGCTCGTCGAGCACGTGCTGGCCGAGCACCGAACGCAACGTCGTCTGCGCGATCTGGGAGGTCGCGACCATGAAGTTCTCGATCTGGACGATTGCGGACTTCGGATCGACGATGCGGAAGTACGCAACGGCGTTGACGCGGACCGGGACGTTGTCCTTGGTGATGACCTCTTGCGGGGGAACCGTCAGCGTGATCGTGCGCAGATCGACCTTGACCATCCGGTCGACGACGGGAATCAGCAGGAACAGACCGGGCCCCTTCGGTTGCGGCAACAGGCGGCCGAGCCGGAACACGATGCCGCGCTCGTACTCCCGAGCGACCTTGATCGCCGCGAAGAGAAAGAGGACGACCAGCAAAACGAGGATCGCGACGATGATCAGTGCGGCGTTCACAGGCTCGATCCTATGCGCTGCCGAGTGGACGGACCGTGAGTACTAGCCCGTCGAGCGATTCGACCCGCACCCGTTCCCCGAGGCGAAGCTCCTCGCCGCCTGACGTGCGCGCCTGCCAGAGCTCTCCGTTCACGTAGACGAGACCCCCGCCGCGCACCTCGCCGACCGAGCCGGCGATCAGCTGGGGCCCAACTTCGACGGGCCGGTGCCGTACCTGATAGGCCTTGCTGAGCGCGAACGCCCAGACCGCTCCCAGGCCGACCGCGACTCCGATCACGAGCGGTTTCGAGGTGTGGTAGCCCGGCGCGTTCTGGAACAGCATGATCGATCCGACCGCCACGCTGATCAGCCCGGCGAGCGTCAGCGCGCCGTGTGTCGTCACGTGCACGTCCACGACCAGGAGCGCAACGCCCAGGAGGATCAACAGCAGCCCGCCCCAGCTGATGGGCAGGATCGAGAAGCCGAACAAGGCGGTGACGAGCGCGACCGCCCCGAGCGCGCCCGGCAATACGACCCCCGGATGGAAGATCTCGAAGCCGATCCCCGCGAGCCCCGCGAGGAAGAGCAGCGGCAGGATGTTCGGATCGATCAGTGTGTTCAGCAGGCGCGTGAAGAAGCCGAGGTGAACATTGTGAATCTGTGCGCCCGCGAGCTCGAGGGTGTAACCCCTGGGCTTGGTCTTCACGCCGTTTGACTGGTCGAGCAGCGACGGGAGCGTCGGTGTGACCGCCTCGATCACGTTCATCTTCAACGCTTCCTGGGCCGTTGCGTTGGTGGCCACACGGACCGCACGGTCGGCCCACTGGACGTTGCGCCCGTGGCTCTGCGCAAGTGCCCGCAACGACGCCGCCTCGTGGTTGATCAGCTTGCGGCGAAGATCGGAGCCGATGTTGCTACCGCCCGAGTCGATTGGCGTGGAGGACCCGATGTTCGTCTGCGGCGCCATGCCGAGGTAGTCGGCCGCCTGCGCGATCCAGACTCCCGCCGAGCCGGCCGTCGCGCCGTCGGGGCCCACCCAGACGAGCACGGGGAGCTTCGCGTTGAGCTCGCAAAGCACGATCTTGTCCTTCGACTCCAGCAGGCCGCCCGGGGTATCGAGCACGATCACCGCCGCGTCGTAGCCGTCCTTCGCCGCCTGGCTCAGGTTGTGGCAGAGGTAATTCTGGGTGACGGGATTGACCTCTGCGTCGAAGTGGATCGCCAGCACGCGCGGAACCGCTGCCGAGGCGGCCGGGGCAAAGGCGAGCACCGCTCCGGCGAGCAAAAGTACCCGCAAAAAGGCCCTCTTCAACTCGTAAGGATTCTATCAGGGGAGGGCGTGCGCCCTTGAGACCGAAGGCAGGTACAGGCAACCTGGCAGCAGGGTCGCCGTCGCCATGAAACCTCTTCTCGTTGCCGTGCTCCTCTTCTTCGCCGCGCCCGGCGCGGCATTCGCGGGCGCTTCGCTGACGATGCGCGAGGTGCCGTTGCACGGTGAGCGGACGCTTGCGGCGGCGACGCCCGAGTTCGATCTGATCGGGCTCCACTGGCGCGGCTCAGGCGCAGTTCAGTTTCGAACGAGGTCGCTGGCCGGAAGGTGGAGCGCATGGCGGCGTGCAGATCCCGAAGCGGAGGACCTCCCGAACGCCGGAACGGCGGAGGCGCGCGCCGAGGGCGGCTGGCGCATCGGCAATCCCTACTGGACCGGTGCGGCCGATGCGATCCAGTACAGGCTGCATGGCCGTGTCGATCGTCTGCGCGCGTACTTCGTTCGTAGTCCCGAAGTGCGGATCCCGCTGCGGCGGGTCTCGATGACCGGTTCGCCCTTGATGCTCTCGCGCGAGGTCTGGGGCGCGAACGAGGCAATCAGGCGTGCGCCGCCGAGCTTTGCACCGAGCGTGCAATTCGCGCTCGTGCACCACACCGCCGGCACGAACTCTTACACCGCTTCGCAATCCGCGGCGATCGTGCGGGGGATCGAGATCTACCACGTGAAGGGCAACGGCTGGAACGACATCGGCTACAACTTTCTCGTCGACAAGTACGGGCAGGTGTTCGAGGGCAGGTACGGCGGTGTCGACAAGCCTGTGATCGGCGCGCACGCGGAGGGGTTCAACACCGGTTCCGTCGGGGTCGCAGTGCTCGGCAGCTACGGCTCGAGCGCGCCACCGAAGATTGCGAGGACTGCACTTGCCAATCTGCTCGCCTGGCGACTCGACATTGCGCACGTCGATCCGGCGTCGAGCCTGACGTGGGTCTCCGGCGGCAACGAGCGCTACGCCGCCGGAGTTCCGGTCGTGTTGAGAACCGTCTCCGGCCACCGGGACACCGGCTTTACGACGTGTCCCGGGTCTGCGCTCTACGCCCAACTCCGTGCGATCGCCCAGCAGGCGGGGGCGATTGGGCTGCCGAAGCTCTATGCGCCTACGGTCCGGGGCGCAATCGGCGGGCAGGTGCGGTTCCGCGCACATCTCTCGGAGTCGCTGCCCTGGACCGTGACGGTCGCGGACGCGGCGGGGACGATAGTGGCGACCGGGACCGGCACGAGCCAGGACGTCGACTGGACGTGGGACGCCGCAACGGCTGCGCAGGGCGCGTACTCGTGGACGATCGCGGCGGGCGCGACCGTGCGTACCGCAACCGGCACAATCGGCACGAAGGCTGTCGCCCTGGCGATCCGCACGGCGACGGCGGTTCCGCGGACGATCACGCCAAACGCCGACGGGCAGACCGACTCGAGCCTGATCACGTACACGCTCAGTGCTCCCGCGACCGTGACAGCAACGTTGCGTGGTCCCGACGGGCGAGATCTCTCCGTGCTCTTCTCGCAAGCGCGTCGGCCGGGAAAGCAGACCTTCCGCTTCACGGCCGCGGGGGTTGCCGACGGTCGGTATGAGATCGTCCTGAGCGCGACCGACGGCCTTGCGACGGTCACGACTGCAATCCCCGTTCTCGTCGATCGAACCGTTCGCGGCTTCACCGGCACTCCGGTCGCGGTGTCGCCGAACGGAGACGGCACCTCCGATGCGTTGACGTTCGGGTTCGAGCTGACACGAGCTGCGTCGGTCCGGCTCGAGGTCGCTCAGGCGGGAAAGACGCTCGTACTTGTCTACTCCGCCGACCTGCAGGTCGGAGTCGAATCCGTGGCGTGGACCCCGTCCGGTCTGAAGGACGGCAAGTACGCCGCCCTCCTGACCGCGACCAACGACATCGGCACCGTGGTGCACACGGTGTCCTTCCGCATCGACACCGTGGCTCCGACGTTGCGCGCGCTTTCCTTCCGCAGCCTGCGCTTCCGCGTGAGCGAGCCTGCGACCATCCGGCTCGTCGTGAACGGAAAGCTCGTCACCCGCACCGTGCGCGCAGGAGTGTTCTCCTTTCGTCCGCCCCGGGTGCGGAGTGTTCGCATCGTCGCCCGCGACGCAGCAGGCAACCTCAGCCGGACGCTGCGGTTCCCGTAGTCCAGGCGTCGTAGTCGCGCTCGAGCTGCAACAGGATCGCGGCGAGAAGGGGTGCGCGGTCGACCGCTTCGCCCAGCACCACGCGCAGTGACGTCGGTGGGGTGAGCGTGTCGGCCGGAAGCTCCTGCGCGGTCTGATTGACGTTCACTCCGATCCCGAGCACCACCCGGCCTTCGCTCGACTCCGCCAGGATCCCCGCCACCTTGCGCATGCCGATCAGCAGGTCGTTCGGAAACTTGATCGCCGGCTCGATCCCGGTGATCTCTGCAATCGCCTGGGCGACGGCGCCACCTGCAACGAGTGAGAGCTCGGGCAGACGGGGCGGCTCGACTGCCGGGACGAGCAGGACGGAGACGAGGATGCTCGAGCGCGGCGCCGCCTCCCAACGCCGGCCCAGACGCCCCCGCCCTTCGGTCTGCTCCTCTGCGACCGCGACCGCTCCCTCGCCGCTGTCCTCGCCCAGCATCCGCTGGGTGGACGGCGCGACTTCTGCGTAGCGGTAGACGCTGCCGAAACGGCCACGAAGGAGCGGCCTGACTGCGTCCGGGGCGAGCGAATCGGCCACGCTCCTAGACTAGAGCGCACAGATGCAACTGCCTTCCGGCCGCCGCCGTCCAATCCAGCAGTCCTCCCGTTCCGAAGGGCCCCTCGTCTACGCGCGGCTGAGCGATCCGATCCTGGTGAAACGAGCAAAAGACGGCGATGCGCAGGCACTGGCGGTGCTCTGCGAGCGGCACGCTCCACGCGTTGAAAAGCTTGCCGGCCATCTGCTCCGCGATCCTGAAGATGCGCGGGACGCGGCTCAGGAGGCGCTCGCAAAGCTCTGCGTCAAGATCAAGCAGTTCCGCGGGGAGTCCCAGTTCGCGACGTGGCTCCACCGGTTGACGATCAACGCCTGCCGCGACGTCGCAAACCGGCAGCGGGCGCGTGCCTGCGAGCCGCTGCTCGAGGATCGCCGCGCCGCCACCGATGCGGATCCGGCGCGCGAGGCCGACCGCGCGGAGTTGCGGAGCGAGCTGAACCGCTGCCTCGCGGAGATCGCGCCGGAGCAGGCGCGCGTCGTCGTGTTGAAGGACGCGCTCGGTCTCTCCTTCGAGGAGATCTCCGAGGCCGCGGGGATGCCGGTCGGAACGGCCAAGTGCTACGCCCATCGTGGCCGCAACCGCCTCCGCGACAAGCTCTCGGACGTCGCGTGAGTGTTACGACGCCGTTCGGGCGCGAGGCGATCGAGCAGATCCTGCCCCACCGGGAGCCCTTTCTCCTGATCGACGAGGTCCTCGAGCTGCGGCCGGGCGAAGGTGCCGTCGCTCGCAAGACCGTGCGCACCGACGAGTGGTATCTCAGCGGGCATTTCCCCGGCCGGCCGGTGATGCCGGGTGTGCTCATCGTCGAAGCCCTTGCGCAGACGGGCGCGCTCGCAGTGCTGAGCGAGGAGGAGAACCGCGGCCGGCTCGCGCTCTTCGCAGGCATCGACGCGTGCCGCTTCAAACGCATCGTCGGACCGGGGGACGTGCTCGAGCTGCGCTGTGAGCTCGAGCGCATGCGGGGACCGATCGGACGCGGGAAGGCCGAAGCCCGTGTGGGGGACGAGCTTGCGTGTCGCGCAACCTTGACTTTCGCGGTGGAACAGAAGTGATCGGCAAGGCGCAGGGCGCGCCGATCTCGATCACCGGTCTCGGCGCCTACGTTCCGAGCCGCATCGTCACGAACGACGAGCTCTCGACGATGGTCGACACCAACAACGAATGGATCATGGAGCGCACCGGCATCCGCGAGCGTCGCATCGCAGCGCCCGAGGAGGCATTCACCGATCTCGCGCTGCCTGCCGCGAAAGCCGCTCTCGAACAGGCCGAGCTGGATGCGGCCGACCTCGACCTGCTGCTCTGCGCGACCGTCACGCCCGACATGATGTTCCCGACGTCGAGCGCGCTGCTCGCCGACACGCTCGGCGCCAAGGACGCCGCCGCCTACGACCTGCTGGCCGGCTGCACCGGCTTCATGTACGCCCTCGTGCAGGCCTACGGAATGATGGCGGCCGGGCTCGCGGAGCGCGCGCTCGTCGTCGGCGGGGACGTCCTTTCGCGGATCCTCGACTGGACCGACCGCTCGACGGTCGTGCTCTTCGGCGACGGGGCCGGGGCCGTCGTCCTGGAGAAGGTCGACAAGCCGGGCTTCCTCGGCTTCGAGCTGGGGGCGGACGGCGGCGGCGGCATTCACCTCTCGCTGCCCGGAAGCGGCTCGCGCCGGATCGAGGACGCCTCCGGCAACGGCTTCGTCCACATGAACGGCCGTGAGGTCTTCAAGTTCGCGACCAGGGTGCTCGTCTCGTCGGCGGAAGCGGTCCTGGAACGCTGCGGCGTCTCGGTCGAGGACGTCGACCTCTACGTTCCTCATCAGGCCAACGTCCGGATCATGGATCACGCCGCAGCGAAGCTCGGCATCCCGCGGGAGCGCATGGTCGTTAACGTTGACCGCTACGGCAATACGTCCTCGGGGTCGATTCCGCTTGCTCTGGCGGAAGCGCAGGCAGGCGGGCGGCTCAAGGAAGGAGATCTGGTGTTGATGACTGGCATGGGAGCGGGCCTCACGTGGGGCTCGGCTTTGATGGAGTGGACGGGATGAAGTCCGGACGCGTCGCTTTTTGCTTTCCCGGCCAGGGGTCACTGGAGGTCGGGATGGGCCAGGAGGTAGCAACCGCCGTGCCCGAGGCGATGGACGTCTTCGAGCGGTGCAGTGCGGCCACCGGAATGGACCTGCAGCGCCTCTGCTTCGAGGGGACGGAAGAAGAGCTCGTCGAGACGGAGGTACAGCAGCCCGCGCTCGTGGCGACGAGCCTGGCCGTTCTTGCGGCGATCAGGCAACGTGGCATCAAGCCGGACTTCGTCGTGGGCCACTCGGTGGGCGAGTTCGCAGCGCTCGCGGCTGCAGGGGCGCTGAGGTTCGAGGAAGCGGTGGTTCTCGTGCGTGAGCGCGGCCTTGCGATGGCCGAAGCCGCGCGCAAGAACCCGGGCTCCATGGCGGCGATCCTCGGTCTCGACGACGAGGTGGTTGAACGGATCTGTCGCCGGATCCTCAACGTATGGCCCGCCAACTACAACTGCCCGGGTCAGATCGTCGTCTCGGGCGAGAATCCGGCGATCGACGAGGCGTGCGCCGAGGCAGAGCGTGAAGGTGCTCGTCGTGCCATCAAGCTTCGCGTCTCGGGGGCGTTCCACAGTCCGCTCGTCGCGCGCGCGGCCGACCGGCTCCGTCCGGCGCTCGATCGCGTGAAGTTCGCCGAGCCGACCTCGCCGTTCATGTCCACCGTGACCGCCCGGGTCGAATCGGCCAAGCGGATGGGCCCGCTTCTGGTCGAGCAGCTGACGGCGCCGGTTCGTTTCACCCAGGCGACGCAGGCATTGATGATGGAGGGCGTGCACACCTTCGTCGAGGTCGGTCCGGGCAACGTTCTCGCGGGCCTCGTCAAGCGAATCGACCGCAATGTGAAAACTGTGTCCGTCTCTACTCCCGAGGAGATCGACAAGCTCGAGGAGACGCTCTCCTCTGGCTGACGCCTTCGCGTCGCTCGAGGGCAAGGCCGCCCTCGTCACCGGCGGTTCGCGTGGGATCGGACGTGCGATCGCTCTCGAGCTCGCGCGCGCGGGCGCAGACGTCACGCTCAGCTACCGCTCCGGCCAGGACGAAGCCGAACACGTGGCGAGTGAGGCAGGAGCGCGCGCCGTCGAGGCGGATGTCTCCGACCCCGAGCAGGCGAAGGCACTGGTCGACGCCGTCGGCGAGTTGGACATCCTCGTCAACAACGCAGGCGTGACGCGCGACGGGCTGATCGCGCGCATGTCGGACGAAGACTGGCGCGTCGTGATCGAGACGAACCTGAGCGGGACGTTCCACACGTGCCGGGCCGCGGCCCGCGGGATGATGAAGCGTCGCTCCGGCTCGATCGTGAACGTGTCGAGCATCGTCGGCCTGCACGGAAACCCCGGGCAGGCGAACTACTCGGCCTCGAAGGCGGGGATCATCGGATTGACGAAAGCCCTTGCACGCGAGCTCGGCAACCGCGGGGTCCGCGCCAACGTGGTTGCGCCGGGATACGTCGACACCCGGCTGACACAGGTGATCGCCGACGAGATGAAGAAGCTCATGCTCGCGAATACGCCGCTCGGCCGTTTCGGCCGGCCGGAGGACATTGCCGGAGCGGTACGTTTCCTCTGTTCCGACGAGGCTTCGTTCATCACGGGCGAGGTACTGCTGGTCGACGGCGGATTGGGGATGTAGATGTCGAGCAACGGACGAAGACGGGTCGTCGTCACCGGGGTCGGTGCGGTCACACCACTCGGCAACGATGCCGAGACGACCTGGCAGACGCTCATCGCGGGAGAGTCGGGGGCCGGACCGATCACCCAGTTCGACTCGACGGACTACTTCGTCCATTTCGCCTGTGAGGTGAAGGACTTCGACCCCTCTGTCTGGATCGATCGCAAGCAGGCGCGCCGCATGGACCGCTTTGCGCAGCTCATCCTCGCCGCGGCGCGGCAGGCGGAGGCCGACTCGGGCATCGACATCAAGGCAGACGGAGACCGCGTCGGCGCTTCGATCGCCACCGGGATCGGCGGGATCAAGTCCTTCCAGGACTGTTACGACACGCTGATTTCACGGGGCCCCGACCGCGTGAACCCGTTCGCGATCCCCTGCATCATCCCGAATATGGGCGCGGGCTGGGTGTCGATGGAGCTCGGGACACGCGGGCCGCTCTCGTCCGAGTGCACTGCGTGTGCCGCGTCGAACATGGCGATCGGCCAGGGTCTCGACGACATCCGGCTCGGCCGAGCGGACGTCATGCTCTGCGGCGGGACCGAGTCTGCGATCAACCAGGTCGGCATCGCCGGCTTCGGAGCGATGCGCGCGCTTTCGCGCCGGAATGACGATCCGAAAGGGGCCAGCCGCCCCTTCGACGCGGGACGGGACGGCTTCGTGATGGGCGAGGCAGGGGCGTTGCTCGTGCTCGAAGAGCTCGAGCGTGCCCGTGCGCGCGGCGCCAAGATCTACGCCGAGGTCGCCGGCTACGGCGTCTCGTCGGACGCGAAGCACGTGACCGAGCCTGATCCCACCGGCGAGAATCCGGCCCGTGCGATGCGGATGGCGTTTGCCGACGCCGGCATCGATCCGGGCGAGATCGACTACATCAATGCCCACGGAACGTCGACCCCGCTCGGCGATGCCGCGGAAACCCGCGTGATCAAGCTCGCACTGGGAGAAGAGAACGCCCGCAAGACTCCCGTGTCGTCGACCAAGGGTGCGACGGGCCACTGTCTCGGCGCAGGCGGAGCGCTCGAGGCGATCTTCTCGACGCTTGCGATTCGCGACGGCAAGCTGCCGCCGACGATCAACTACGAGGTCGAGGATCCGTTGTGCGACCTCGATTACATTCCGAACGAGACTCGCGATGCGGACGTGCGCGTGGCCGTGTCGAACTCGTTCGGTTTCGGCGGTCACAACGCGTCGATCGTCCTGAAGCGCGTCGAAGACTAGGTTCGCCACGTATGTCCAGAGAGCGGTGGGCGACGTTCGATTGCTACGGCACGCTGATCGACTGGAACGGCGGCATCCGCCGTGAGCTCGCGCGCGTCTTCGGCGAGGAACGGGCCGACGCGCAGCTCGAGCGCTATCACGAGCTCGAGCCAACGCTGCAGGCCGGCGGCGAACGAAGCTACCGGGAGGTGATGACCGAGGCAATGGCGGCACTCGGCGCACCAAGAGGCGAGGAGGGCGGGCTCGCAGCCGCTCTGCCCGAGTGGGGTCCTTTTCCGGAGGTCCGCGCGTCTCTCGAAGAGGCACGGTCACGCGGTTGGAGGCTCGCGCTGCTGTCGAACACCGACCGGGACTTCATCGAGGCGTCGATCGCGCGGATCGGCGTTCCCTTCGAGCTTGCCGTCGTCGCGTCGGAGATCGACTCGTACAAACCGCGTCACCGGCACTGGCTGCAGTTCCTCGAAGAGACGGGCGTTCCGCGTGACGCTCACGTGCACGTCGCGCAAAGCCACTACCACGACATCGTTCCTGCGAACGAGCTCGGCTTGCAGTCGATCTGGATCAATCGCTACGGGGAGCAGCACGAGCCGCCCCCAACCCGCAAGCTCGGCGACCTGTCCGCTCTTCCCGACACCCTTGATGAGCTTGTCGCTTCCTGACGGCTTCAGTGTGCGTGCTGCGACGCGCGAGGATGCCGCGGCGATCAACGAGCTCGTGATCGCGGCCGACGAGGCGGTCCAGGGGTGGTCCGATGAGACCCCGGCAGACCTGCTCGACTGGTGGCGACTCATCGACCTCGAGCAGGACTCCTGGGTTGTGGAGCACGACGGCCGGGTCGCGGCCTACGGCGTGCTTTTTGCACACGCAGAGAACGCAGACCTGGACGGGTTCGTCCACCCCACGAAGACGGGGCTCGGGCTCGGGGCGTGGCTGCTTGCGAACGGCGAGGCGCGCGCAAAGGCACGCGAGCTCCCGGTCGCACGCACGTGGTGTCTTGCGCCGGACGATGCCGCCCGCCGACTGTTCGAGCAGCGCGGCTTTCGCGAGGTGCGCCGGTACTACCGGATGTTGATCGAGCTCGACGGGCCGCCACCCGCGCCCGCGTGGCCCGAGGGATTTCGGGTCGGCACGTTCGAACAGGACGACGCCCGGGCTTTCCACGCTGCTCTGAACGAGGCGTTCGTCGACGAATGGACCTTCATCTCGATGCCCTTCGATGAGTGGGTCGAGCATCGCGTCCAGGCGCCGGACTTCGATCCGACCTTGTGGTTCATCGTGCGTGAGGGCGACGAGATCGCAGCGGTCCTCCGCGGCGAACCGGAACGGGGCGGCGCCGGTTGGGTGGGCGCCATCGGCGTCCGCAAGCAGTGGCGACAGCGCGGCCTCGGCCTGGCGCTGCTGCTCCACGCCTTCGGCGAGTTCTACCGCCGCGGCCAGCCGCGCATCGGGCTCGGCGTCGACGCACAGAACCCGACCGGAGCAACGCGCCTGTACGAGCGCGCCGGCATGCGAGTCGCCTACGAGGCGATTGCATTCGAGAAGGCGCTCACGTGAGCCGGCTCCGTGCGAAGTGCCCGGACTGCAAGACCTACACGGCGGTCGCACTCGGTCCGGAGTACGAATGCCATTCGTGTGGCCGTGAGTTCGGCGCAGGTCTCGTGCGCGTTCCGCAAGCCTGGGGCGACGGCGGCGAGGCGATGGCGGAGGCAGCCTGGCTCGAGCTCCCGTACCCCGAGACGGCGGTGATCGAGGCGGAGACCCTCGAGGAGCAGAACCTCGCGCTCGCGGCGGACCTTCCGGAAAGGCCGCTCGTCCTCGGCGGCTGCTGCTGTGCGCATATCGGCGCGGTCGAGGGTCTCGCTGCCAGGCAGGATCGTGTCGCAGTCATCTGGTTCGACGCGCACGGCGACCTCAACACGGTCGAGAGCTCGCCGTCCGGCAATCCGTGGGGGATGCCCCTGCGCCGGTTGATCGATTCCGGTGCGGTCGAGGCAGACGACGTCGTGCTCATCGGTGCGCGCAACCTCGATCCCCCGGAGGAGGAGTTCATCGGCTCTCACGGCATCCACCTCGGTGAGGAGGGCATCGGAGGGGCACTCGAGGGTGTGTCGTGCAGCTACGTCGCCTTCGACGCGGACGTCCTCGAGCCGTCGGAGCTGGCGGTCTTCATGCCCGAACCGGGCGGGCTCTCCCTCACCGACGGGGAGCGGATTCTCGCCGGGATCGCCGCCGGCACCGACGTCCTGGGCGCCGGATTCACGGGGGCCACCTTCGAGCCCGGGAACGTCCCGCCCTTGGCCCGCCTGGCATCGGCGCTCGGGCTGTAACCGGCTCGCCTTCATTGCCTGTCTAAACTCGTCAGTTCCATGTCATCCCGGATCGACGTCTCCATCGAGCATCGGAACGTCCCAGAGCCACCGGGAAAGCACCCGAACACGTGTCCCTCGTGCTCCTCGCACTACCGGGATGACGAGCTCGAGGCGGCGCTCTGGGTCTGTCCGCACTGCGGCCACCACTTCACGATGCGCGCCCGTGCGCGGATCGCGTCCCTGGCCGACGAGGGCACGTTCGTCGAGGAAGCAGCCGAGCTCCGCTCCGAGGACCCGCTCGATTTCTTCGATCTGCGGCCGTACACGGAGCGCCTGGCGGAGGCAGAGATGAAGACTGGTCTCGGCGAGGCGATCCTGATCGGCCACGGGCTGATCGACGGGAACGCGGCTGAGCTTGCAGTCATGGACTTCGCGTTCATGGGAGGCTCGATGGGAAGTGTCGTCGGCGAGAAGTTCTCGAGGGGCTGCGACAGTGCCGCCCAGCGCGGCGTTCCGCTCGTCTCCGTGACGGCATCCGGCGGCGCGCGCATGCAGGAAGGGATCCTCTCCCTGATGCAGCTGCCGAAGACGGTGTGCGCGGTCGAGGATCTCCACGACGCCGGCCAGCCGTTGATCAGCGTGATGTCGCATCCGACGACCGCGGGTGTGCTCGCGAGCTTCGCGAGCCTCGGCGACGTGATCGTCGCCGAGCCGGGTGCGCTGCTCGCCTTCACCGGGCCGCGCGTCGTCCAGCAGACGACACGCGAGAAGCTCCCGGACGACTTCGGCCTCGCGGAGCAGAACCTTCGCTTCGGACACCTCGACGCGATCGTCCCGCGTCCTGAGCTGAAGGCGTACGTCGCCCGGCTTCTACGTCTCTTCTCGCGCAATGGCGACTGACCACGAGTTGCGCCTGCGCGAGCGTTTGACGCGCCTGCGCAATCTCAACCTGCTCGGAGGCGCGCGCGTTTCCGGGGAGCTGGAGAAGCTGCAACGCCAGCTCGAGCGAATCCAGGCCGCACCGACCGACGAGGAGATCTGGCGTTCGGTCGAGCTCGCGCGCCATCAGGACCGCCCGTACACGCTGGACTACGTCGAGCGGCTCTTCGACGATTGGGTCGAGCTGCACGGGGACCGTGGCCGAGCCGACGATCACGCGCTCGTCATCGGCCTTGGACGTTTCGACGGTCGCACGGTTGCGCTCGTCGGCAATCAGAAGGGGCGTGACATCAAGGAGCGCACCGACCGCAACTTCGGCATGGCCTATCCCGAGGG
>DATHGN010000036.1:0-10826 GCA_035317565.1 Gaiellaceae bacterium
CTCGGCGCTCGTGTAGGCCTCCGCGACCTCGTCGAGCGTCGCGCACCGAAACGCCTGTTTGCGGAAACGCCGTTTGAAGCCGACCGGGTGCTCGGGCTTGACGAGCACCGGCAGGCCGAGCTCCTCGGCTGCGTCGCGGGCGTCTTGCGTCGAGCCGGGGTAGTGGGTGCGTGGCGCGTCGACGCCTGCGAGCGCTGCCGTGTCGAGCTGTTGGCGCTTGCTCTGCACACGCTCAAGCAGGTCCCACTCGGGGAAGGGAGCAAGGACCTCCAGGTCGCCGAGATGCTCTGAGATCAGGTTCAGCTCACGGTCGTGGGTCGGAAAGACGACGACCTTGCCGAGCGCACGGATCGAGGCGACGAACCTCTGCGGGTCCGCGCCGGGATCAGCGCTCAAGAACGGCTCGGCATAGCGCGAGCGAAAGCCGAGGGCGCTCGGACGGTGGTCGACGGCGAGCACGCGGATGCCTGCGCGGCCGAGCGAACGAATCGCCGCGAGCCCGTTGACCCAACCGACGTCCACGACCGCAGCGGGCACCTCGTGCTCTGTTCCAGGTCGCGTCATCGCGTCCGATTCTGCCGAGCGTCAGAGAGGCGATACACATTCGTTCCCGCTTCGAGACAGGAAGCCAATGCGGCCATGCGAGAATAAAGGTGCCGTTTGCAGGCGCTTTGGCAACCGGGACATGTCTTGGGGTCTGACCCAAAAAAGCGCCAGTTGGGACATGCCGCGTTAGCGGAGGGCGTTGAGCGCCGCGAGGTCTTCCGGCGTCGGCTCCCATTCGGCTGCTGCCACGTTCGCGCGGACCTGCTCTGGCTTCGTCGCGCCGGCGATGACCGACGCGATCGCCGGTTGTCCGAGAAGGCCGCCGATCGCAACGTGCAACAGCGTCGCGCCACGCGCTTGTGCAAACTCCTCGAGCGCTTCGAGGCGATCAAAGGTCTCGTCCGTGAAGACCTCGTCGCGCCCCGAGAGGCGCGTTCCTTCCGGCCGGTCGGCCCCCCGGCTGTACTTCCCCGTGAGCAGTCCGCTCGCGAGCGGAAAGTACGGGAGCACGCCTATCCCCAGGCGCTCACACGTCGGCAGCAACTCTTCCTCCGCCTCGCGGCGCAGGAGGGAGTACTGGTTCTGCGCGCTCACCGGCCGCGCGAATCCCTGCTCACGACAGAACGCGTCGTTTCCCTCGACCTGCGCGGCCTCGAGATTTGAGTGCCCGACGTAGCGCACCTTCCCTTCGCGCACGAGCTCGTCGAGCGCGCCGAACGTCTCCTCGAACGGCGTAATGCCGTCGGGAGTGTGGTACTGGTAGAGGTCGATCACGTCGGTTCTCAGCCGCTCCAACGAGCCTTCGATCGCCTTGCGGATGTAGTCCCGGGAACCGCGCGCCTTGGTGCCGTCGCCCATGTCGCCACCGAACTTCGTCGCGAGCAGGGCCCGATCGCGCCGGCCCTCGAGCACTTCCCCGAGGAACGACTCACTGCCGCCCTTATTGCCGTAGACGTCCGCCGTGTCGAAGAGCGTCACACCCGCGTCCAGTGCGCCATCGACGACTGCACGCGTCCCTTCGAGATCGACCCGGCCGCCGAAGTTGTTGCAGCCGAGGCCGACGACAGAGACGTCTGGCCCTTCCTTGCCGAGGCGGCGTGTACGCACGGCCGCGGATGGTAGACCTTCACTGTGCTCTACCGCCGACTTGGCTCGAGTGACCTGAACGTCTCGGAGATCAGCCTCGGGTCCTGGCTGACCTACGGCGGAGGCGTCTCCAACAGGCGAGCAGAGGCGTGCGTCGACAAAGCGTTCGACGTCGGGATCAACTTCATCGACACGGCGAACGTCTACGGAGGCGGCGCCGCCGAGGAATTTCTCGGCGAGGTTCTCGCGAGACGCCCACGCGACTCGTACATCCTCGCGACGAAGCTCTACTGGCCGATGAACGGCGACCGTGGGCTCTCACGCGAGCAGGTCTTCAAGCAGATCGACCTCTCGCTCGGCCGGCTCCGTACCGACTACGTCGATCTCTACCAGTGTCATCGCTACGACCAGGAAACGCCGCTCGAGGAGACGATGGAAGCGCTGACCGAGGTGGTCCGTCAGGGCAAGGCCCGCTACCT
Organism: Gaiellaceae bacterium; assembly: GCA_035317565.1. GTDB lineage: Bacteria > Actinomycetota > Thermoleophilia > Gaiellales > Gaiellaceae > 3-1-20CM-4-69-9. The sequence continues at coordinate 2,112 of DATHGN010000036.1, forward strand.
CGGCTTCAGCGAATGGACGGCCGACCAGATCCGCGCGGCGCTCGCAATGGTCCCGGACGTCGAGAAGTTCGTGTCGTCACAGCCGCAGTACTCGCTTCTGTACCGCATCCCCGAGCGCGAGGTGATCCCGCTCTGCAAGGAGAACGGCATCTCCCAGATCGTCTGGTCGCCACTTGCGCAGGGCGCCCTGACCGGGAAGTACAAGCCCGGCGAGGAGCCCGCCGCCGGGACGCGCGCTGCCTCGCAACAGATGGGCTGGTCGATGGACCGGTACCGCGACGACGAGGTCCTCGCGGCGGTGCAGCGGCTCGTGCCGATCGCCGAAGGCCTGGGTGTGACGATGGCGCAACTCGCGCTCGCCTGGGTGCTTCGCGAGGAGACCGTCGCGTCCGCGATCGTCGGAGCGTCACGGCCCGAACAGGTCGAGGAGAATGCGGGGGCATCCGGGATTTCACTCGACGACGCGACGCTGCAGGCGATCGACGAAGCGGTCGCCGATGTCGTCGTCAAGTGAGCCCTCGGGGTTTCACGACCGGGCTCGCCGAGCTCGTGCTGATCGTCGAGGACGTCCCGCGCGCGGCGGACTTCTATCGCGAGGTCGTCGGCCTCGAGCCCGAGAGCCCCGCTGACGAAGAGTGGGCGTGGTTCTTCGCGGGAGCTCCGGACCAGGCGCAGCGGATCGCACTTCACAAGGGATCGCTTCTCTTCGAGGAGCATTCACCACACCCCGAAGGTCATCGGTTCGGGAACGTGCACTTCGCCCTCGAGGTCCCGCGCGACCGGATCGACGAGGCCGTCGCACACGTTGCGACGAACACAGAGGTCTACGGGCCGACCCGTTTCGACTGGATGCAGGCGACGTCGTACTACTTCTACGACCCGGACGGCAACCTGCTCGAGCTCTGGTCGAGGGACGCGTAGCCCCGGCGAGGTTGCCGGGGCCCGCGAACGACGGCGTCGGACTGCTAGGCGGCCAGGCGCTTGCGCGCCTTCTGCACTGACGGCAGAGCCGCCTTGGCCTTCGCGAGCGGCCGCGCGCGCAGCGCGACGGAAGCGGGCTTCGCCGAGATCGTGATCTCCTCGCCGGTGGCCGGGTTGCGGCCCTTGCGCGGCTTCGTCGCCTCCTTGACGCGCACGACGAGCTGGACGACGCCGCCGATCCGGACCTTCTCGGCGTTCGCGAGCTCGTCGAGCACGATCTCCTCGAGCGCGGCCAGCGCTGCCTTGGCGTCGCTCTTGCTCAGGCCGCTGCGTTCTGCGACCTCGCTGGCGAGCTGTGTCTGGGTGAGTGGCATTCGTACTCCTTCGGTTGTGGGCGAAATGACGTAGGGATTCAAGCGGGGCTGCCAGACGGACGCCCCGGGGATCAGGTCACGACCCGGTAGACCTCGAAAACCTCCGCATACTCGCGGTTGACGTTGATTCCGTGGGTCCGCGCGACATTCCGGATGTACTCGGGGTCGCTGTAGCGCCGATGCTGCTGGGAAGCGTACTTGCCGAGCGCGGCAACCTTGCGCTCGATGTGGGCCTCGACGAGGGCGAAGTACGCCTGGTAGGCGAAGTCGAAGTTGTTCCAGGGGATCTCGTAACCGAGGATGGTCGTACGCTTGAACGCGCGCAGCCCCTCGGCCGCGATCACCTGATGGTCCTGGTGGATGTCGTGCAGGCTGGGCTGGAAGACGGCGTCCGGCCGCCAGTCCTCCCAGAGCGCGACCAACAGCTCGAGGATGTCCTGTCGGTGCTCGGGGAACGTGCGCACGTCGAAGTCGTGCACGGTGAGATTCTCCCGTGAGATCCCGAGCTCGGCGGTCGCATCCTCCACCTCGCGGGCAAGAGTGTCCGGCGGAAAGCCCTCCGGCAGCGACCTCGTGGCGATCGAGAACGCCACGTAACGCACCTCCGCGCCTTCTTCGACGAGCCGCGCCATCGTCCCGCCGGCGCCGAATTCACCGTCGTCGGTGTGCGGTGCGAGCACGAGGACGCGTTCCCAGGATCCGATCACGCGGCAGTTCCTATCACGACCCCCGTAGTCTCTGTTGGTCATGCCCCACGGCGACCTGGCTCAGCTGTCCGCGGTGATCGGCGGGCTGGGAGCGGCGGCGATGCTCCTTGCGCGCACACGCACCCAGCTCCTGGCCGGCCTGGCGGCGACCGCGGCCGGAGAGATCGCGCTGGCCGCGGCGCTGATTCCGGGCGCGGACCTCAGGTTGGTCGTCAGCCCTGCGAGCCATGCAGCGGCCTTCGTGGTCGGAGTCGTCGCCCTCGCCGCGGGGGCGTGGGCGCTTGCCCGCTACCTGGCGGTCGTACCGGTGGCGCTGCTCGCAGTAGCGCCGTTCCGGGTCTCGGTCTCGATCGGCGCACAGAAGGCGTATCTGCTCGTTCCGCTCTACGTCGTGCTCGCCGCGGCGATGCTCGCGTTCGCCGCGCGTGCACTGCGTGGCGATGTGGGAAAGCCGCTGCCGCCGCTGCTGGCCGTCCCCGCGGCTGCGTTTGTCGCACTCGCGGGAACATCGCTGCTCTGGACGCGCGATCTGCGCCAGGGCAGCATCGAGCTCCTTTTCTTTCTCTTCCCCTTCTCCGCGCTCGTCGTCGTCGTTGCCCGCTCGCCGTTTCGCAGTTGGCACCCACGCGCTCTCGCCACGACGCTCGTTGCGCTTGCCGGCCTCTTCTCCGCCGTCGCCCTCTTCCAACGCCTGACCCACGGGCATCTGCTGGCGGGGGACGTGGAGCGGGCGAACGCGTATACGACGTACTTCCGCGTCACGTCGCTGTTCAAGGACCCGAGCATCTTCGGCCGTCACGTCGTGATCGCGATCGCCGTGTTGCTCGTCGCGATCTGGCTCGGTCGGATCGGCTTCTGGGCCGGAGCCGCACTGCTCACGTTCCTGTGGGCGGGACTCTTCTTCTCGTACTCGCAGTCGAGCTTCGTCGCGCTCTTCGCGGTCGGCGTTGCGATCTCGTACGTCCTCGGTGGACCGAGACTGCGGCGCGTGCTGCTCGTGGGCGCGGCGGCCTGCGTGCTCGCCGGAGCGGCGTTCGTTGCTGCGACGGCGGTCAGCGACTCCGCGCGCCAGGCGACGAGCGGGCGCACGCGGCTCGCACGCGTGACGTGGGTCGTCTTCGCGAACCATCCGCTCGTCGGTGTCGGAATCGGCGGCCAGCCACAGGCGAGCAGGGACGAGGCAAACACGGAGCTCTCCGCCAAGCGCGACCGCTCGCACACGACGCCGCTCACCGTCGCAGCAGAGCTCGGCTTGCTCGGCCTGTTCGTCTATGCCGCGCTGCTTGCCGGCGCGAGCCGGCTCCTCTTCCTTGTCACGCGCCGCGACCGCGCACTCGGGCTCGGTGCGGCCGCGGTGTTCCTCGCGCTGTTCATTCACTCGTTGTTCTACGCCGGTTTCTTCGAAGATCCGATCGTCTGGGGTGTGATGGCCCTCGCCGGCTGGGCGTACGTCGTCCTGCCTCGCACTCCACGGACCGCGGCAGTCGCCGACACCGGCGACCCGTCGAACGACGGAGCCGGTGAGCAATCGGTTCCCCAGCTGCAGCATCAGGCTCCGCTGGCAGACTAGTTCGGCCGGGTGCGCCGCAGGATCCTTCTCATCGTTCTTCTCGTCGTGCTTCTGATCGTGGGAGCAGGAGCGGCCTACCTGCTCAAGTCACGGGAGCATCCAGGCGGGAAGCTCGACACCAAGCTCAGCGGCGTTTCGCAATCTGTTGCGACCAATGTCACGGTGACTGCGCCTCCCAAGAAGAAGGGCCGCTACCACCTCGTCGACGACAAGCGCTGCTGGGACAACTTCGGGGGTGATCCTGGACGCACGCTCTCGCGACCCGGAATCGACATCGGTTTGCCGCTCCGTCATTTCTGGGTGGTCGGACTGCGCAGCTACATCGAGTATCCGCCCAGCTACTGCGGCGGCATCCTCTACGTCAACTCGTTCGGGGGAAGGACGGTCGCGCTCGACTCCCACAACGGGCACAAGATCTGGGAACGGCGAGGCGGCAAGAAACCGTCGACGCCTGCGATCGCCGGGCCGCGCCTGATCGTGACGTCGCACGACGGGAACGCGACGGCATACAACCGCTACAACGGGCAGACGCTCTGGCGTTTGCACGTCAACGCCAGGATCGAGTCGTCGCCCGTCGTGGTCGGGCGGGTCCTCTACTTCGGCGCGACCGACGGCCGGCTCTTCGCCGTCTATGTGCGCACGGGCAACGTGAAGTGGGCGTATGACACCGGCGGGCGCATCAACTCGAGCCCGTCGATCTCCGGCAACCGCATCTTCATCTCGACGTACGCAGGGTCGATCTTCGCCCTTCGCGCCAGTGACGGGCACAAGCTCTGGGACACGTACCTGCGCCGCGACGTCCTGCGCTACGAGAGCTTCTATGCGAGCGCCTCGACCGACGGCAGGCGCGTCTTCACGATCGCCCGGTCGGGCAAGATCTATGCGCTCTCGGCGAGCAGCGGCCGCGTGATCTGGACCGCGCATGTCGGCGGGCTCGGCTACTCGACGCCCGCGATCTCCCAGGGACGCGTCTTCATCGGCGGCTTCGACGGCTTCCTGCGCGCATTCCGTGCGAGCGACGGCCGTCTCCTCTGGCGTCGCCATCTGGGCGGGCGGATCCTCGGCGGTTCGTTCGTCGCCGGGAACCTCGTCTTCACGTCGACTCTCGCGGAGCGCACGTTCGCCCTGCGTGTCACCGACGGCAAGATCCTCTGGCGGCTCAACATCGGCAAGTATTCGCCGGGAATCGTCACGGAGCGCCATTACTTCTTCACGCTGAACGGCATCGTGATGGCGTGGCACGCGCGCCGCAGCCCGCAGATCCTGGCCGAGCAACGCCGGAAGAAGTCAGCGCAGGGGCGGGTGACGACGGCGCCAAAGCGGGGAACGCCTTAGGCCGAAGCTCGCCGCGCGCCAGGCCGCGGCACGTGTGTTGTACGAGGCGCGCCGTAGCCTGCCCCTCGGATCGGGCCGCTCGTGCGACTCGTAGCCGAGCTCTTCGAGGAGGTCTCCGGCGACCTGCTCGAATGCCCCGACGTCCTCAGGAGACATCTGCAGCCGCCAGTCGCGCAGGCCGCTGGTGGGAGGACGGTTGAGACTCTGCTGGTGCGGCTTCGCCGAGCTGGCGACGTTCCCGACGTAGTCCACCATTGCCGGCTCGTATGGAAGCAGGGCGAACGTCGAGATCCGTCGCAGCACTGTCTCGACGTCCCGGACGAGCTCCTCGTAGCGAACCTCGAGGTAACGCGAGCCGCCGATCCGCCAGCCGAGCCTGCGCGCCGCCTTGACCTCGGCTCGCCACTGACAGGCGAACTCGGCGACGCTCTCGGGCTGCATCCAGGTCTCGGTCATCAAGCCCTTGGGCAGCGAGAGAAACGACGTCGCCGCGTCGCGGCCGTCGCGGATCAGATGCACGAACAGCGCATCCGGGAACAGCCGTTCGAGTAGGTGCAGGTTCTGCATGTACATGGGCGTCTTGTCGCCCCACCGCTGCTTGCCACGCTCTTCCGCGTACACCGCGTACACCGTGGCGATCGCGGCTCCGATCGGCATGTCCCTGCGGAGCCGCGTACGCACCTTGTCGAGTGGCACGTTCCACTCCGCGAGCGTGTCGATGCGGCGAAGGTCGTCGACGAACGCATCGGGGTCGACGCGACGGAGATGCCGGTCAGCGAGCTGCGGGACGAAATACGACTCGTCCGGGACGGCGAGCTCGGAGTGACGGTCGAGCATGACGCGCAGCAGCGTCGTGCCCGAGCGGCGCACACCGAGGACGAGGACCGGCGGCCCGCCGGGCGTCACGGTAACTGCACGGGTGCCGAACGGTTTCCTGCGAGGTCCTGCGCCACGAGCAGCAGCTGATGACGTTTTGGCTTGACCACGCGCCCCTTGATGCGCCCGTACCAGGTCAACCGACCGTGCCGGCGCGTCCCGTAGGTGAAGACCGCGCGGTGTCTGTTGACGATCAGGATGCCGTGCCCCGGCTCGGAGAACGTGTAGCTGATCCTCAGCTTCCGGCCGTTGCTCCGGAGGTGGGTTGCGGTGATCTTCGGCTTCACCGTGTCGACGCGGATCGGGTTCGGCAGGTCGATCGTGCGGCCCGCCCGCTCGAGCTTGACGAGCGGCAGATAGACGCCGTCGGGCACGAGCTCGCCGTTCGCGTCGCGTCCGTTCCACCGCACGCGGACGTTCCCACGCGGAAACGAGCCACGAGCCACCGTCACCTCGCTTGCGCCGACCCGGATCGCGATGGTGAGCCGATCCGCGCGCCGAAGCGAGAAGTCGATGTTCGCGACGGCGGAGTCGCAGCGACAGACCGGCGAGAAGACCTTGTCGATGCGGGTCTGCGAGATCGGGCTAGGTTCGAGCTTGAGGCGCTGCGTCACCGCGAAGGCGGTCGCCGTCACGACGAGCAGCACCAGAGCCAGGATCGTCGGCGCGTTCGTCTTCATCGGTGCGCGATTGTACGCCGCGCATACCGGTAGCCAGCCAGACGACGAAAGCGGTCAGCCCGACGCCGAGCCCGATCGTGATCACGTAGCCGGCGGCCGGGACGTTCAGGAGCTTCACGCCGCTGAGCGCGAGCACGCCGGCGAGACCGAGCCGGAGCGCGTCCTGAGGGATGTGCAACGTGAATCGACTGGAGATCCAGATTCCCGGAATCGAGCCGATCAGGAGCCACCCCATGGCGTGGAGGTCGACATTGCCCTGGACGAGGTGGCCGAAGCCGGCGACCCAGAGCAGCGCGGCTGCGTGGAAAATGTCCGTCCCGACGATCCTGGCGATCGTGAGGGGATAGACCATCACCATCACGAGACCGAAGAAGGTACCGCTACCGACGGACGTGAGTCCCACGATGAAGCCGAACACGGCGCCGATCAGAACGGCGCGGACCTTGTCCTTGCGTCGCAGGACGAACCCCGCCTCGCTCGGCTGCACTCCCCGCTTGACGAAGGTCTTGGCAACGAGTCCGGCCGCGCCGAGCACGAGAGCGGCCCCGATCGCATAGCCCTCGGCGGACTGCACCCCGTCGCCGTACGAGCTCGCCAGCCAGCCGGCAACCGCAACACCGAGGAGGGACATCGGTCCCGATCCCGCGAACATCCACAGCGTCAGGTGCGCGTGCACGTTGCCGAGCCGCCGGTGGCGCACGGCGCCGAAGCTCTTGAAGACGGCGCCGTGCAGGATGTCGGTGCCGACCGCGTAGGTCGGCTTGAAGCCGAACACGATCACGAGGATTGGCGTCAGCAGCGCGCCCCCGCCCATGCCGGTGAGCCCGACCAGGACTCCGATCAGGAGCCCGGTGAGGGTGAACTGCCAGGTCAATAGTGCCCCTGCCAGCGACGCTGCCGAGCTTCTGGGTCGCGAGCACCAAGCCAGAGGCCGCGCTCAACCGCAGCAAGGCTGGTCTGCCTTGCTAAGGGCGAGGGTGGACTCTGGCGCCGCGTGATCGCGGGCCAGAGGCCGGCAAGTGTCGCTGGTAGGGGCACTTACGCCCGGTACGCCTGGATCAGCACCTCGGCCACTTCCGGTCGCGAGAACTCCGTGGGCGGAAGCTCTCCTGCTTCCAGCATCTCCCTCACCTTCGTGCCCGAGAGGAAGACGTGGTCTTCTCCGCCGTGCGGGCAGGTCTTCGCCGAGGCCATCGAACCGCATGCCTTGCACCAGAACGAATGCTCGAAGAACATCGGCTCGATGTCGAGCTCGTGCGGCTCGAACTCGTCGAAGATCAACTGCGCGTCGTAGGTGCCGTAATAGTCGCCGACACCTGCGTGGTCGCGGCCGACGATGAAGTGTGAGCAGCCGTAGTTCTTACGGCAGACCGCGTGCCAGATCGCTTCGCGCGGACCGGCGTAGCGCATCGCGGCCGGGAAGGCGGAGAGCACGACCCGGTCGGACGGGTAATAGCCGTCGAGCAAGACGCGGTAGCACTCGACACGCGTCGCGGCAGGCACGTCGTCCGACTTCGTGTCGCCGACCAGTGGATGGATCAGGAGGCCGTCGACCGTCTCGAGTGCCACCTTCGTCAGGTACTCGTGCGCACGGTGGATCGGGTTGCGCGTCTGGAACCCGACGACGCGGCGCCAGCCGCGCTCCGCGAACTCGGCTCGCGTCTCGGCCGGGTCCTTTGCCAGCTCGGGGAACGCCGGCTCGGCCCGCTCGAACACCGTGACGCGTCCCGCGAGGTAGAGCGGCTTCTGCTCGTACAGCCGCGTGACACCGGGATGCGCATCGTCGGTCGTACGGAATGCCTGCTGAGCCTCCCGCTCTCGGTCGTACTCGTACGTCTCGCCGACGTCGAGCACAGCAACGAGCTTGCCGCCCTCGTCGGCGAGCGCGACACGATCGCCTGACGGCGCCGTCTCGACGGCCAGGCAGACGGGAAGCGCCCACGGCAGGCCGTTCGCGAGCCGCATCGTGTCGAGCACGGACTCGTAGTCCTCGTGGCCCATGAAGCCCTCGAGGGGCGACAGCGCACCGCAGGCGATCATGTCCAGGTCGGAGAGCTCGCGCGAGGTCAGCGTCACGACCTCGAGCGTCTCGACGTCGTCAGGCCGTTCACCCGTCCGGTCGACGAGCGTGCCACCGTGCGGTGCGATCAACTTGGTGTCGGTGGCGACGCTCATATTCGGACCGCCGCAGGGATCAGACCGCGCTCTTCGAGGTGCTGCAGGATGAGCTGCGCGCTCTCCTCCGGCTCGTG
>DATHGN010000037.1:0-10027 GCA_035317565.1 Gaiellaceae bacterium
CGAGCTGTCCCGCCTCGTCCGGGAGGCCCAGGCAGGCGAACGGATCCCGTCAGTCAGTGCTGCCGCCATCGGGAACGGCGAGCTCGTGTGGCAGGAGGCGATCGGTCTCGCGGACGTCGACGAAGAGCAGGAGGCGACGACCGACACGCAGTATCGCGTCGGCTCGATCACGAAGACGTTCACGGCGGCTGCGATCATGCAGCTGCGCGATGCGGGTGAGCTCGAGCTCGACGATCGGCTCGAGCAGCACATCCAGGAAGCGCATCACGGCAGCCCGACGCTTCGCCGGCTGCTCGCCCACGTGTCGGGTCTTCAGCGCGAAGTGCCCGGCTACGTCTGGGAGACGCTCGAGTTTCCCGATCGCGCCGGGCTGATCTCGGGGCTCGCGGACGCGGAACAGGTACTGCCGGCAGGTGCTCGCTGGCACTACTCGAACCTCGCCTTCGCGCTCCTCGGCGAGGTTGTGGCTCGTCGCTCGGGGCTCGAGTACGAGCAGTACATCCACGAGCGCCTCCTCGATCCGCTGGGGCTCGAGCGCACGACGTTCGAGCAGCTGCAGCCGTCGGCGAACGGCTACCTCGTCGAGCCTTATTCGGACCGCGTCCGGCTGGAGCAGGACCTCAGCAAGGGCGCGTTCGCGGCAGCCGGGTCGCTCTGGTCGACGACGGCCGACCTCGTGCGCTGGGCCGTCTTCCTCGTCGACGGCGCGGACGGTGTACTGACCAGGGAGACGGTCGAGGAGATGCGCCGGTTCCAGTCGCTGGCCGACCTCGAAGCGTGGAAGCTGGGCTGGGGACTCGGGCTGATGCTCATGCGCGAAGGGGACCGGATCTTCGTCGGGCATGGCGGCGCGATGCCGGGCTTCCTCACAGGCCTTGCGATCTCGCCGAAGGAGCGGGCCGGCGCCGTCGTGCTCGTGAACTCCGGCGCGGGGGTGAAGATCGAGGAGTTGCTGCGAAAGCTCGCCGTCAAGGTCGTCGAGGCTTATCCCCCGGAGCCGGAGCAATGGAGGCCCGCCGCCGACGTTCCTGAGCCGGTCGGGCCGCTGCTCGGCCGCTGGTGGACCGAAGGGGAGGAGGTCGTGATCAGTTACCGAGAAGGCAAGCTCGAAGCACGGTCTGCAACCGCACCGCCGAGCCTCCCGCCGTCGGTGTTCGAACCGGCGGGTGACGATCGCTTCCGCGGCGTTTCCGGGCCGGAGGAGGGCGAGTTGCTCGAGGTCGTTCGCGCGGCCGACGGATCGGTCGAGAAGCTCTACTGGGCGACGTATCCGCTCAAGCGCGCGCCTGGCGCTTTCGGCGAGTAGTCGGCCCTACTCGTACTGCAGCGCTTTGAGCACGTTCAGCCGGGCCGCGCGGCGCGCAGGGAAGATCGCAGCGAGGATCCCGACGAAGATCGCCGCGACGCCGAAAATGATGAGCTGGCCGACCGGGATCGACAGAACGATGAAGTCGACCCGCGCGATCAGCAACGCGGCGAGAACGATGCCGAGCGCAATCCCGATCACCGCGCCGATGAGCGCGGTGATCACGCTCTCGTGGCGCACCATCCGGCGTATCTGTCGGCGCGTCATCCCGATCGCGCGGAGCATCCCGATCTCGCGCGTGCGCTCGAAGACCGTGAGGACGAGGGTGTTCACGATTCCGAAGAGGCTGACGACGACCGACAGCGCGAGCAGGACGTAGAGGATGTTGAGCACTGACTTCAGCCCCGAGATCTGGTTGTCGATGAACTTCTGGCGGGTTGCGACTTTTGCGTTCGGGAAGGACTTCAAGGTGCTGTCGAGCGCAGCGGCGTTCGCACTCGTCTGGCCGCCCTTCATCAAGACGAATGAGTAGAGGTTTTCCGGTCGATCGATGTGCCGGTCGAACGATGCGGCCGAGATCGTCACCGATCCGAACGGAGAGCCTCCTGTCGGCGGATCGAAGATGCCCTTGACGTAGAACAACTCGCGGGACCCGTCCGGAAATGTCAACGGCACGGGCGAACCGACTCCGAGGCCGTGACTCTTTGCGTAGCCCTTGTCGACGAAGGCGCCGTCCTCGCCGAGCGTGGCGAGCACGGCTCCGGACCCCACCTTCCAGTCGAGGCTGAACATCCGGCTCGTAGCCGGGTTGACGGCGGTAGTGTTGATCGTCTTGCCGAAGGCTTCCGTCTCTCCTGCGCGAACGTCTCCGACCGCGATGACGCCGGGTGTCTTCGCGACCGCATTCGCTGCCGCGACGGGAATCGGCGAGAAGTTGTTCTGCGCAGTGATCGCGTAGTCGGCGTTCTTCCAGATCTTGTCGACGGAGCCCCTGAAGCTGGTGATGATCCCGGCTGCCAGGATCGACACGAGCGTGACCAACGCGAGGCCAATCATCAGCGCGGAGGCCGTCGACGCTGTCCGCTGCGGATTTCGCTGCGCGTTCTCGCGCGCAAGAGCGCCGGCACTGCCGCCGATCTTGGTCGCCGGCCATCCCAGTGCTCCGGCGAGGGGAGGTACCAATCGCACCGACAGCAACGCGATGCCGAAGAAGACAAGGAGCGCACCCCCGAGCATGAACAAGAGCACTCCTGCCGTCCCGAGGTCGGGTGCGAACAGCCCCCACAGGAGCGCCCCGAACCCGAGTGCCGCGAGTAGCACGGATGCAGCAGAGCGGTACCGGGCGAACCGGGACTCGGGAAGAGTCGCGCCTTCGCGGACCGCGGCGATGGGCGGGACGCGGGTGGCGCGCATGGCGGGCCGGAGGCTCGCGAGCAAGGTGACGATGATTCCGACCGCCAGAGAAACCACGACGGTGCGTGTCTCGAAGGTCAGGCCGTTGTTCGGGAGCGTGAAGCCGACGACGTCGAACAGCTTGAACAGACCCTTCGCGAGGGCAAGTCCGGCGAAGAGCCCGACGGTCGCGGCGAAGATCCCCGTGACGAGGGCCTCGAGGATGATCGAGCGAAGGACCTGCCTACGCGAGGCGCCGAGTGTCCGCAACGTCGCGAGCTCGCGCGTGCGCTGCGCGATTGTGATCGAGAGCGAGTTCGCGATCACGAAGCTCCCGACGAAGAGGGCCACCCCCGCAAAGCCGAGCAGGAATTTCTGCAGGAACGAAATGAACTCGTTCGTGTCCTTGCTGTCTTCGTGCGCCTGTGCCTGGCCGGTGCGCACCTCGGTGTCCTTGGGCAGGATTCCTCGGATCTCGGTCAAGAGCTGCGCGGTCGGCACGCTCGACTTGGACGCCACCGCGATCTCGTCGAGCTTGCCGGGCTTCCCGAACAGGTTCTGTGCGGTCGGAAGGTCGAACCCGGCCAACGTGGCGCCTCCGATCGTCCCGACCGACCCGAACTTGACGATGCCGGAGAGCCTGAGCTGCTGGACCGGCCCGACGGCCTGCACCCTGATGCTCTGGCCAATCGTGAAGTGCTCCTTGCTCGCGGTCGACTTGTCGACCACGACCTCGTTGCTTTTCGGCCAGCTCCCCGCGACCAGGCTCAGCGGATTGAAGGGCGAGGCGCCGCGCGCGATGCTGAAGCCGAGGTTGGGCGCGCCGCCGTACACGATCGCCTTCCCGTCCTTGCCGATCAGCTGCGCCTCTCCGTTGACGCTGCCGTCAGCTACGGCGACAGCGGGAAGCGCCCGCACTTTTTCGAGGAGCCCCTGGTCGAACGTCGGCGCGGTGACACCGGTTCCGTCTCCGAGTTTGAAGGCGGACTTGCCGCTGATGACGGCGTCCGACCCCTTGCGGCTCTCCGTGAAGATCGAGCCGAACGCCTTGTCGATCGAGTCGGTGAGGACGTAGGTGCCGCTGACCGTCGCGACGCCCAGCACGATCGCGAATGCCGTCAGTGCCGTGCGGAGCTTGCGGCCGAGCAGTGCTTTCAGCGCAAACTTGGTCACGAACCGCCGAGCTCGTCCATCGCCGCCACGATGTCCTGGGCAGAGATGTCTTTCGACTCGCGGACGATCACGCCGTCGGCGAGGAACAGAACGCGATCGGCGATCGCCGCGGCGCGCGACTCGTGCGTCACCATCACGATCGTCTGCTCGAGCTCCTGAACGGAGCGCTCGAGAAGCTCGAGGATCTCGCCGCTGGTCTTCGAGTCCAGGTTGCCGGTCGGTTCGTCCGCGAAGACGATGCTCGGCCTGCTCACGAGCGCACGGCCGATCGCGACGCGCTGCTGCTGCCCGCCGCTGAGCTCGGACGGGCGGTGTTTGCGCCGGTCCGTGAGCCCGATCTTCTCGATCAGCTCGTCCACCCACTCCTTGTCGGGCTTCTCCCCCGCGATGGAGAGGGGCAGGACGACGTTCTCCTCGGCCGTCAGCATCGGCAGCAGGTTGAAGAACTGAAAGATGAACCCGATGTGCTCGCGCCGGAGCTTCGTCAGGTCCGAGTCGTTCAGCTTCGAGATCGCGGTGCCGGCGATCGTGACCTCCCCCGAGGTGGGCTTGTCGAGGCCGGCCAGGATGTGCATCAACGTGGACTTGCCGGAGCCGGACGGTCCCATGACGGCGGTTAGTTGGCCCTTGGGGACGTCGAGCGAAATCCCGCGCAAGGCGTCGACGGCGGTGTCACCCTCGCCGTAGCGGCGGGTGAGGTCTCGCGCAGAGACGACCGCGCCTGCAGCGGGCATCGCTTCGGTGGCGGGTGTTGCTGCGACTGTCTCGCTCATCTGTCCTCCATCTCGTTGGAGCCAGTTTTCCACGGTACACAGAGCACCTCAAGGCGGTGCACCGGCAACCTCGAGGTGCGGTTAACCGCACATCCCGTCAGCGGTCCCCGGCGAAGTAGAACGCAACGACGAGCCCGCCGTAGACGGCGATGAGGAGCGCGCCCTCCCAGCGGCGGCTCCTGCCGTCGCGGATTACAAAGGCGACGAACGCCGCCGCGCCGCCCATGGCTATGAGCTCGATCGGACGGAAGGCCAACGACAGCGGATGCTTGAACGCGAAGGACACCAAGGTGACTACCGGGATCACGAGGAGCGCGACCTGCGCGCTCGAGGAGATTGCGATCTCCGTGGCGAGCTTCATCTTGCCCCGCCGCGCGATCACGATCGCGCCACCGTGCTCCGCGGCGTTGCCGACAATCGCCACGATCACGATCGCGATGAAGAACTCCGACAGGTGCGCGGCCTTTGCGAAGGCTTCGAGGGAGTGGACGAGGATCTCGCTGATCAGCGCAGTCACCACCGTGGTCACCCCGAGGACGACGAGCGACAGACGCAGGCTCCAACCTGTGGCATTCGTGACCTCGTGAGCGGGGCGGCGCCTGAGGTCGGCAATCGTCACGACGAGATAGACCCCGAGGAGAACGACGGCCGGCCCGATGCTGAGGAGCGTGAGCGAGTGCCGGTTTGGATCACCGTGCCAGCCGGCGACGGAGGGGATCGTCAACAGGAGCACCGCGAGGATCACGAGGCCGAGTTGTCCGAGCAGGGAGCGGCGATCGAGCTCGGCGCGGTCCACCCCGACGAGCAGCGCGAGCCCGAGGACGAGCAGGACGTTCGAAACGACGCTTCCCGCCATCGAGCCGCGCACGACGCCAGGAAGGTTGTCGTTGACGGCGATCACGGCGATGATCACCTCCGGCGCGTTGCCGAAGCTGGCATTCAGGAGGCCGCCGATCCGCGGGCCCGTGTGCTCTCCTGCATGCTCCGTGGCTTCTCCGATCAGCCACGCCAGCGGCACGAGTGAGGCGGCCGCAAGGACGAACAGGACCGTCTTGTCCGGGTGGACGAGAACGTCGACGAGAATCGTGACCGGCGCGAGGGCGAGCGAGGCCCAGAGGAGTCGTCGCGCCACTCGGGCCAGACTAACCGCCTAGCTGATCCGCTGGGCGGATGTCAAGTCTTGCGGCGGAGGCTTTTGGGCAGGAGAATTCCGTCATGCAACAACCGGCCCAGCGGCTCGCGGCCCAGAGCGTCACGGAGATACCTCTCCGGCCGCAGGATGAGCTGGAGTGCCGCCGGTGCGAGGTGCACTGCGAGAAGGTCGTCTACCCGTCGGCCTGTGTCGAGCGGGCCTGTCCGTTCCTCTACGCCTTCGAGGAGTTCGGCCACACCTACATCGGCTGCATGCAGCGTGTGTACGGCGTCGAGATCAACCTCGAGCTGCTGCGCGACGCCGAGGCGCGGCAGGAAGGGTTCGGCGGGATGCGGGCGACGCGGGCGGCGCTCCCGATGTGCCGTGTCGAGGTGGAGGAGTGCTACGGCCTGGACCGCTCCGGCGACCTCGGCTGCGTGAACCCGGAGTTCCACGAGCTGCCCGTCGGCAAGCCGACGTTCAAGGTCTTCGCTCGGCTAACGGACTGAGCAGCGCGTAGCCGGCGAGCGGGCTGAGCGCCGCGAGCACGAAGGCAAGCCGCCACGACGCGTTGTGGACGACCGTCGCGAACGCGATCGGCGCGACGATCGCGCCGGCGGACAGGAACGTTTGCTGGAGCCCGATCGCCGCGCCGCTGCGTGCGCGTCCGGCAGCCTCGGCCGCCGCGGTGAACGACAGGCCGTTCCACGACAGCGCGAAGGTTCCGGCAACCACGAGTGCGGGAATCACGATCCAGACGGAGAGGTCGAGTAGCGCCGCCAGCACTCCGACCGTGAGCGAGAGCCCGAGCGCGATCCGGCGCAACAGAACGATGCGCAGATGCAGCTTGTCGGAGAGGCGGCCGACGGCGATGCGCGCGATCCCGCCGAAGACTTGCGTGGCCGCGAGGCCGGCTGCCGCGACACTGGTCGAGACACCCCGGTGGTCGTGGAGGAAGAGGACGAAGAACCCCAGCAAGCTGAGCTGCGTCGTGACGTAGAAGGTGCTGGCGATGCAGATCCGCCAGACGCGCGGGTCGCGGAGCGGGCGCGCCAGCACCGAGTGGTCCTCTTCCTGACCGGGCTCGGAGCGCAGGAAGACCGCACCGACGAGCGCGGCCGCGAGGCACGCCACCGCAAGGCCGTCGAACGCGGCATGCAGGCTGATGTGACTGTTGAGCGCAGGCAGAGCGAGTGCCGCCACGGCGCCGCCGAGCGGAACGGCCATCTGCCGGATGCCGAGGGCGAGGCCGCGCTCGTCTTCGCCGAACCACGCCATGACAGCGCGGCCGCTGGCGGCGTTGACCCCTGCGCCCACTCCACCGGCCACCGTTAGTGCGGCGATGAGCTCTGGATACGACGATGCGTAGGCAGCCCAGAAGAGCGCGGCTGCGGCCCCGCTCTGGCCGACTGCGATCACCGCACGTTCGCCGATCCGGTCGGCGACGATGCCCCATAAGAGGAGCGTTGCAACCGACCCGAAGCTGAGCGCCGCGAGCACGACACCGACCTGGGTGAGCGTAAGGTCGAACTCTTTTCGGATTGCCGGCGCAATCGCGGGCAACCCGAGGAGGATCGCCGAGTTGGCCGCCTGCGCGAACACGCCGGCGGCGAGGATCGTCCAGCGATACCTACGAAGTGGCGCGGGCGTGGAGCTCACGAAGCTTGCGGATCTCCTCGGCGTTCGGGCCCTTGCCGTCCTTGCCGGGAACCTCGAGCACGACCGGCAGTCCTTGCAGCTTCGGATGTGCGAGGAAGACACCCAGCCCTTCCCCGATCAGCCCTTCGCCGATGTTGTCGTGCCGATCGCGGTTCGAGCCGAGCGGCGCCTTCGCGTCGTTGGCGTGCAGCGCGCGCAGGCGGTCCAGGCCGATCCGGTCGTCGAGGTCGACGAGCAGCGCATCGAGGATGCCGGGATCTGTGACGTCGACGCCCGACACGAAGAGGTGACAGGAATCGAGGCAGACACCGAGCCGCTCGTGGCGCCCGAGTGCGTCCACGATCAGCACGAGCTCGTCGAGCGAGCGCCCCATCGTTCCGCCGGCGCCGGCCGAGTTCTCGACGAGGAGCCACGTCCGTTCGTTGCAGCGCTCGAGCACCTGCGCGATCGCCGGCACCGCCCGTTCGAGGCCGACCTCGAGACCGGCGCCGAGATGCGAGCCGACGTGGAACACGACGCCGTCCGCATCGATCGCGCACGCTGCGTCGACGGTCGCCCGCATCGTCTCGATGCTCTTGGCGTAGATCGCGTCGTCAGGGGCAGCAAGGTTGACGAGGTAGAGAGCGTGGACGAAAACCGGGAGGTCCGCTTCCTCGCGCTGCGCCCTGAAGGCCTCGAGATCTGCGGGGTCGTGGGCCGGGAAACGCCAGGTGCGTGGGCTCTGGACGAAGAGCTGAACCGTCTCGGCGCCCATCCCAATGCCGTTGCCGAGCGCCTTCTTGATTCCTCCCGAACAGTGGGCTCCGAACAGCACCTCAGTAACCTAACGGCGTGTCCGTCCGCGTCCGCATGGCTCCGAGCCCAACCGGCTTCCTGCACATCGGGAATGTTCGGACCGCGCTCTTCAACTGGCTCTTCGCCCGTCACGAGGGCGGCGAGTTCCGTCTTCGCATCGAGAACACGGATACGAGCCGCGAGGTCGACGAGGCGACGGAGCAGATCCAGGAGTCGCTGCGCTGGCTCGGGCTCGACTGGGACGGCGACGTCACGTTTCAGCTCGACCGCCTCGACGACTGCGCCGAGATCGCACGCCGGCTCGTCGACGAGGGTAAGGCCTACGAGGACGAGGGCGCGATCCGCTTCCGCATGCCGGACGAAGGCGTCACCGCCTGGGACGATGCCGTCCGCGGCCGCGTCGAGTTCCCGAATGATCAGTTGGAGGATGTCGTCCTCGTGCGCTCGGACGGCCGTCCCACGTACAACTTCGCCTCGCCCATGGAAGACGTGTGGGACGAGATCACTCACGTCATCCGCGGTGAGGACCACATCTCGAACACGCCGAAGCAGATCAACATCATTCGCGCGATCGGCGCGGAGCCGCCGGCCTATGCCCACGTCTCACACGTGCTGGGCGCCGACGGCAAGA
This sequence comes from Gaiellaceae bacterium, assembly GCA_035317565.1. Lineage (GTDB taxonomy): Bacteria > Actinomycetota > Thermoleophilia > Gaiellales > Gaiellaceae > 3-1-20CM-4-69-9. The sequence goes on from DATHGN010000037.1 coordinate 8,862, forward strand.
GTCTGTCGAAGCGACACGGCTCGGTGACCGTCGACGAATTCCGCCACGCCGGCTACTACGCGCCGGCGCTGATGAACTTCCTCGCGTTGCTCGGTTGGAGCTACGACGACAAGACGACGATCATGTCGCGCGACGAGCTGATCGAGCGCTTCGGCCTCGACCGCGTCGTGCCGAGCCCCGCGACGTTCGACTACGAGAAGCTCGACTGGCTGAACGGGATGTACCTGCGTGCGCTCGAGCCGGACGAGTACGCGGACGAGCTCGTCAAGTACCTCCGAGCCGAGGGCTACGACTGGGACGAGGAGCTGATCCGCCGCGCGGCGCCGATCGTGCAGGAGAAGATCGAGCGCTTTGGACTGTTTCCGGACTTCGCCGGCTTCCTCTTTCGCGACGTCGAACCGGACCGCTCGCTCCTCGACGGCCGCGCGCCGGTGGTCGAAGCAGCGCGTCAGGAGCTCGAGGGCGTCGAGCCCTTCGAGGCGGCGGAGATCGAAGGAGCTCTCCGGCGTCTCGCGAAGGAGCTCGAGCTCTCGCCTCGCAAGGCGTTCGAGCCGATCCGCGTCGCGGTCACCGGGTCGAAGATCTCACCGGGGCTCTTCGAGAGCATCGAGTTGCTCGGTAAGGACGAGACGCTGAAGCGCCTTACCGCTGCCGCCGCCGCCGTAGAGGCCTAGGCGAAGCGAGCGGGTCGATGGCACGCTGGAACTGAAGCCAGGCACGCCGCCGGAACTGCGGTGATGGACGCGGCGCGTTGCCGAGCAGGCGGGCGAGAGACCGCCCGAGATCGTAGTCGGTGTGAGTGGGCTCGCTTCTCATTTTCAATAAGTAAAACGACGGTTCGTCCCATCGGGATACGCGTACACTTCCGGCCGCGGTGGACTCGCCCAGCCACACCGTTCTCGTCGTCGACGACGACTCTGCCATCCGCTTCCTGTGCCGCGTCAACCTGGAGCTGGACGGTTGGACCGTGCGCGAGGCGGCAACGATCCCGCAGGCGCGTGAGGCGATCGACGACGGCGACGTCGGCATCGTGTTGCTCGACGTACACGTAGGCTCCGCGAACGGGATCGAGTTTCTCGGTGAGCTGCGGGACAGTCATCCGGGTCTGCCCGTGGTGATGCTTACGGGCTCGGTCGGCTCGCCGAGTCTCGAGGGCGCGATCGCGG
>DATHGN010000038.1:0-9924 GCA_035317565.1 Gaiellaceae bacterium
TGCGAGACATCCGTCGAGCCGGTTGCGGTCGACTTCCCGACCTTCGAAGTCCGACCGCCCAGACGACGGCGACGCTCCGAGTAGACTGCGCCGCCGATGGCGGTCGAGCGCTCACTCATCCTGATCAAGCCCGACGCCGTGGAGCGCAAGCTCGCCGGCGACATCCTTGCGCGTATCGAGCGCCGTGGCTTCGTGCTGCGGGCCGGCAAGCTCGTCCACGTCGACCGCTCACTCGGCGAGACGCACTACGCCGAGCACAAGGACAAACCGTTCTTCGGCGAGCTCGTCGACTTCATCACGTCGGGGCCGACACTCGCATTGGTCGTCGAAGGCGAGGGCGTCATCGCCACGATGCGGAAGACCATCGGCGCGACGAATCCCGCAGATGCGGAGCCGGGATCGATCCGCGGCGATCTGGCGAACTCGATGCCGGACAACCTGGTGCACGGCTCGGACTCGCCGGAGTCTGCGGAGCGCGAGGTTGCGCTCTGGTTCTCGGACGATGAGCTCGTCTGACCGACCCGACTACGTTCAGCAAAACGTCGCGAACTGGACTCGCGCGAACACGGAATACACGGATGCGGCCGCGGCCCGCGCCTGGGCACAGGAGGAGATCCGGTGGGGCGTGTTCGAAACGCCCGAGTCGCAGCTGAACATCCTCGGCGACGTCAACGGTCTCGACGCCGTCGAGCTCGGCTGCGGGACCGCGTACTTCTCAGCCTGGCTGGCTCGCCTCGGCGCGCGCGTCGTCGGCGTCGACCCCACGCCGGCGCAGCTCGCGACCGCGAGGCGGCTACAGCACGAGACCGGGATCGAGTTCCCGCTGATCGAGGCGATCGGTGAGGACGTGCCGCTGCCGGACTCGTCCTTCGATCTCGCTCTCTCGGAGTACGGCGCGTCCCTCTGGGCCGACCCTTACCGCTGGATTCCGGAGGCGGCGCGTCTGCTTCGGCCCGGTGGGCGTCTGATCTTCCTCACCAATTCGACGATCTCGGTTCTCTGCATGACCCTCGAGGGTGTGGGCGAGCAGCTCGTGCGGCCACAAGCCGGCCTGTACAAGGTCGAGTGGCCCGATACCCACGAGGTCGAGTTTCAGCTCAGTCACGGCGAATGGATCGACCTCCTCCGTGCGAACGATTTCGAGCTCGATCGTCTCGTCGAGCTCTTCGCGCCGCCGAAGGCGGAGACGCACACCTACTACAAGTACGTCACGGCCGAGTGGGCGCGCCGGTGGCCGCCCGAGGAAATCTGGAGCGCGAGCAGGCGTGGCTGATGCCCCGCCGTCGCCGCCCCTGCTGCTCGCGTCGACGTCGCCGCAACGCAAAGCCATCCTCGAGCAGTTGCACATCCCGTTCGACGTCGTCGCGCCGAAGTACGAAGAAACCAATCCGGAGCTCGCCGACGCAGTGGAGGTCGTGCGCGCGCATGCGCGCGAGAAGGCGCGGTCCGTTGTCGACATCGCGGAGGACCGTCCGGTGCTCGGCGTCGACACCGCCGTCGTGCTCGACGGCCGGATCTTCGGCAAACCCGCAAACGCGACCGAAGCCGAGAGGATGCTCGAGGAGCTCGGCGGCAAGACGCACCTCGTCGTCTCGGGCCTCTGTCTGCTCACACCCGGGTGGGAGGACGTCGAGCACGAGTCGACACGGGTGGAGTTCCGAGAACTGACCCCGCGGGAGCTCGGCACCTATGTCGCGCTCGGGGAGTGGGAGGGGCGCGCCGGCGGCTATGCGATCCAGGGCCGCGGCGCCGCGCTCGTCCGTTGCATCGAGGGTGACTACCTCAACGTCGTGGGCCTGCCTGCCGCGCTGCTCGTACGGTTGCTCGCCGAGCGCTTCGCCGGTGTCTACGGCTTCGGTTGAGCCACCTTGGACTAGACTCGAACGTCCGATGGGACTCTTCGACAACCTCGGCGGCTTCGGCGGGCGCGACATGGCGGTCGATCTCGGCACCGCGAACACGCTCGTCTACGTTCGCGGCCGCGGCATCGTCCTCTCCGAGCCCTCCGTGGTGGCGATCGACCAAAGAACAGGCGAAGTTCACGCGGTCGGTGTCGAGGCGAAGCGGATGCTCGGCCGCACGCCGGGCACGATCTCCGCGATCCGCCCGCTCAAGGACGGCGTCATCGCCGACTTCGACGTCACCGAGCAGATGCTGCGGCACTTCATTCAGAAGGTCCATCAGCATCGCTTCGCGCATCCGCGCGTCGTCGTGTGCGTCCCTTCGGGCGTGACCGGTGTCGAGAAGCGCGCAGTCGAAGAGGCGACTCTGAGCGCGGGTGCGCGTCAGGCATATCTGATCGAGGAGCCGATGGCCGCCGCGATCGGCGCGGGGCTTCCCGTTGCCGAGCCGACGGGGAACATGATCGTCGACGTTGGCGGCGGCACGACGGAAGTCGCGGTCATCTCCCTCGGCGGCATCGTCGTCTCGCAATCGCTCCGCGTCGGCGGCGACGAGATGGACGAGGCGATCATCAATCACATCAAGCGCGAGTACAAACTTCTGATCGGCCAACAGACGGCAGAGGAGATCAAGCTCGAGATCGGCTCGGCCTACGACCTGCGCGAAGAGCTGCAAGCCGAGGTGCGCGGCCGCGACATGCTCACCGGGCTCCCGAAGACCGTCGTCCTGAGCTCGGAGGAGGTACGCCGGGCGCTCGACGAGCCGGTGCAGCAGATCATCGAGGCGATCAAGTCCACCCTCGACAAGACGCCGCCCGAGCTGGCGGCGGACATCATGGACCGGGGGATCGTCATGGCCGGGGGCGGCGCCCTCCTCTCGAACTTCGACGAGCGCCTGCGCCACGAGACCCAGATGCCGGTGCACCTGGCCGAAAGCCCGCTCACCTGCGTGGCCGTCGGCTCGGGGCGGAGCCTCGAAGAGTTCGAGGCGATCCACCGCAGCGCCAAGGCCCGGCGAAATAACCACCGCCGCTGAGCCTCACCCGGAGATCTAGCTAACCTAGACCTCTCTCGTGCCTCGCAACCGCAGTGTCAGCGCGGTCCTGGGCTCGTCCGCATCGAGACCGAGACCCCAGCCCTTCCCTTCCCGCAGCCGCTCCACCATTCGGCGCCGGGCCGCGGTGGGTGTCCTCGTGCTGCTCTCGCTCATCCTGATCACGATCTCCTTCCGCGAGCCGACCGGAGGAGCCTTGCACGGGGTCGAGAGCGCCGGCGCGACGGTCTTGAGGCCCTTCGAGGTCGCCGCCGAGCGGGTCGCGCGCCCGTTCCGCGACGTCTACGGGTATTTCCGGGGACTCGTACACGCCAAGCGCGAGAACTCGCAACTGCGGGCACAGGTGAACCAGCTCCGCGAGCAGGAGCTACAGGGCCGTTCCGCACTCGAACAGAACCGTGAGCTTCGCGCTCAGCTGAAGTTCATCGACAGCCCGCTCTTCCCGAGCGATTACACGCCGGTGAACACGCGCATCATTTCCTGGGCGACCGAGTTCGAGCAACGGGTCGGGATCGCGGCGGGCTCCGACGCCGGCATCAGGCAGGACACGCCCATCGTCACGCGCGACGGTCTCGTCGGCCGTGTGACCTACGTGACCGGCAACAGTGCGCAGGTCACGCTGCTGACGGACGAGAACAGCGCTGTGCCTGCGCGCGATCCGAAGACAGGCGCGAAAGGGCTGGTTCGTCACGGCCAGGGGGAAGACTCGCTTCTGCTCGACTTCGTCCGCAAGGAGGCGAACGTGCAGGAGGGCGACGTGATCGTCACGGCAGGGACGCAGTCGAAGCAGTATCCATCCCTCTTCCCCGGAGGCATTCCGATCGGCGTCGTGACGAGCGTCGGACAGAGCGACACGGCGCTCTACAAACAGATCCAGATCGCTCCGTACGTGGACTTCGCCGCGCTCGACGCCGTTACCGCCCTAATCACGCAGAAGCGAACTCCGAAGGCTCCCTGATGCCGGCCGACGCAGCAAAGGCCGCGGGCCTGCTCTTCCTCGTGGTTGTCGTGCAGCTGTCGGTGATGGCGAACGTCGACATCCTCGGTGGCCACCCCAACCTCTTGCTTGTGACCGTGGTATGCGTGTCACTTCTGCGCGGTGCCGTCTTCGGTGCCGTCGCCGGTTTCTCCGCCGGGTTGCTGGCCGACACAGGCGTCTTCGGCACGCTCGGCTTCACCGCGCTCCTCCTCACGCTTGCGGGCTATTGGACCGGTCGCTACGGCGAGACGACGGGTCGCGATCGCGCACACGCGCCGTTGTTGTCGATCGCCGTCATCACGATCCTGTATCAGGTCGCCGCGCTTGTCCTGCGCTACATGCTCGGCGAGCCCGCGCCGGCAGGCGACATCTTCGCCGCGCTCCTGCCGACAGTGCTCCTCAATCTGATCCTGACCATCCCGGTCTACGCGTTGACGCGCCGGCTGTTGCGGCCGCCCGAGCGGCTGACACGGGAGGTCCGCCTCCTTGGCTAACCGCGTTCCCTCACGACGCTTTCTCCCCCCTGACCCGCGAGTCGAGGAGCCCTACCGCTTCACGCCCAAGCTGGCACTGCGGGTCGGCCTGCTCGGGATGGTGGCGCTCGCCGTCTTCGCCGTGCTCTTCCTGCGACTCTGGTCACTCCAGGTCCTGAACGGCCAGCAGTTGCTCCGCGCGGCTCAGAACAACCAGCGCCGCGACATCCGTGTGCAGGCTCCCCGCGGCCCGATCCTCGATCGGAACGGCCAGGTGCTGGTCACGAACGTCCCTGGGACCGCGGTCCAGATCTGGAGCTCGGACCTCCCGAAGCGCCGCGGCGTTCGACTCCGCGAGATTCGTCAGCTCGCGCGGGTGCTACACGTCCCCGCCGGCCAGATCGGCGCCGCTGTCCGCAAGCACCGCAGCGATCCGCTCACGCCGGTCAAGGTGAAGGACGGTGCGACCCAGGCGCAGGTCTTCTATCTGAAGGAGCGCGCGGAGGACTTCCCGGGCGTGCAGATCGCACCGACGTACCTCCGCTTCTACCCGCACAAAGAGCTCGCCGCGCACGTGCTCGGCTACGTGAGCGAGATCTCGCCGGGGCAGCTCAAGACGCTGCACGACCAGGGCTACCGGGGCGGCGACACGATCGGCCAGACCGGCATCGAGTCGTTCTACGACAAGTACCTGCGCGGGAATGCGGGGCTTTCGCAGCTGCGTGTGGATTCCCTCGGCAGGCCGATCAGCGCCGTTCTGCCGAAGGTCCCGGCTCATCCGGGCGACGCGGTGCGGCTCACGCTGGACGTCAAGCTCCAGCAGGCCGCCGAGGAAGCGCTGCGCTACGGGATCGACCGCGCGCAGCGTTCAGGCTGCTACGGCTGTTACGCCGCGAACGGCGGAGCCATCGTGGCCATCGACCCGCGCGACGGCGCGGTCCGGGCACTCGCCTCGTACCCGACCTATCGGCCCTCGCTCTTCGTCGGCCGGGTGCGCCAGCGGGCACTCGACGTCGCAGGCCTGACGCCCCGCACTGCCGAAGCGCAGAACTTCCCCGCGCTCGACCGCGCGATCGACGGCGCGTATCCGCCGGGCTCGACCTTCAAGCCGGTGACCGCGATTGCGGCGATGCAGGAGCACATCCTGCAGCCGTTCGAGTCGCTCCCCTGCACGGGCTCGTACAAGAAGAACGGCCAGGTCTTCAAGAACTGGGATCCGTTCGTAAACGAGGCGATGACATTGCCGACAGCTCTCGCCAAGTCGTGCGACACGTACTTCTACCAAGTCGGTTACCGCTTCTACGGGATGCCGTCCGACCGCGGGCCGCGACTGCAGGCTTGGGCGAGCCGGTTCGGCTTCGGCCAGAAGACCGGAATCGACCTGGGCTCCGAGCGCAGCGGCCTTCTGCCGACACCGGACTGGCGGAAGAAGACCTATACGAAGAAGACCGATCCGGGTCACTGGGCGATCGACAGCCTCTGGAAGCCGGGCGACTCGATCCAGCTCGCGATCGGTCAGAAGGACCTGCTCGTGACGCCGATGCAAATGGCGCGCTTCTACGCGATGATCGCGAACGGGGGCAAGCTCGTTACGCCGCACCTGCTGCAGGACGTCGAGCAGCCGTCGTCCAACGGGACTCCGGGGCGTGCAGTCCCGAGCCCGCCGTCGCCTGCGCCCGAGCCGACGAACGTCGACGCGCAAGCGCTCGCCGTCGTGCGTGAGGGCCTCTACGAGGCGACGCACTATTCGTTCGGCACGTCCGCCTCGATCTTCGGCAGCTTTCCGGTCTCCATCTCCGGTAAGACCGGAACCGCCGAGAAGAGCATCGACCCGGGCGACGGGTACGCGCGACTCTTCAACCAGTCCTGGTGGTGCGGCTACGGCCCGTCCGACTCGCCCGATCTCGTTGTCTGCGCGCTGATCGAAAACGGCGGCCATGGCGGCGACGCCGCTGCGCCGGCCGCACTCAAGGTCTTCGAATCCTTCTTCGGCAAGCAAGCGACCGTGACCGGCCCCATCCACAGCGACTGATGGTCGACCACTACGTCTCAAACGCCAGAGCCGCCGCACGGGCACGCCGCCGTGAGGCCGTCGAGGTCGCGTCCTTCGTCCGTCGTCTCGACTGGCTGCTGCTCGGGAGCGTCGCGGCGGTCGTCGGCTACGGGCTCTGGGCGATCGCGGGGATCACGCACCACGACGTCACAGGCAACCCGGGCTACTACCTCACCCGTCAGGCCGTCTACGTCTTCATCGGGGTGGTCTGTCTCGTGGTTGCGGTCCTCGTAGATCCCGAGCTGTACCGCACGCGGTGGCGCTGGATCTTCGGCACGACGTCTTTTCTGATCGCGATCGTCCTCCTGACAGGACCGATCCGTGGCTCGAAGCGCTGGCTCGATCTCGGCTTCTTCCGCTTCCAGCCGTCGGAGTTCGGCAAGGTGCTGTTCGTGCTCGCGCTCGCCGGCTTCCTGGCCGAGCGGTCGAGGCGCCTCCACGACATCCGTACGACACTTACGGGTCTCGGGCTTGCGTCGATCCCGGTCTTCCTCGTCTTCCTCCAACCCGACTTCGGTTCGGCGCTGGTGTACTGCGCAGCGGTGTTCGCCGTCTTGTTCGTCGCCGGGACGCCGTGGACGCACATCGCCGCCCTCGCGGGCGGGGTGGCGGTGCTCGCGGTGCTGGTGCTCGGCGTGCTCCCCGCCGCCGGCCTGCCGATTCTCAAGGACTACCAGCAGCAGCGTCTGACCAGCTTCCTGAATCCCGACCAGGACCCCGGTGGCACTACCTACAACATCACGCAGTCGAAGAACGCGATCGGTGCAGGCGAGCTACGAGGCCGCGGCGTCGACAACGCGACGCAGACCACGCTCAACTTCCTGCCCGAGCATCACACGGACTTCGTCTTCGCCTCACTCGCCGAGGAGCGTGGCTTCTTCGGGGCGTCGATTCTGCTCATGCTGTATCTGCTCGTAGTCTGGCGAGGCCTGCGAATCGTCACGATTGCGCGCGACCCGTTCTCGGCGATCGTCGCGGGCGGGCTCGTGTTCGCGCTGCTGTTCCAGATCTTCGTGAATGTCGGCATGACGATGGGAATCGCTCCGATCACGGGCATCCCGCTCCCGTTCGTCAGCGTCGGAGGATCGTCGATGATCGCGAATCTGATCGCGGTCGGGATCCTGCTGTCGATTCACGTCCGCGCGCGCGGACAGCGTCGCTAGCTAGGCCGCTTCGGCGGCCGGCTTCAGCTTCGCGCGGCGCGTCCTGATCGCCCGCAGGCGCTGGGAGAGCCGCGCCCAGGCCCAGGGCTCGACCTCCTTGTAGCGGACGGCGGACTGGCCTCGAGTCGCCTCCAGATACTCGAACCACGCGTCCGCCTCCTCGATCAACAGCAGCTCGTACGCTTCGCGTTGTCCAGTCATCTGATGTCCACCTCCCGACTCGCCGATGAGTCGAAAGGCTAGGACCCAGGCCGGACGGAGGGGTCGACTGGCTCGATTGGTACCCTGTCCGGAGATGTTTTCCATCGCCCATCACGACCTGCCGCGCACGCTCCGCGCCGCCGCCCTGGCCGGCGTTGCCGCAGCGCGCGCGCATGAAGGAGATTTTTCTTGCGCTGGTTCCGATCCAGACGAAAGTCCGACGAGCAGGCGCCTGTCGAGGCTGCCGCTCCATCAGAAACACCTAAACCTGTAAGCACCGAGCCCGCTGACGAGGCGGGACAATCGAGCACCACCAGGCCGAGACGGCGTCGCGGTAGCCGTGGCGGCCGTGGTCGATCGAAGAAGACGACGGCCGCCGAGGCCAAGACCGAGACGGCCCAGCCAAAGGCGAAGACCGCCACGAGGGCGCCGAGGACTGAGCGCAAGCCGGCGGCACCCCGTCGCGAGCGCGAGCGTCCTGCTTCACAGCGCCGGCGCCGCGAGCCCCCGAGGCGCGCACCTCTGCCGGAGGCGAAGCGGGAGCTCCTCGTCTCGGTCGACGTCGGGGAGCAGCGTGTCGCAGTCCTCGAGGACGATCGAGTCGCCGAGGTCTACCTCGAGCGCCCCGAGCGGCGCTCTATCGCGGGCAACATCTATCTCGGCACCGTCGACAACGTCCTGCCCGGAATGGAGGCCGCGTTCATCGAGATCGGCCTCGAGAAGAACGGGTTCCTGTACGTCGACGAGATCGTCACGCCCGAGCTCGAGGGTAAGGCGCGGCACGGGAAGAAGATCCAGGACCTGATCAGCCGCGGCCAGACGATCATGGTGCAGGCGGTCAAGGATCCGATGAAGACCAAAGGCGCGCGGCTCACGACCGAGATCTCGCTGCCCGGCCGCTTCGTCGTCTACCAGCCGAACGGGGACGGCTTCGGCGTGTCCCGCCGGCTCGACGACGAGGAGCGCTCGCGTCTCAAGGACATCCTCAAGGGTCTCGACCTGAAGGGCGGAGGCGTGATCGTGCGTACGGCCGCGGAGGGCGCGTCGGCCGAGGACATCGAACGCGACCTCGTCTTCCTCCAGAAGGTCTGGAAGGCGATCGACGCGAGCGCCAAGAAGGCGAAGCCGCCGAGCCTCCTCTACCAGGAGGCGGAACTACCGCTTCGTGTCACGCGCGATCTCTTCACCGAGAACTTCGAGCGCGCGCTCGTCGACCAGGACCAGGCCTACAAGCGGATCATCGGCTATCTGAAGAAGACGTCGCCGCACATGGTCGAGCGGGTCGTGCGGTACAAGGAGAAGCAGCCGTTGATGGAGGCCTACGGGGTCGACGCGGAGATCAAGTCGACGCTGAGCCGTCGTGTCGACCTGCCGTCCGGGGGCTACCTGATCTTCGACTACGCGGAGGCGTTCACCGTCATCGACGTCAACACCGGCCGCTTCGTCGGCTCACGCTCGCGCTCGTCCGGCGCGCGCCTCGAGGACACGATCACGAAGAACAACCTCGAGGCGGTCAAGGAGGTCGTGCGCCAGCTCCGTCTGCGCGACATCGGCGGAATCATCGTCATCGACTTCATCGACATGGCGAACCCGAAGAACCGCGCCGCCGTCGAATCGGCGCTGCGCACGGAGCTCGAGCGAGACCGGACGAAGACCTACGTCGTCGAGATCTCGCCGCTCGGGCTCGTCGAGATGACGCGCCAGAACGTCACCGACGGACCGCGCGAGATCATGACCAAGAAGTGCCCGACCTGCGGTGGCGACGGGATCGTTCTCTCGGAGACGTCTGCGGCGGTCGAGATCGAGCGGCGCCTGCGCGCGCTCGCGGCGGGCTCGCGCAGCCAGGCGTATCGCGTCGAGGTCGCAGCAAAGATCGCCTCGATCCTCACCGGGCCCGGCGCGGCGAGGCTGATCGAGCTCGAGAAGCAGACCAGACGCCGGTTCTACCTCCAGGGCAAGAACGGGGACACGCACCTGGATCACTTCATCGTCGTCGCGGAGGGCAAGCGTGAAGAGCTCGCACCGCAGGCTCCGGTCGAAGAGGGAGCCAAGCTGGAGCTGAAGCTCGTCGAAGTCGGCCTCCACGATTCCGGCGCAGGG
>DATHGN010000039.1:0-4007 GCA_035317565.1 Gaiellaceae bacterium
GCCTCGGCTTCCGAGTCGGAGAGCTCGAACGCGGTGGTGAGCTCGACGTCGAGCCGGCGCTCTTCGGCGGCCATGAGCCGATCGAACGCGCGCGCGATCTCCTCGATGTCGCCGATGCGGCCTTTCTCGGCGGCGAGCCGGACGAAGTTCCGCACCAGCTCGTCCGCGTCGCCCAGGAGCTCGCCGACCAGGCCGGCCTTCGTCTGCGGGTCGAGCTCGGGGTTGCGCAGCACGTTACGCAGCTCGGGGACCTCGCCGACGGCGGTCGCGAACTCGAGGAGCTCCTGGTGGACCTCCTTCAGGCGGCCCTGCTCCTTCGCAGCATCGAAGAGAGCGCGGGCGTAGGTGCGGTGGACGGCGGCTATCGGGTCGTCTCCTCGAGCACCGAAAAGTCGAGGTCGCGGATCGCATCCTCGATCAGACGCTTGTGATCGGAGTCGTCGAGCACCTTGCCGGTCACCTTCGTGGTCGCGATCAGCGTCAGCTCGGCCACTTCAGAGCGAATCTGCTGCAGCGCGCGATGCGTCTCGGCCTCGATCTGGCGCTTCGTCTCCTCGAGGCGGCGCTCCCGGTCGGCTTCGGTCTCTTCCTTGACGCGACGCGCCATCGACTCCGAGACCTTGCGGGCCTCCGCGAGGATCTGCTCGGCCTGCCCGCGGGCCTGGCCGATGAGCGCTCGGTGCTCTTCGAGCAGCCGGCGCGCCTCGTTCCGCGCCTTCTCCGCCTCTTCGATCGACCGCCGGATTCGCTCGCGCCGCTCGTCGATCGCCTTCTGGATGTAACCGAACGCGAATCTCTTGAGGACGTAGAACGTGATCGCGAAGCAGACGATCGTCCAGACCATCAGGCCGAGGCGGACCTCGATCAGTGGATTCGCAGCGAGCATCAGACCAGGACGTACGCGAGAATCGAGCCGAGCAGGCCGTAGAACACGACCGCCTCGGTCAGTGCGAAGCCGAGCCACTGGATTCCGGTCAGCTCGCCGCGGAGCTCCGGCTGGCGGGCAACCGACTGGATCATCGAGCCGAAGATGTTGCCGATGCCGATGCCGGCGCCGAGCGCACCGAGACCGACACCGAGGGCGAGACCGATCGCCTTTCCGGCTTTCGTCACGTCGCCCGACGTTGCTGCGAGCAGAGTGTTCACGTCGTTCCTCCTTTAGTGCTGAGGCTCGATAGCCGAGCCGATGTAGATGGCGGACAGAGCGGCGAAGATGAACGCCTGGATGCCGACGACAATGACGACCTCGAAGACGTAGAACAGCGTCGCGGGCACGAGCACGAACAACAGCGCCCATGACTGGAAGATGAAGATGAGCCCGAGGAAGGTCAGGATCAGGATGTGGCCGGCGAGCATGTTCGCGAAGAGTCGGACACTCAGTGAGATGAGGCGCATGAACTGACCCAGGATCTCGAGCGGGACGATGAGCACCAGCAAGCCCTTCGGGGCCTCCGGGATCCAGCTCTTGAAGTAACGGACCGGCCCGTTCCAGCGAATCCCCTCGACGTGGGTGAACACGAACGTCAGCAGCGCGAGTGCGAGCGTGACGGAGATCGAGCTCGTCGCCGCGTAGATGCCCCAAACCGGGACGCCGTGGTACGTCTCGCCCGTCAGCGGCAGGGGTATGAACCCGAGCAGGTTGACGACGAAGATGAAGAGGAACAGCGAAGCGACGTACGGAAACCAGCGCCCGATCGCCTTCGACGGCAAACCCTGTTCCGCGATCTGCACCTGCGTGATCTCGTAGATCTGCTCGCCGATCGTCTGGCGAACTCCCGGCTCCGGGCCGTTGCGCACACGCACCCGCATCAGGAAGAGCCCGAGGAAGATCGTCAAGACGGTCCCGAGCATCAGGTAGACGACAGCTTTGGTGATCGAGAGGTCCAGCGGGCCGAGATGGATGGAAACCCACTCGTGCTGCTCGAACTCCTTCACAGGATCGAACTCCCCGCGCGCGAAGGCTGCCTGCGGAAACGCCAGCGCGAAGAAGACCGCTGCGAACAGCCGCGCCTTCACGGTGTGCTCCCAAAGTAGGTCACGAGGGAGAGGCCGAGCTCCAGCGTGTAGGCGAGCGCGTAGACGAGAGCAGCGGCGAGTGCGAGCCGCGGGCTGGACGACGCCACGGCAAAGAGGACCACGAGGAGCCCGAGCATCTTGAAGAGCATTCCGAATGCCTGCATTCCGGAGGCCGCGACGTTACCGTTGTCCTTCCTCGCGCGCCGCAGTATGAAATCGAAAGCGTGAACACCGAGCCAGAGAACGGCGGCGATCCCCCAGGCCGAAAGCTTCCAGCCCGCGAGCAGGAAGACGGGGAGCGCGAACAGGATCACGAGCGATCCGGCCAGGCCGGGCAGGAGGTGGCCCGGTTCGGCTCGCGGCGTCGCGAAGAGGCTCGAGCGCATCACACGACGTCCTTGTAGCGCCAGTAGACGGTGAAGGTCGCGAGCGGGATGCCGATCACCGCGCCGATCAGTAGGCCGATTCCCGCCGAGCCTGCCAGCCAACCGATCAGAAAGCCCGCGAGGACGCTGGCGAAGAGCACCCCGCCAAGGACACCTCCGGCCTCGGCGTACTGAAGCGAACGGCGGCTCTCGGGCTCCATCTGCCGGGAGCATACCAACCTTGTAACAGCGCGATACCGCTTGACAGAGCCGAAAACCCCGGACTTTGTACTACGCCGTCTTGCGGGCCTCCTCGCGCGCCTGTTCCTCTCGGCGCCGGATCATGGGGTTTGCGAGCTTCACGATCTCGAGCAGGTAGACCATGTACACCGAGGCCGCCAGGGCGACGAGGCCGAAGAGCGATACGACGAGCGTCCGCCATGGGTGCCACTCCCCGTGCTGGTGGGGTCGGATGAAGCGCAGGGCGAGGGCGGTCGCAGCCAGGGTCGAGCACCAGAGCCAGATGTAGCCAGCTGCCCGGCGCTGCGAGAAGCCGATGTTGACGAAGCGATGGTGCAGGTGCTGGCGATCGGCGACGTAGACGGGTTGTCGGTACTTGAGCCTCTTGGCCACGACGAACGACGTGTCGATGATCGGCACGGCGAGGACGAGCAGCGGGAAGAAGAGGGTCACGATCGAAGCGGTCTTCAGGAGCCCCTGGAGCGGAATCGCCGCCAGGACGAACCCGAGCAGCATGGCGCCGGAGTCGCCCATGAAGATCCGAGCGGGATACACGTTGTGGCGCAGGAACCCGAGCGCCGCGCCGAGCACGATCGCCGAGAGGATCGCGGCCTGCACCTCCGGCCGCGGCAGCGAGAGCGCGATCAGCGTGAACGTGAAAGCCGAGATCGACGACACCCCCGCCGCGAGGCCGTCGAGCCCGTCGAGGAAGTTGACCATGTTCATGATCGCGACGATCCAGAGGACCGACAGCGGCATCCCGATCCAGTCAGGCAGCGTGTGGATGCCGAGGATCGGGAACGTGAAGCGGTGCACCCAGATCCCGAAGCCCACGGGAATCGCCGCGGCCGCGACCTGACCGCTGAGCTTCTCCCACCACCGCAGGCCGCGGAAGTCGTCGATCGCACCGACGGTCGTGGCTACCGCCGCCCCGAGTAAGAGCCCACGCGTCTCGCCGGAGAGATCGAGGAAGGCAAGCGCCGGGACAAAGATCCCGAAGAAGAGCGCGAGGCCGCCCAGGCGCGGAACGGTTCCGCGGTTGAGGCGGCGTCCTTCGGGACGGTCGACCACTCCGAGCAGACGGGCCATACCGCCGACAGCCGGCGTCAGCAACACCACGATCGACGCGGCGAGGAGCGCACCCCAGATGACCTCCAGGTGATCGGCGAGGGTGTGCAGCATCAGCGCAGGAAAACCAGTCCGACCACGATCATGACGAAGACGCCGAACAGAAAGACCGCGCCGATCGCCGCTCCGATCCCTGCGCGGCGCGTGTAGTCGGCTTCGGGGTCGGTCTCGGTCCAGCGCTGCCAGCGCCGCGCGCGGCGGCGGTTCTGCAGCTCCCCGAGGACGCCCACGCTACTTGGTGCCGTAGAGCCGATCGCC
>DATHGN010000040.1:0-14131 GCA_035317565.1 Gaiellaceae bacterium
AGCCGGCGGCCTTGGCCAGCTGCATCTTGGCCATCGCCACCGCGGGGTCGGAGTTCCGGCCCTCGTCCTCGGCTGCACCCATGTACATCCGGCCGCTGGCGAGCGCCTGGGTCGCCAGGACGAGCGCCGCGAGGGCGCAGACGAGTGCGATGAGGGATCGAAGCCGCGGCAAGAGGATGGCCCTGGTGGCAAGCAGAAACCCGGGCGCGGCCAGTGTAGGAACAGAGCCCGACAGCGTCAATAGGACCGCGTAGGGGAACAATCTAGGACCTCGTGAGGGGAGAATCCCTCGTAGGGGGGAACAGGGGCAGGCGTCAGAACCGATAGTTGACACTAGTCAGGATTGTGTTGCCACGGCTCTCGCCGCAGGGGGCCCCGGGAAGCTCGCCACCTCCCTTACCGATCCTTGACCTTGCGGCGGCCCGGTCTCTCCACCCGGGCCGCTTTTCTCTTTCGGCCGAAACCGCCCGGCTACGCTGGCCTGATGGCCTCCAGGCTCGAAAATCAACTGAAAGGCCTGCCGGCCAAGCCCGGGGTCTACCTGTTCCGGAATCGGGCGGGAGACGTGCTCTACGTCGGAAAAGCCAAGTCCCTCCGGCCTCGGGTGCGGTCCTACTTTCAGCAGTCGCAGGACAGCCGGACTGCGATTCAGCAGCTGCCGGACCGGGTGGAGGACATCGAGGTGATCGTGACCCAGAACGAGGTCGAGGCCCTGCACCTCGAGCAGAACCTCGTCAAGCGGCACCGGCCGCCGTTCAACGTCCGCCTCCGGGACGACAAGTCCTTTCCGTACATCGCCGTCACCGTGGAGGACGAGTACCCCCGCGTGATGTTCACGCGCGAGCGTCACCGCCGGGGCGTCGTGTACTTCGGGCCCTACGCCAACGCGAAGAAGGTCCGCGAGACGCTGGACGTCCTCAACCGGGTCTTCCCGTACCGGCCCTGCGAAGGGCCGAAGCCGGGGCGTCACTCGGGGATCCCGTGCCTCGACTACCACATCGAGCGGTGCCTCGCGCCGTGCGTGGGCTACGTGACGAAGGAGGATTATCGGGCGATCATCGATCAGGTGATCGAGTTCCTCTCGGGGGACATCGAGCCGATTCAGCGCGAGCTCGAGCGGAAAATGCAGGACGCCGCCGCCGACGAGCGTTTCGAGGAGGCCGCGCGTTACCGGAACCGGCTTCGAAGCGTCCAGCATCTGGCGGAACGCCAGGCTGCGGACCTTCGCTCGGTCGGCACGATCGACGTCGTCGGCCTCGCGCTCGAGCGGGACCGGGCCGTCGTGCAGGTGTTTCCGCTGCGCGACGGCAAGCTGATCGACCGCTACTCCTTTCACCTGGAGAACGTCGAGGGACAGGACGTCCCGACCGTGCTCGAGTCGTTCTTCCTCGAGTACTACGGGTCCGCGCCAAGTCTCCCTCCTCAGATCGTGGTGCCCCGGGATGCCGGGGACACGACCGCGCTCGCGGGGTTCCTCTCGGAGCGGCGCGGTGCGCGGGTCGAGGTGCGCGCGGCCGAGCGAGGGGAGAAGCGGCGCCTTCAGGAGCTCGCGGCCGAGAACGCGCGTCACGCGCTCGCCTCGGACACCCAGCAGGCGGAGCTCAAGCGGCTGCGACGCGTCGAGGCGCTCGAGGAGCTTCGCGAGGTGCTGAACCTCGAAGCCCTCCCGATTCGGATCGAGTGCTTCGACATCTCGACCGTGATGGGACAGGACAACGTCGGCTCGATGGTCGTCTTCCAGGACGGGGTCGCGAAGAAGGCTCACTACCGCAAGTTCGGCGTCAAGGGCCAGGTGGGGATGGACGACTTCGCTGCGATGGCGGAGGTCGTCTCGCGACGGTTCGCCCGGCTCTCGGACGCCACTGGCGAGGAGTACGACGAGTCGTTCGCGGCCACGCCGAACCTCGTCGTGATCGACGGCGGGAAGGGCCAGCTTTCGGCGGCGCTCGCAGCGATGCAGGCGTTCGATCTTCCGCGCGTCGCGGTCGTCGCGCTTGCCAAGAAGGTGGAGGAGGTGTTCGTGCCGGGCACGCCCGACCCGATCCGCCTCGCGCCGCATTCGCCTGGACTGCAGCTGCTCCAGCGGGTCCGTGACGAGGCTCACCGCTTCGCCGTCGGTTTCCACCGGCAGCGCCGCGATGCGCGGTCGTTCGCGTCGATCTTCGACGAGCTGGAGGGGGTGGGCCCGGCGCGGCGGCGAGCCCTACTGCAGCACTTCGGCTCGGCCGAGCGCTTCGTTGCGGCGAGCCAGGAGGAGCTCGAGGGCGTCCCGGGAGTGCCGGCGAAGACGGCGCGGTCGATCTACGCGCAGCTGCACAAAGCCGGCCGCGGCTAGAGGGCCCAGTCCCTCGATAGGGGGCACTCTCGCAAGCGATCCCTGTCCAGCGTCTCCAGGCCGATACCTGGGGGGCCGCAACATGGAAGGCCGCATCCTCACACCGCTTCGCGCGCCGCAGCGCGCGACCACCGGTCTAGGCGCCCGCCTACGCCAGCTTCGCATTGCCGCGGGGCTGACCCAGTCGGAGCTTGCGGGGGATCGCTTCTCGAAGGAGTACGTCAGCCAGATCGAGCGCGGCAAGACGCGGCCGACGAAGGAAACCCTCGGTTGGATCGGCGAGCGGCTCGGTGTCGACGTTTCGTATCTCGAAACGGGCCAGTCCTGGGACGAGTACGCAGAGGTCGAGGCGGCGGTCACGCGCGCCGAGGCCGCTGTCGAGGGCCATCAGTACGACGAGGCTCTCGAGGCGCTTGCAGCGCTCCAGTTCTCCCCGGAGGCACGTGAGCTCGAGTTTCGCGCGCTCCTCGCCGGGGCCTGGGCCCGCATGCAGCAGGCCGACCTCAGGCCGGCACTCGAGCTCCTCACGCGGGCGCGTGACTTGTCGGAGGAGCCCGGCTTCTCCGACGTCGAGCGGGCCGACGTCCTCTATCGAATGGGCGTCTGCCGCTACAAGCTGACGTCGATCAACACGGCACAGACGCTTCTGAGCGAGGCGCTCCAGCTGGCCGACCGCTCCGGCATCCCCTGTGACCGGCTCCGCTCCCACATTCTCGAGTGGCGTTCGCGCTGCTCCCGGCGTCAACGTGACTTCGAGGCCGCGCGCGAGGACATCGAGCTCGCCCTCGAGCTCGCTGAGCGGCTCGACGACACGCTCACGGTTGCGCACATCACGTTCCAGGCGTCGCTCGTCGCCGAGCGGGACGGGCAATGGCTTCGTGCCCGGACCCTTGCTGAACGTGCCAAGGAGCTCTACGAGGAGCACGGCGACCGGCAGAACCTCGGCCGGATGCTCAACAACCTCGGTGGTCTGAACTACCTGCTCGGTAAGTCCGACGACGCCGTCTCGTACCTGAAGCGCGCGTTCTCCGTCGCGCTCGAGATCGGCAGCGATGCCGATGCGGCACAGGCCGTGTCATCGCTCGCCCAGGTTCATCTCGGTGCGCAGGACTGGAGTCTTGCCGAGGAGCAGTCGCGCCATGCGCTCGAGCTGCTCGAGGGCCGCCCGGACTTCCTCGACGAGATCGGGAATGCGCACATCGTTCTCGGGCGCGCGCTCCTCGAACAAGGTCGGCTCGACGAGGCGGAGCGCGCCTTTGCCGAGGCCGAGCTCAACCTCTCACAGCTTTCCTCTGCCAGCCATCGCGCGGTCGCCTGGACGGCCCAGGGCGATCTCGCATCGCGACGCGGCGACGACAGCGCCGCCGCTGCGCTCTACCGGCGTGCCGCAGAGGCCCTGCAGGACGTGAGGTTCTAGGAAAGGAGGTGATCAGGATGCTGCGGAAAGTCTTCTCATTGGGAGCTCTCGTCGTGGTCGCCGTGACCTTCGGCGTCGGCAACGCTGCTGCAAAGCCCAAGAGCCCGGGCTCGCCGGCTGTGACGCACAGCCACGGGCAATGGACTGACGGTTTCTCGGACGGTCGCGACTAGCGGCCGTCCGAGGCATTCGCCTTGGCCGGCTTCGTGCCGGTGCGATCGGCTTCGGCGGCACGCCGAACATGGAGCGTGCCGGTCATGAGCAGGATCGCAGTGAACCCGACGACAGCGTTCACGATGATCAACGTCACACGCATGCCCACGCTGAAGCTCAGCGCCAGGCCCTTGGAAGTGACATTGCGGAAGATGTAGACGAGCAGTGCCTGCTCGGTGCCGATTCCACCCGGGCTGACCGGGAAGATGGTCGCGAGGCTCTGGCTCACCTGGACGAGCAGCGCGTTGTGCAGCGTCGCCGGAAGCCCGAATGCCTTGAGGAAGAAGAAGACCGTCGCGAGTCGTAGCGACCAGTCGGCGAGCTGCCACGTCACGACGTGGCGCACGTAGTACGAGCGGTCGCTGAACGCAGCGAATCCCTGCGCCACCTTCGCCTTGAACTCCTCGACGCGCTCGGCGATCCAGGCGACGAGTGCAGTGCCGAAGAGCAGGAGTAGCCCGAAGAGAACCAGGCCCGCGACCGGATGGCGAAAGGCCCAGCCGTAGTCGAGTGCCGGGAGGCTCGGGCTCTGCAGCACGTGCAGTCCCGGCAACACGTGCTGGGTGACCGCCCAGATGATGAAACAGCTTGCGACAGCCATGTCGAAGAGCGTCTGGAGGAGCGACGTCGAGACGAGCGTCGTGTACGTCGACCCCTCGATGCGGTGCTTGGCGAGGTAGAGCCTGACGACGTCGCCGCCGCGTGCCGGAATGATCGCGTTCACGCCGGTGCCGGCGACGTAGGCGCCGAACATCTGCCGCCACCGGACCGCCCGATCCGGGTACGCGGCCGCGACGATGTTGCGCCAGGCGCGCGAGACGGCGAGGAGCTTGCAGAGGTGGCAGGCGATGCCGACCGCGAGCCACTTCCAGTCCACCGCGGCGAGGTGGTGGAAGAACACGCTGATCGCGTGGAGAACGGAATGGATCACTGCCTTAGTGTGGCCGAGTCCGGCCTAGAAGTCCCCGCCGCCTCCGCCGCCCCCGCCGAAGTCGCCGCCTCCGAAGCTCATGCCCCCGCCGAAGTCGCCGCCGCCTCCCCCGCCAGAGTCCCAGCTTCCGAAGCCGCCCGGTGTGCCGGCCCCGCCCCAACTCCCGTAGCCCCAGCCGCCGTAGGCGCCGCCCAGGAGCTCACCGACGAAGAGGCCGGAGAGGAAGCCCGTACCTCCGAACGGCATGAAGTAGCCGCCGGCCCACGGCCCGAAGTACGGCGGCGCGCTCCAGTAGGGCACCATCCGGCCCCCGGCCATGACTTCGCGCGACGCCGGCTGGGCGCCACGCTCAACCGCCTGCGCGTCGGCCTCGCACGCAGGGACCTTCCTCGAGGTTCCTCCGGGCGGGGCCCACTCGACGTCTCGCGTCGAAGGGCCGTGGCGCGGATCGAAGAAGCAGGGCGCGCGACGCTCAGGCGGCTGGTGCCCGGCGAGGATCGCCTCGGCCGAGGTCATGTGGTAGCGGCCCTCTTCGAGCGCCGTCGTCACCGCTTCGAGTTGCCTCGGTTGGGTCGCGCGATCGTACGAGCCGCTGGCCTTGTCGTAGGAATCGAGCGCCTGCGTGTACTGGGCTTTTGCCTGCGCGTTCGAGTCGACGGGTTGCTCGAGCTTCTGCACGTCGTCCGCGAGGGCGATCAGGTCGTCATGCGCCGCGGCCTTGACCTCCGCCAGCTCCGCCTGGTTCTGTCGTCGTTTCCGCACGCCGCGGGCGACGAGGAAGATGACGCCTCCTGCGACGAGCAGACCGATCAGGACGCGTCCACCCGTGCCCGGACCGCCGTCACCGCCGCCTCCGCCACCACTCGCCCCGCCGGCGCGTTCCGTCGCCACGCGGTCGATGAAGTCCAGCAGCGTCGCCGTCACGCCCTGGCCACGGTGGGCGTCGAGTGCCTCGGTGGCAAGGCGTCCCGCAGCTCCTTTCGCCAGGACGTCGCTTCCGGCGCGAAAGTGCCTTCCGATCACGGCCGCGTACGTTCCCTTCCGTCCGAGCGCGTCGTGGAGCGCCTGGAGGACCCCGTCGGGACTGCCGCCGGCTTCCTGCTCCGCAGCGGCGGGCAAGATCGCGATGTAGACGGGACCGGCTCCCGCGCCGTCGATCTTCTCGCGCAAACGATCCTGGTCGGCCGAGGAGATCGCGAGCTCGGCGCCGGGTTCGACGTAGACCGGACTCGACTGCAACCCGGCGACTGCCTTGTCGACGATCGGGCCGGCCTGCGCCGCAGGCACGAGGACGAGCGCCGCGGACGCGGCCACGAGCAGGAGCAGCTGCTTCACGGGAACTAGTTCGAGTTGCGCCCGTCTTCGGGCGCCATGAACGGATAGCGGTAGTCGGTAGGCGGCACGAAGGTCTCCTTGATCGTGCGGGGACTGACCCAGCGGATCAGGTTCCACATCGATCCGGCCTTGTCGTTCGTGCCCGATGCGCGCGCGCCGCCGAACGGCTGCTGACCGACGACCGCGCCGGTCGGCTTGTCGTTGACGTAGAAGTTGCCTGCCGCGTACCGCAGTTTCTCGTCCGCAAGCTCGAGCGCGTCGCGCTCGCGCGCGAAGACCGCTCCGGTCAAGCCGTAGGGCGCACCCTGGTCGATCATCTCCAGGGTCTCGCTGTACTTCCCTTCCGGGTAGACGTACGTCGTCACGACCGGCCCGAAGAGCTCGTCGCGCATCGTGCGGAAGTTCGGATCGGTCGTCTCGAGAACCGTTGGCTCGACGAAGTAGCCCTCTGAGTCGTCGTACCCGCCGCCGACGAGGACGTCCACCTTGTCTGCGGCCTTGGCCTCGTCGATCGCGTCCTTCTGGGTCTTGAACGACCCCGCGTCGATCACGGCGCCCATGAAGTTCTGGAAGTCGGAGACGTCTCCCATCTTGATCGAGCGGACCTCTTCGACGACACGCTCCCGGATCTCCGGCCAGAGGTTGGACGGCGCGAAGATGCGCGACGCGGCAGAACACTTTTGTCCCTGGTACTCGAAGCTTCCACGGACGATCGCGGTTGCGACTGCTGCGGCGTCGGCGGAGGGGTGAGCGACGATGAAGTCCTTTCCACCCGTCTCGCCGACGATGCGCGGGTAGTTGCGGTAGTTCGCGATGTTGTTGCCGATCGTCTTCCACATCGACTGGAAGACGGGTGTCGAGCCCGTGAAGTGGACGCCGGCGAGGTGGGGGCTCGCAAGCGCGGGATCGCCGATCTCGGCGCCCGAGCCGTAGACCAGGTTGATCACGCCGGGGGGCAGGCCGGCGGCCTCGAAGAGCTTCATCAGGTAGTGCGCCGAGTAGGCGGCGGTCGAGGCCGGCTTCCACACGACCGTGTTCCCCATCAGCGCGGCGCTGCCGGGAAGGTTCCCGCCGATCGCCGTGAAGTTGAACGGCGTCACCGCGAAGACGAAGCCCTCGAGCGGGCGGTACTCCATTCTGTTCCACATGCCCGGTGAGGAGATGGGCTGCTCTTCGTAGATCCTGAGCATGAACTGAACGTTGAAGCGGAAGAAGTCGGTCAGCTCGCAGGCAGCGTCGATCTCGGCCTGGTGCGCCGTCTTCGACTGGCCGAGCATCGTCGCGGCGTTGAGCGTCGAACGCCACGGGCCGGCGAGCAGGTCCGCGGCGCGAAGGAAGACGGCAGCTCGGTCCTCCCACGGGGTCCGGTGCCAGTCCTCCCAGGCGTCGGCAGCGGCCTTGATCGCCTGCTCCACGTGGCGGCTGTCGCCCTTGTGTACATCAGCGAGCACGTGATCCTTGTCATGGGGCATGACCGCTTCGAAGGTGTGCCCTGTTCGAACCTCCTCGCCGCCGATCACCATCGGGGCCTCGATCTGCTTCGACTTCAGCTCCTGGAGACGCAGCCGCAGCTCCTCGCGCTCGGGCGTCCCGGGGGCGTAGGACTTGACCGGCTCGTTCTCGGGCGGCGGCGGGCGGAAGAGGCCTGGAGCTGCGGACATCGGGTGCGATTGTAGGCTTGCGGACCGTGCCCGTGACGTCCGTCTCCTACTCGGTCGACGGCTGGGGCAGTGGGGAGGTGTGGCTCGATGGGGCGAAGCTGGCCTGGCACGAGCTCCCCCGCCCGCCTATAGGTACACGCGCGCGTGCGTCGACCCCCACCCGTTCAAAGGGTGGGGTGAAACACCCACCACCCTCGCGGTCGACGGTAGCGCCGGAACGCGCACGGATGGTCAACGCACGTGGAGCGATTGCGGAAAAGTTGGTCGACAGGTTCAAGGAGTACTTCGCAGGCGAGCGGGTCTCGTTCGACGACGTCCCGCTCGAGCTCGACGGCTGGACGTCCTTCCAGCTCGACGTCGTCCAGGCTCTACGGCGCGTGCCCTACGGCGATGCCGTCTCGTACAGCGAGCTGGCGCGACTCGCCGGCCATCCTCGCGCTCAGCGCGCCGCCGGGACGTTCTGCGCGCACAACCGCTTCGGGCTCGTCGTCCCGTGCCACCGCGTCGTTGCGGCCGACGGCCTCGGCTCGTACGGCTCACTCGGCCCCGACTACAAGCGACGTCTGCTCGCCCTCGAAGGTGTCACTCTCTGACGACCTCCGCCACGAGCTCGCCGCGATCACGCCGCGGAGCTCGTGCGACCGGCTTGCCGAGCTATCGGGGCTCTTTCACTCCGCGGGCAGCGAACATCTAAAGGGACGCGGCGAGGTCTCGGTCCATCTCGATGTCGTTGATCCCGCCGTGGCGCGCCGCGCGTTCAGCCTCCTGCGAGCCTTCGGCGTCGGCTCGGAGATCCGGACCTACCGTCGCCGCGCCTTCGAGGGCGGAACGCGCTACCAGCTTCACGTCGCCGGCGACGACCGCGCCCTGCAGGTGTTGAACGAAGCCGGCGTGCTGAGCTCGGGGTTGACGCCGCTCGAGCACCCGCCCAAGCGTGTCGTCGCGCGTGCGTGCTGCCGGGCCGCATACCTCCGTGGCGCCCTCCTCGGCGGCGGCTCGCTCAGCGGGCCGCGTTCGCCGCATCTCGAGATTCGCAGTGCGGAGCTGGAAGGCGCCAAGTTCCTCTCGCTCATCGCCGAGGAGGAAGGCGCGCGGCTGAGCGTCCTCGACCGTGGCCGGCATGCCGTCGCCTACGCGAAAGGTTTGGAAGCGATCGCCGACCTCCTCGCGCTCGCGGGTGCGGGGCGGACCGTTCTGCTCTTCGAAGAGCGCGCCGTCATGGCGGCGACGAAGTCTCGCGCCAACCGGCTTGCGAACGCCGACCATGCAAATCTCGTCCGCACGAGCCGTGCCGCCCACAAACAACTGCGAGCCGTCGAGCTCCTGCGTCACACCGGCCAGCTGGGGAAGCTGTCGCTGCCGTTGCAGGAGATCGCGGAGTTGCGTGAGCGTCACCCAACGCTGCCACTGCGCGAGCTCGCGCTCAAATGCCGTCCACCGGCAACCAAAACGGCGGTCCACAGGCGTTTACGCAAGCTGCAACAACTGGCATCGATCTAACTTACGTGCGTGGTTTTAACTTTTCCCGGCCTTTCGTCATACTCACAGAGTGGCGGGTCCGCGCTCGTCCGGCGCCGGATTCAGACCCCGTCCGACGCCACGGTCCTGAGCGTGGTTCAACCGGAGGGGGAGGTCGTCCTCGGAGCTTCCCCTCCGGCCCGCCGCTTCGCGGCGCGCCGGTCGGGCCGAATCCGGCCGCGCGGCCAAGCCGCCCGGCCTTTTAGCGGCAGCGCTAGAGCGCTGCCTCAGCGGCCCGACTGAACGGCCGCGCCTCACGCGGCCTTTGAGATCACTTTTTCCCGGCGCGCCGTTCGGGCCGACGCCGGCTGAGCCGGCATCGGCGGCGGCTCCTGGGGCTCATTTAGACTCAGCTCATGGCTAAAACACGCGTGGGGATTAACGGGTTTGGACGCATTGGTAGGAACTTTTTCCGGGCTCGGCTTGAGCGCGGGGGCGAGTTCGAGATCGTTGCGATCAACGATCTCGGGGACGCGAAGACGATGGGGCACTTGTTGAAGTACGACTCCGTTCTCGGGCAGTTGGACGAGGACGTCGAGGTTGGCGACGGCGTCATCAAGGCTGGGAAGCACGAGTTGAAAGTGCTGTCCGAGAAGGATCCTGCGTCATTGCCTTGGGGCGAGCTCGAGATCGATCTCGTGATCGAGTCGACCGGGTTCTTCACCGACCGGGAGGGCGCCCAGAAGCACCTCGACGCAGGCGCGAAGAAGGTGGTCATATCCGCTCCGGCAACGGGTCCGGACGTCACGATCGTGCTCGGCGTCAACGACGACACCTACGACCCCGAGCAGCACCACATCATCTCGAACGCGTCTTGCACGACGAACTGCGTCGCGCCGCTCGCGAAGGTTCTGCACGACAACTTCACCGTCGAGCAGGGATTCATGACGACGATCCACGCGTACACGAACGATCAGCAGATCCTCGATCTCCCGCACAAGGACCTGCGCCGCGCACGCGCTGCGGCGATCAACCTCATTCCCACGTCCACCGGCGCTGCACGCGCCATTGGCCTCGTGCTTCCTGACCTCAAGGGCAAGGTGGACGGGATCTCGGTGCGCGCGCCGGTTCCAACCGGCTCGATCACCGACCTCGTCGTACGTCTCGGCCGCGAGGTGACGGTCGACGAGGTGAACGCGGCGTACCGCGCGGCGGCCGACGACGGCCCGCTGTCCGCGGTCCTTCGCTACGCGGACGATCCGCTCGTGTCCACCGACATCATCCACTCGCAGTACTCGTGCATCGTCGACAGCGACCTGACGATGGCCAACGGGACGATGGCGAAGGTGTTCGGCTGGTACGACAACGAGTGGGGCTACAGCTGCCGGCTCGTCGACGTCGTGGCGAAGATCGCCGCGGACATCCCCGCCGCAGTCTCCGCCTAGGTGCACCGGCCACGCTCGGTTCGCGACGCCGACGTCGGCGGCAAGCGCGTGCTCGTTCGCTCGGACCTGAACGTGCCCCTCGAGGACGGTCGCATCGCCGACGACACTCGCATCCAGGCGTCGCTGCCGACCCTCCGCCTGCTGCTCGAGCGCGGGGCACAGACGGTGACCGTCTGCTCGCACCTCGGCCGGCCGAAAGGCGAGGACCCGAAGCTCTCGCTTAGGCCCGTGGAAGAACGCCTGCTGGCGCTGCTGCCGGACGACCGTCTGCGAGTCCTCGAGAACACCCGCTTCAATCCCGGGGAGACGAAGAACGATCCGGCATTCGCACGAGACCTCGCCGATGCCAACGATCTCTTCGTCCAGGACGCCTTCGGCTCGGTGCATCGCGCGCACGCGTCGACGGTCGGAGTCGCAGAGCTCTTGCCGGCCTACGCGGGGCTGCTGCTCGAACGTGAGCTGGCCGAGCTCGGAAAGCTGCTCGGCGACGTGGAACGACCTTTCATCCTGATCTCCGGGGGCGCGAAGGTCGACGACAAGCTCGGGGTTCTGCAGAACCTCGGCGGCAAGGCCGACGCCGTCCTCGTCGGGGGAAAGATGGCCGAGCAGATCAGGTCCGAGAATCCGCTGCCGTTCGAGGTCGTCCTGCCGGTCGACGTCGTTGCAGCGAGCGACTTCGCGGAGGACGCGCAGACGAGGGTGGTGCCCTACGACGCTCTTCCGGAGGGCTGGCTCGGTCTCGACATCGGCCCGCAGACGCGTGAGCTCTTTGCCGGGCACATCGCAAAAGCGCGGACGATCTTCTGGAACGGCCCCATGGGCGTCTTCGAATGGCCGCCCTTCGCGGAAGGGACGAAGGCGGTGGCCCAGGCGGTGGCCGCCTCTGACGGGTATTCCGTCGTGGGCGGGGCCGACTCCGCTCGTGCGCTGAGCGAGCTCGGGCTCGCCGACAAGGTCTCGTGGCTCTCGACGGGTGGCGGAGCGGCGTTGGAGCTCCTCGAGGGAAAGGACCTGCCCGGGGTCAGCGTGATTCCTGCGGCGCCGTAAGATCTGGCACCTTGGCACTGATCGCAGGCAACTGGAAGATGTACAAGGGCCCGGCGGAGGCCGCGGAGTTCTGCCTTCGCCTCCGCGAGCAGGATCTCAGCGGCGTCGACGTCGTCGTCTGCCCGCCCTACGTGTCTCTTGCCGTCAGCGTGCAGCTCCTCGCCGGCACCGAGGTCGCCGTTGCCGCCCAGAACGTGCACTGGGAGCAGGAAGGTGCGTACACCGGCGAGATCTCGGCGGGCATGCTGCTCGAGCTCGGCGTGTACGGGGCGATCGTCGGCCACTCGGAGCGGCGGCAGTACTTCGGCGACACCGACGAGACCACTGCGCGGCGGGCTCGCGCCGCGCTCTCGGCCGGCCTCTTCGTGATCGCGTGCGTCGGCGAGACCGAGGAGGAGCGGGAGGGAGGCGTGACCGAGGACGTTCTGCGGCGCCAGGTCTCTCTGTTCGAGCCCGACGACAATCTCGTC
Organism: Gaiellaceae bacterium; assembly: GCA_035317565.1. GTDB lineage: Bacteria > Actinomycetota > Thermoleophilia > Gaiellales > Gaiellaceae > 3-1-20CM-4-69-9. The sequence goes on from DATHGN010000040.1 coordinate 12,313, forward strand.
ATCGCCTATGAGCCGGTGTGGGCGATCGGAACCGGTAAGACCGCCACGCCGGACATGGCACAAGAGGCTCACGCGTTCATCAAGTCCGTGCTCGACGTCCCCGTGATCTACGGCGGGTCGGTCAAGCCGGACAACGCCGAGGAGCTCCTTGGCCGGCCGGACGTCGACGGCGCGCTCGTGGGAGGCGCGTCACTCGAACTCGAATCCTTCATGGCGATTTGCCGAGCGGGCGCGAGCACCAACTCGTAGCCCTCGTCATCCTTGACGGCTGGGGCTGTGCGCCGGCCGGACCGGGCAATGCCGTTGAGCTCGCCGAGACTCCGAACTTCGACCGGCTTTGGCGGACCTTTCCGCACACGACGCTCGAGGCCTCGGGCGGCGCGGTCGGGCTGCCGCCGGGACAGATGGGAAACAGCGAGGTCGGCCACCTCACGATCGGTTCCGGCCGAGTGTTGTTTCAAGATCTGATGCGCGTGAACAAGGCGATCGAGGACGGCTCCTTCTTCGAGAACCCGGCCCTCACGACCGCGTTCGAGCGCGGCGAACGCGTTCATCTGCTCGGCCTCGTCTCCCACGGCGGAGTGCACTCGCACATCGATCATCTGCGCGCTCTCCTCCGCTTCGCTCCCGAGAAAACCTGGATCCACGCCTTCACAGACGGCCGCGACGTCTCGCCGCGCTCTGCGGAGCACGACCTCGCCGAGCTGCCGGTCGACAAGATCTCGACCGTCACGGGCCGGTATTACGCCATGGACCGCGACGGGCGCTGGGAACGGACGCAGCGAGCGTTCGACGCGATCGTCGAGGGAAAGGGGGAGGAGGCTTCGGATCCGATCGAGGCGGTGCGCCGTAGTTACGAGCGCGGGATCACGGACGAGTTCATCGAGCCGATCACCATCACGGGCCGTCCACGGCTGAGGCCGGGAAAGGACACGGCGATCTTCTTCAACTTCCGACCCGACAGAGCACGCCAATTGAGCATGAAGCTTGTCGAGGCCGGTGCCGATGTCACCACGATGACGAAGTACCGCTCGGACCTCGACGTCCCGATTGCGTTTCCAGAGCAGGAAGTGCACGAGACCCTGGCCGAGGTGTTGTCCGAGCACGGGGTGCGGCAGCTGCACGTCGCCGAAACCGAGAAGTACGCGCACGTGACCTACTTCTTCAACGGCGGCCGCGAACAGGAGTGGGCGGGGGAGACCCGGATCCTCGTGCCTTCGCCGCGAGACGTCGCGAGCTACGACCTGAAGCCCGAGATGTCCGCCCGCGCGGCCACCGCGAGACTCGTCGAGGAGCTCGATCGCGACGGCTATCGCTTCGCGGTTCTCAACCTGGCCAACCCGGACATGGTCGGCCACACAGGATCCATCCCCGCCGCGGTGAAAGCCGTCGAGACAGCCGACGAATGCCTGGGCGAGATCGTCGAGGCGGTGAGCCGAAACGGAGGCGTGGCACTGATCACGTCCGACCACGGAAACGCCGAGCAGATGTTCGAGGCAGATGGTGTAAGTCCACACACAGCGCACACGACGAACCCGGTCCCGCTGATCGTCACCGACCCCGAAGTGACCCTTGCGGACACCGGTGAGCTGTCCGATCTGAGCCCAACTGTGCTCGGGTTTTTGGGCCTCCGACAACCTTTACAGATGACTGGCAAACCGCTAACGATCCCGGACTGATCCGGGCTATACTCCGGAACCTTTTGTCACTTCAGCAACCTGATTTTGGCGTCCTGCGGAAGGCACAGAAAGGCGACGAGCGGGCTTTCTCGCTCATCGTCCGTGCCTATCAGGTTCCTGTGTTCAACTATGTGCTGCGG
>DATHGN010000041.1:0-3538 GCA_035317565.1 Gaiellaceae bacterium
TTCCGGCGGCCCGCGCACAACCGGTCGACCGGACGCGGGCGAAGCGAAAGGCGGCCTGGCGTCGACGTCGCCTCGTCCTGCTGCTGATGGCGCCGTGGCTGATCGGCTTCTCGGTCTTCTTCGGTTACCCGCTCGTGATGAGCGTCTACCTGTCGTTCACGCATTACGACCTGCTGTCTTCGCCGAAGTGGATCGGCACCGCGAACTACCGGTACCTCTTCACCCAGGACTCCCAGGTCGGAGGGGCGGTGAAGAACACCCTCTGGATCATCGCGGTCATGGTCCCGTTGCAGGTCATCTTCGCCTTCGGCGTCGCCACGATGCTCGCGCGCGCGCGGCGCGGCGTGGGCTTCTTCCGGACGATCTTCTATCTCCCGGCGCTCGCGCCGCCCGTCGCCGCAACTCTCGCGTTCGTCTACATCCTCAACCCCGCGACGGGGCCGGTGAACATCCTGCTCCAGCACCTTGGCATCGACGGCCCCCTCTGGTTCCAGTCGCCGGGGTGGTCCAAGCCGTCACTGACGATCCTGGGCCTCTGGGGCGTCGGGAACATCATGATCATCTTTCTCGCCGCCGTCCTCGACGTCCCGAGACACCTGTACGAGTCGGCGGAACTCGACGGTGCAGGCCCGTTCCAGCGCATGCGCTGGGTGACCCTGCCGACGATCAGCCCGGTGATCCTCTTCTCGGTCGTGATCGGGGTCATCGCCGGCCTGCAGTACTTCACGCAGGCCTATGTCGCGGCGAACGTCGCGTCGGGCCAGGCCTCCCAGGCCGGTGATCAGACCGTCAACAACCTCGGCTATCCGGAAGCCTCGACGCTGTTCTATCCGGTGTTGCTCTACCAGCACGGATTCCGCTACTTCAACATGGGCTACGCCTCGGCGATGTCCGTGATGTTGCTGCTCGTCGCTTTCACGGTCACCGTCCTGATCATTCGCAACTCCCGGCGCTGGGTGCACTACGTGGGGGCGGCCAAGTGAGCAGCGCCACGGTTCCCGCTGCGACTGCTTTGACGAGGCGAAAGCCTCCGGCCGCCGTACGGAGGCGCCGCTTCCTGCTGGCCGTGGCGAACCACAGCCTGCTCATCGTCGCGGCCATCGCCTTCCTGGCGCCGTTCGTGTTCATCGCACTGACCGCGCTGATGACGAACAGCCAGGCGCTGTCCTCGCACATCTGGCCGCATCCGTTCCGCTGGCAGAACTTCGTGGACGTGTTCCACCAGGCGCCGATCTGGCGCTGGGCCCTGAACACGATGATCTACGCGTGTCTCGCCACCCTCGGCGTGCTGGTGTCGAGCATTCCTGTTGCGTATGCGCTGTCTCGCATCCGCTGGCGTGGGCGCAACGTCGCTTTCGGGCTCGTCCTGATCGCGCTGATGTTGCCGCCCGTGGTGTCGGTCGTGCCGCTGTACGTCATGTGGGCGAAGCTGGGCCTCGTCGGCGGTCTCGGGCCGCTCATCATCCCCAACTGGTTCGGGGACGCCTTCTCGATCTTCCTGCTCCGCCAATTCTTCATGACGATCCCCGAGGAGTACCTCGACGCCGCCCGTGTCGACGGTTGCGGCGAGCTACGCATTCTCGGCACGGTCGTCCTCCGGCTCGCGAAGCCCGCGATCGCCGCGGTTGCGCTCTTCTCGTTCCTGTACACGTTCAACGACTTCTTCCTGCCGCTGCTGTACACGCGCGAGAACCCAAGCAGCTGGGTGCTCCAGATCGGCCTCTCTGAGTTCCGCTCGCTGCACCAGGTCCAGTGGAACCTGACGATGGCCGCGACGCTCCTCGTGATGGCGCCCGTGATCATCGTCTTCTTCCTCGCGCAGAAGGCGTTCGTGGAGGGCGTCACACTGACGGGGGTCAAAGGATGAAGATCGCCGTCATCGGCGGCGGCTCGACGTACACGCCCGAGCTCGTGTCCGGCCTCTCGCGCGAGCGGGACCGGATCGACGTCAGCGATCTCGTCCTCCACGACATCGATCCGGAGCGGCGTGAGGTCGTCGGCGGGCTTGCGCAGCGGATGCTCGACCGGCAGGGCTACGAAGGCAGGCTCGAGATCACCGACGACCTCGATCGTGCGGTCGACGGTGCGGACTTCGTCCTGATCCAGATCCGGGTCGGCGGCCAGGACGCCCGGCTCTCGGACGAGACGGTGCCGCTCGCCTGCGGCTGTATCGGTCAGGAGACGACGGGTGCGGGCGGCCTCGGCAAGGCGCTGCGCACCGTTCCGGTCGTCCTCGGGATCGCCGACCGCGTCCGCGAGCGTGCAGCCGACGGCGCGTGGATCGTCGACTTCACGAACCCGGTCGGCATCGTCACACGGTCGTTGCTCGATCACGGGCATCGTGCGGTCGGTCTCTGCAATGTCGCGATCGGGTTTCAGCGGTCCTTCGCGAAGATGCTGGGAGCGGAGCCGGAGCGTGTGCAGATCGACCAGGTCGGGCTCAACCACCTGTCCTGGGTCCGCTTTGTTCGCCTGGACGGGGAGGACGTGCTCCCGGAGCTCCTCGCGGCGCACGGGGATGAGATCGCCGAGATGTCCGGCGTGGCACGGCGCCTGATCGACGAGCTCGGCGTGGTCCCGTCGTACTACCTGCACTACTTCTATTCACACGACCAGGAGCTCGCCGAGCAGCTCGTCGGGGTTCCCCGTGCCACGACCGTCGCGGAGATCGAGCGCAACCTGCTGGAGCTGTACCGCGACCCGAACCTCGTGGAGAAGCCGGCTCTCCTGGAGCAGCGCGGCGGCGCGTTCTACAGCGAGGCCGCAATTGGGCTCGTCGGCGCGCTCGCCACCGACAGCGGCGAGGCGCACGTCGTGGACGTGCGGAACAACGGAACGGTCGAGGGTCTTGCGGACGACGACGTGATCGAGGTGCGGTGCGCCGTGGGCGTGGGCGGCGCGAAGCCGCTGCCGCAGCCGGCCGTCGCTCCGGAGCTGCTCGGACTGATACAGCACGTGACCGCCTACGAGCGTCTTGCTGCAAAGGCGGCCGTGACCGGCGACCCGGCAATCGCGCGCAAGGCATTGCTGACGCATCCGCTGATCGGCCAGCACCCGCTGTCGGAGGAGCTCGTCGACCGCCTGCTCGAGGCAGGTTCGGAGCATCTCCCGCAATTCCACGCGGAGACCCGCGCGTGAGCCGCGCGGCGGTGCTTGCCGTGGACGGCGGCAACTCGAAGACCGACCTCGCGCTCGTGGGGACGGACGGGTCGGTGCTTGCACTCGTCCGCGGCCCGCTCAGCTCTCCTCACCATCTCGGCATCGACGGAGCTCTGGCGGTTCTCGAAGGCCTGCTGGCGGAGGCGGTGCGCGAGGCGAGGCTCGGCGATCACGCCGGACGCGTCGCACGGGTCGCCACGCTGCTGATGGCCGGAGTCGACTTCCCTGCCGAGGAGGACGTCGTACGCGAGGCGATCGAGGAGCGCGGCTGGGCCCAGCGGGTCCACGTCGGCAACGACACGTTCGCCATCCTGCGCGCGGGGACGGAGCGCGGCTGGGGCGTCGCAGTCACGTGTGGCGCCGGAATCAACTGCGTCGG
>DATHGN010000042.1:0-8531 GCA_035317565.1 Gaiellaceae bacterium
CAGCTCCAGCACAGCAGCTAGCAGTCGTAGTAGAGGGAGAACTCCGCGGGATGCGGGCGGAGCCGCACGACGTCCGCCTCGTTCTCGCGCTTGTAATCGATCCAGGTGCGGATCAGGTCCTCGCTGAAGACACCGCCCGCCGTCAGGAACTCGTGATCGTGCTCGAGCGCCTCGAGCGCCTCCGCAAGTGAGCCCGGCACCTGCGCGACGCCCCGGTCCTCCTCGAAGAGATCCCAGTCCGCCGGTTCGCCGGCATCGAGGCCCTTCTGGATCCCGTCGAGCCCGGCCATCAGCATCGCCGAGAACGCGAGATACGGATTCGCCGCGGCATCGGGGCAGCGGAACTCGATCCGTTTCGCCTTCGGCGAGTCCGAATACATCGGGATGCGGATGCACGCGCTGCGGTTTCGCATCGAATAGACGAGGTTCACCGGCGCCTCGTACCCGGGCACGAGCCGTCGGTACGAGTTCGTCGTCGGAGCACAGAACGCCAGCAGCGCGGGAGCGTGTGCCAGCAGTCCGCCGATGTACGCGCGGGCCAGCTGCGAGAGCCCTGCGTAGCCGGACTTGTCCGACATCAGCGGCGTCCCTTCCTTCCACAGCGACTGATGCGTATGCATGCCGGAGCCGTTGTCGCCGAAGATCGGCTTCGGCATGAACGTCACCGACTTGCCGGCCGCGCGGGCGACATTCTTGACGATGTACTTGTAGGTCATCACCTGATCGGCCATGCGCGTCAGCGGCTGGTAGCGGAGGTCGATCTCGCACTGGCCGCCCGACGCGACCTCGTGGTGATGGAACTCGCATGGGATCCCGAGCCGTTCGAGGGTCAGCACCATCCGAGTGCGCAGGTCGTGCAGCGTGTCGTGCGGCGCAGGCGGGAAGTAGCCCTCCTTCTCGCGCACCGTGTAGCCGAGCCCGGGCTTGCCGGAGTTCCAGTGCCCTTCACCCGAATCGACCGAGTAGTGGGAGCGGTTCGGGCCAAGCTCGTACGAGACCTCGTCGAAGATGAAGAACTCGCACTCGGGGCCCATGAACGCCGTGTCCGCGATCCCCGTGGAGCGGAGGTATTCCTCTGCCTTCCTGGCGATGCGACGTGGATCCTTCGCGTAAGGCTGCCTCGTGATCGGATCGGCGATCTCGCAGATGAGCGACAGCGTCGGCGCCTCGGTGAACGGATCGAGGATCGCCGAAGCGGCGTCCGGCATCAGCAGCATGTCCGACTCCGAGATCCCCTGCCAGCCGCGAATCGACGAACCGTCGAAGCCGAGGCCGTCGTCGAACGCGGACTCGTCGAACGCCCGGATCGGCAGCGTCATGTGCTGCCACGTCCCGAGCAGGTCGCAGAACTTCAGGTCGACCATCTGGGCGGTCGTCTCGCGTGCCCACTCGAGGGCCTCGCGCGCGTCCGGGGCGGTCGCCTGCCCGTTCGCCAGGTAGTGCTTCGTCTCTTCCGCTGACATGCCGCTCCTTCCGAATCGGGACCACAAAAAAAGAGCCCAGGACTCGCCGAGTCCTGAGGCTCCATTGCCTCGGCGCCCACCTTCGGCGGCGGACAACCTGACTTCACCCTAGTGGTCGCGGCGGATGGAGGTCAAGCCCCGTAGAGGGCGGCGACCTCGCCCGCGGCCGTTGCGACCCGCTCCCTCAGCTCGGCCGGCTCGAGCACCTCAGCGTCGGGACCGAATTTGAGCAGCTCGCGAAAGGCTTCGTCGAGGTTCTCGAAGCCCACGACGTAGACGCCGTCCTCGCCGTGAAGCTCACCGGGGAGGAAGCGGCGAACGAGCTCACTCGCGCGGATCTTCACCTCGACCTGCGGGCGCGACGCCTCGAAGCTCCGCGACCATTCGTCCCAGTACGACGCGAGCTCGAAGCCCTCCGGCCGCTCGAAGCCCTCCTCTCGCACCCGCACCGAGGCGAAGCGCGAGACGCGGTAGACGCGCATGCCGGCACTGCGATGCGCGACGAGGTACCAGGCACCGCCTTTGAGCACGAGCCCGAGCGGATCGAGCGTGCGCTGCACGACCCTGCTTCCCTCCCGGTAGCGCGCGCTCAGCCGCCGGCCCTGCCAGGTCGCGGCTGCGATCGTCGGCAGGTGTGGGACGGTGTCCTCGGCCCGGAACCAGCCACGGGTGTCCAGATGGAAGTACCGCTCCGCGCGGCTCGCCCGCTCCTGCAAGTCCGGCGGCAGCGCGGACAGGACCTTCAGACGGGCGTTCGTGAGCACACCGCCGAGGCCGAGCTCGGCCGCCGGCGCCGGCGCGACGAACAGCGCCTCCGCCTCGGCCGCGGTGAGCCCGGTGAGCTTCGTCCGGTAGCCGCCGGACAGCCGATAGCCGCCTGCGGGCCCGCGCAACGCCTCGACCGGAACACCGGCGGCTCCGAGCGACTCGACGTCGCGGTGAATCGTGCGGATCGAGACCTCGAAGTGCTCGGCGAGCTCGGCCGCGGTGAGCTGCCCCCGCAGCTGCAGGAGGAGGAGCAGCGACACCAGCCGCGTTGCCCGCATCGAGCGGGAACATACATGACAGAACCTGGCATGTATATGTCGTAGACTCGCCGGCATGAGCGAAGACCCGACGACAACCGAGGATGCGAAATCGCCGGAGCTCGAGCGGGAGGAGCGCCGGCTCGAACGCCTCCGCCTCGTCGCGCACGTCTGGGCGCCCGACGAGCGTTACGACGATCCCGACCCGGATCCACCGGCCGCCGCTTGACGAACGTCTTCCGCAGCGAGTGGGATGCGACGGACGACTGGTCGGGCGGCGGAGCGAAGTCGAAGCGGCTCGTCGAGCGCGGGCCGCAGCTCGGCGCGAGCCTCTACGAGCTGGGGCCGGGCAACTCGGTCGTCTACCACTTCCACCACGGCTCCGAGGAGCTCTTGATCGTGCTGAAGGGACGCCCCACACTCCGCACACCGGAGGGCGAGCGTCAGGTTGCCGAGGGCGAAGTCGTGCACTTCCCGGTCGGACCCGACGGCACACACGGCCTGCGTAACGACAGCGAGGACGTTGTCCGCTATGTCGTCGCCGGCATTCGTGTCTCACCCGAGGTCGTCGAGTATCCGGACCTCGACAAGCTCACCGCGCAGGCACGAACGAGCTCACAGAACGGCGAGCCGCTCTTCGTGATCCACGACCTCGACCAGAGCAACGCTTGACACGGCTGCTACGGTCTTTGTCGATGCTGCTCCACTTCGGCTGAATCTGCACGTCCCATGCGCCGCCTGCGCTAACAGGTGTCTTGCGCGTACCCGTGTTCCGCCGAATTCGTAGGAGCCTCAGATGTTCGCAGTAGAAGTCGACAACTTGCGCAAGGAGTTCTTCCGCCGCGATGCGACGCGGACACACCTGCGCAAGAGGCGGAAGCGCGTCGCGGCGCTCGAGGACGTGACCTTCACGATGGAGCGCGGCGAGTGCGTCGCCATCCTGGGCCAGAACGGCTCGGGCAAGTCAACGCTGGTCCGGCTGCTCTCGACGCTGCTCCTTCCCGATGCGGGCAGCGCGACGATCTTCGGCCACGACGTCGTCAAGGAGTCCCGCGCCGTGCAGCGGCTCGTGAACCGCGTCTCGGTCGAGGCCTCGTTCTTCAAGAAAATGTCTTCGGAGGAGAACCTCGCCTACGCGGCGCGGTTCTACGGCATCCCGCCGAGCGCGACGAAAAAGTCCATTCCCCAGATCCTGGAGCGCGTCGGTTTCCCGATCGGCCGCCGACACGAGGCGATGGAGAACCTGTCGCGCGGAATGCAGCAGAAGGTCGCCCTCGCGCGGGCTCTGCTGACCTCACCCGTCCTACTCCTGCTCGACGAGCCGACGACCGGGCTCGATCCACGTTCGAAGCTCGAGGTACAGGACTTCATCCGTGACGTCTGGACGACGCACGACGCGACGATCCTGCTCTGCACGCACGACCTCCGCGAGGCGGAAGTGCTTGCTGACCGCGTCGGCATCCTGGACCGCGGCAGGCTGATCGCACTCGATCCGACAGAGGTGCTGAAGGAGCAGTACGGAGCGGAGACGCTCGAGGACGCCTTCTTCGCCGCCACAGGCCGGACGTTCGAGGACGAGAAGGACGAAGACGCGGAAAGAGGTGTGTTCGCGTGAGCGGGCACACCTCTTTCTCGGGAAGGGCTCCGGGAAACCGGGAGGTTTCCCGCAACTCACTCTTCGGCACGCGCGGCGATCTCAGCGGCGCGCGGGTCGAAGCGATCCCTGAAGAAGGGAGCTCACGAGGGAAACATGGTTTCCCTCGTGGGAGCGAAGCGCAGCGGAGCGACGAAAGGGGCGTGTTCGCATGAGAGCTGAAGCTGCAGGCGGGCTCCGCCACGAGTTCATCGGCCTCTACGGAATGGTCGAGCGCAACTGGTACCTCATCAAGCGCTACGCGTGGTGGGAGATCGCGTTCTTCTTCTGGACGGCTGCGAACACGCTCACGATCGTGTTCATCGCGAAGGGCGTCGTCGCGGAAGGCGGCTCGGTCGACATCGACCGCCTGACGACGATCCTCCTGATCGGCGCGGTGATGTGGTCCTACCTCGGGATCATCTTCGAGCTGTTGATCGAGACGGTCGCCTGGGAGCGCTGGGAGGGGACGATCGAGTACACGTTCATGGCGCCGCTCACCCGTGCGACGCACCTGCTCGGCACCGGCATCTTCGCCATCGGCTACGGCATCGTTCGGGCGTCGGTCGTCTTCGTCGCGATCGCCGCTTTCTTCGGGCTCCACATGCCGAACGCGAACTTCGTCACCGCGTTCGTGCTGATCGCCGTCGCATCGGTCTCGTTCGTCGGGATCGGGATGATGACGGCCGTCCTTCCTCTCATCTCACCGGAGAAGGGGACGCAGTTCGGCTACGTCGCGCAAGGGCTGATGCTCGTCGTGTCGGGCGTCTACTACCCGGTCTCGGTGCTCCCCGAGTTCATGCAGTGGCTGTCGAAGATCTCGCCGGCGACGTACGCGCTCCGCGGGGAGCGGTCGGCAATCCTCGACGGTGCGAGCGTCGGTGCCGTCTGGGGCGACATCTGGCCGATGGTGATCATCGGCGTCATCTCGGTGCCGCTCGGCATCTGGGTGTTCCGCCGCGGCGAGCTGCACGCGAAGAAACACGGCAAGTTGAAGCGGTCCGGCTAGGTACCTGGGGGAACCTCCCGGTTCCCCCAGACCCCCTCCACTGGTCCGCTGCGCGGACAGGCGGCTTCACCGCCGGCAAGCTCAAGCGATCAGGTTGAGGCAGGCGCGCAGGCCTTCCCGCCAATGCGGTAGGGCCGGCGCGGCCTTCTCGCTTCGCAACACCGAGTACGCGGGCCGCGCGGCCGGGCGGGCGAGCTCTGCGCTCGAGATCCGGCGCACACGCGTTTCGAGGCCTGCTTCCTCGAAGATCGCCTCGGCGAATTCCGCCCAGGTCGGCTCGCCCTCCGCTGCGAGGTGCCAGATGCCGAAGGGCCGGTCGAGGAGCTCACGCGTCGCTTGGGCGAGGTGCCCCACGTAGGTCGGTGACGTGCGCTGGTCGTCCACGACCGCGACCTCGTCCCGTTCACGCGCCAGGTCGAGCATCGCCCGCACGAAGTTCTTCCCGGTCGGGCCGTAGAGCCCCGAGCTGCGAACGATCCACGCGCTGTCGCCCGCGGCGCCCTCGCCGTACACCTTCGTCCGACCGTAGGCGGAGAGCGGATTCGGCGCGTCGGACTCGACGTACGGCTCGCCCTTGCGGCCGTCGAAGACGTAATCGGTCGAGAAGTACACGAGGGGAACACCCAGCTCCGCCACGTGGCGCGTGCCGCCGACGTTGACTGCAGCAGCCTCCTGCGGCTCGTCTTCCGCGCCGTCGACGTCCGTCCAGGCCGCCGCGTGCAGCACTACATCCGCCGGCTCGAGCGGCGGCGGAGGGAACGTCACGTCCCAGTCGGCACGACTCAGTGCGACCGCACCGGGAAACTCGGTCGCCAGCGCACGGCCGAGCTGGCCGCCGGCCCCGGTGATCAGGATTCGCTGGTCTGGTCTCGTTCGGACAGGATCGGCGATGTCGTGCTCCAGAGATGGGCCACGCGTGGGTCGTCCCACGGCAGCTGGTGCTCGTCGGGATCGGCCGGGTCGTACTCCTCGGTGACGTGGTAGAGCATCAGCACGTCGGTCAACGCCTCGAAGCCGTGCGCGAGATTGCCGGGCACGTAGACCGCAGCGAAGTTGCCGTCCCCGATGTCCTCGGTGAACGTCTCGCCCGTGTCACGGTCGAGCGCCACGACGCGCGCCTTCCCCTGCAAGCAGACGAAGAGGTCGTCCTGCCCGCGCTCGTGGTAGTGCAGCCCGCGGATCGTCCCCTTGCGCGAGAAGGAGACGTTCGTCTGCCGGATCGGCTTCGGCAGGAGGCTCGTGCGGGCGATCTCCGTCAGCCAACCACGTTCGTCCTCGAAGCGGCGCAGCGGAGTCGGCCGCAGGCGATCGGACGTGAAATGGGGCCTCCGCACGCGTTCGATCACCTCGTAGTAGGCGTCGATCGACTCGCCGGCGTCGCCCCAGTAGCCCTCGAAGACGTCGAACTCGAGCGTCCCCGCGCGGACGTAATGGTTGTTCACGTCGGTGATCTCCAACTCGCCACGCCCAGAGGGCTCGAGCTCGGCGATGACGTCGAACACGTCCGCCTCGTAGCAGTAGAGCCCGGTGACGGCGAACAGTCCGGGAGGCTCCTCCGGCTTCTCGACGATTTCTGCGATCCGTCCGTCCTCGATGCGCGGCACGCCCAGGTGGCGGAGGTGCTCCGTCTCCCGCACGTGCGCCAGGAGGACGCGCGCGCCCTCTCGTTGCTCCCCGAAGTTCCGGATGGTCTGGGTGATCGGGCCGCCGAAGATGTTGTCCGCCAGCATCACGACGACCCGGTCGCCGTCGCTGAAGTCCCGGGCGAGCCCGAGCGCCTCGGCGATGCCCCCGGCGCGCTCCTGCTTGCCGTACGCGAGACCGTCGCCGAGCAGGCCGTGGAAGTCCTTCACGTGGTCGCCGCCCGTGACGACCATCAGCTCCGTGACACCGGCCTCGCGAAGCGCCTCGATCGCGTGCATGACCATCGGGCGGTCGTCCACCGGCAGGAGGTGCTTGTTCGTGATCCGGGTGAGCGGATCGAGACGCGAGCCGGTTCCACCGGCGAGGACGACGCCCTTCATGGCGGAGGCGATGCTAGTGCCCTGCGGCGCCCGGGCGGGCGGGAAGCCACCCCCGGCTACGAGTGGGCCCGCCCACGTCTCAGCCCCCGCCTTCCGGGGTACCCTGAACACGGTGGAAAAGCGCCGACGCGAACTTGAAAACGCCGCCGAGGAGATCGAGCAGCTCTTCGCCGACCTGTGGCAGGTCTTCCCGTTCTCACGTGGGATGCGGCGCGGTTACAGGCCTGAGGCCGACGTCTACCGCACGGAAGACCCGCCCGCCCTCACCATCGTCGTCGAGCTGCCCGGGGTCGACCCGAACGAGGTCAAGGTGATCGCATCGCCCCAGGCGCTCCTGATCGCCGGTGAGCGCCGGCGCCCCAAGGATTGCGGGCAGTACCAGCAGCTTGAGATCGAGTACGGCCCGTTCCAGCGCCAGGTGACGCTCGCAGAAGACGTCGACCCGGAGCAGGCAACGGCGACGTACGAACGCGGCTTCCTCACGATCAAGCTGCCCATCACTCCGAAGCCCGCCCCCGCCGAGCGGATCGCGATCGTGGTGACGTCCCGATGAGCGAAACGCTGACGGACACGCTGACCGAGGAGCGCCAGGAAGAGATCGTCTTCCCGGCGACGCTGCCGGTCTTGCCGCTGAAGGACACGGTCGTCTTTCCGGAAGCCGTGACGCCGCTCGCGATCGGACAGGAGCGCTCGATCAAGCTCGTCGAAGACGTCGTCTCGGGCGACCGCCTGCTCGCGCTCGTCACCGTGAAGGACCCCGAGGCCGACCAGCCCGGGTGGGACGACCTCTACGAGGTCGGCACCGCCGCAGTCATCCACAAGATGATCAAGGTTCCCGACGGGACGTTGCGCATCCTCGTCCAGGGACTCAAGCGCAGCAAGCTCGACCGTCAGGTGCAGACCGATCCGTATCTCGTCGGCGAGTTCGTCGAGTTGCCGGACGAGGTGCCCGAGACCCCCGAGGTCGAAGCGCTCACGCGCAACGTCCAGAACCTTTTCGGCCGTGTCATCGGCCTCGTTCCCTACCTCCCCGAAGAGCTACAGGTCGCAGCCGCGAACGTCGACGATCCGAGCGCGCTCTGCAATCTCGTGGCCTCGACCCTGCGCCTGAAGACCGACGAGAAGCAGCGTCTGCTCGAGCTCACCAACGTCGAAGCGCGTTTGCGCGAGATCTCGGCGATCCTGAACCGCGAACTCGAGGTGTTCGAGCTCGGCTCGAAGATCCAGTCGCAGGTTCAGGAGGAGATGGAGAAGGGCCAGCGCGAGTTCTTCCTCCGCCAGCAGATGAAGGCGATTCAGGACGAGCTCGGCGAGAGCGACCCCGAAGCGGCGGAGCTCGCCGAGCTGCGGTCGACCTTCGAGGCGATGGTGCTGCCG
>DATHGN010000043.1:0-5709 GCA_035317565.1 Gaiellaceae bacterium
CCGGCGGGAAGTGCGATCGTCACGAGGCGCGCTCCGATCAGGTCTCGCAGCCGTCGTGCGATCAGGGCCAGGAGCCGCGGCAGCTCGAGCTCGGAGACCAGTGCTCCGCCGATCTCGTTCAGCGACTCCAACTGGCGTGACCACTTCGTCGACGATTCGTAGAGACGTGCGTTCTCCACCGCTACAGCTGCCTGCGCAGCGAGCAGCGTGACCAGCTCCTGGTCCTCGTCGGTGAAGTCTCCGCCGCCGCGCTTTTCCGTCAGGTACAGGTTCCCGTAAGCGACTCCGCGCAGCATGATCGGAACGCCGAGGAACGTGCGCATCGGCGGGTGGTCGGGAGGAAAGCCGACGGACTCGGAATTCTCGCCGAGGTCGTGCAGGCGAAGCGGCCGCGCGTCCCGGATCAGCACCCCGAGAATGCCAAGTCCTCGGGGGAGCTCGCCGATCGACGCTTGCGTCTCCGCGTCGATCCCGTGTGTCACGAAGCGCTCGAGGGCGGTGCCTGCCGGGTCGATCACGCCGAGAGCTGCGTACTCAGCTCCGGTGACGCGTGCGGCGGCGGCGGTAATCCGCTCCAGCACTGCATCGAGCGAGAGCTCGGAGCTGATCGCGATGCCGGTCTCGACAAGCGTGCGGAGGCGTTCGGCTTCTTCCGGCGCGGTCACGTGGCCAATCGTCTCAGAAGGAAAGCCGCTCCGTAGTAAGCCGCAGCGAGTCAGCGGTCGTTCCCGCGAAGAAGACGGGCGAGCGCTGATGGCGGAGCCAAGCCGGGCGGCTTGACTTCAAAGCGACCCCCGAAACCACCACAAAGAACTGGAGGCAGACATGAGCACCATCACAGCTGATCAACGAGTTTCAAAGGCAGTCCGCGAGAGGAGCGACCTGTTCCGGAAGCTCCTCAAGTGGGGCGGCTTCGGCGCAGGCGCCGTTCTGGTCGCCTTCGGCGTTGTCGCGATCATCATGGGCTTCAGCGGCCGCGCGACCGTGGCCGACAGCCTCAAGCTGGAGAAGATCGTCGGCAGTGCCGACATGACTCCCGCGCTGATCGCCAAGGAGGCGAAGGACGCCGGTCTCGTGGGTGTTGACCTTCCGACCGTCGCCGTCGCCGGTGAATCGATCAACAGCGGCCCGAGGGCACGCGCGTTCGCCAGCTACATGCGGATCCACGCGCTCGAGGCAACCGGTGGCTTCACCTACGCCCAGATGGGTCGCTTCCAGGCCAAGCCGGACGCGGCCAAGGCAGACCTTGCCGTCGGTGGCGGAACCGACAATGCCGCGGCAGCCCTGGTCGATCCCGCAACGAAGCAGCCCGTCGCGAACGGGATCCGGAACCTCTGGGTGACGGAGACGGCGCTGACCACCGCGCTGAACACCTCCTACATGGCCGACAGACTCGGCCTGTTCGGAATCGTCGTCGGAATCGCTCTGCTCCTGAGCGGCATCGGCTTCATCATCCTGGCCTTCGCAGCGCTCCACCGCCCGAGGGTCGCCGCGCCGTCGATCTAGACGCGGCACAAGCCGGGCCGGCGCCCGGTGGTTTCGAGGCAGGCGCCGGTCCATTTACTCCCCACATCAGCCCGCCCCCTGTTCTTCAGGGGGCGGTTTGTTTGTTGCGTCGACCCGCGAAAGCAGAACTAACGACCGGTCGCGTACCAGACGTTGCCCGGGCCGACGTAGCTCGGGCCCTCGCCCCAGATCGCATGCGTCTGTCCCGCACCGTCGATGTCCAACTCGAAGTAGTCGCCGTACGGTTCGGCGAAGCCGTCCTTCGGGGTCGCGTACTTGTATGGGTACCCAGGCACGTATTGCGAGAGCTTCGCCTCGGCGGACCACGTTCCGCCGCCGTTCGTCGACGAGCGGTAGTAGACGTTCCAGCGCGCGCTCGGATCGTCGGCTCCAGGATCGAAGCCGTTGCGGTCGTCCATCCAGGCGATCCGTACGTCGCCGTCGCCGCGGGCGGCGAGCGCGGGGAAGAGATTGTTCGAGCCGGTCGGTGCGAGCGAGACATCGCGCGCGGTGCTCCAGGTGGCGGCTCCGTCGTCTGAACGGGCCAAGTACATGCGCTGCTTCCCGGAGCTCGTGTGCGCAGCGTTCCACAGCACATAGATCCGGTCCTTGGCGTCGACTCCGAGTGCCATCTGCGAGCCCCAGTAGTCCCACCCGGGACAGCTGCACGAGAACAGCGGCTGCGAGACGTCGACGAGCGACGTCTTCCACGTGGAGCCACCGTCGGTCGAACGCGTGACGTAGAGATTCTTCGCGCCCTTCGCCTGCCCGGGATTGTTGGCGCCGTTCCAGGCGAAATAGGCGTTCCCTTTCGAGTCGATCGCGCCACCGCTCGGTAGCGACACACCCAGGTCGGAGTTCGTCGTGCCGACGAGATTGTGTATCGACCAGGTCTTGCCGCCGTCGTGCGAGACTGAGGCAAAGATCTTCTGCTGGGTGTGGTAGACGAGGTAGACGTGTCCGCCCCGTGCGGCCAGGATGTCCTTGTCCGTTCCGCGCTGAAGCGGCTCGACGAGCGTCGTCCGCCATGTGTTGCCGTAGTCGTCCGAACGCGCGACGTACTGGCTCGACTTGTTGTCCTGCATGAACGCTGCGTACACGGTGCGCCCGTCTGCGGCGTCCACGACGATCTGTGGATCGTCCTGGCGTGTCGTCGAGGGAACGAGCGCTCGTGGCGAGGACCAGGTCTTCCCGCCGTCGCTCGACACCTGCAGGACGGTGTGCGGGCTCGCGCAGGTCGGGCAGCTCGGATCGGGATCCCCCGTCTCTGCTCCGGCGTAGCCGACGTAGTGCGAGTAGGCCGCATAGACGTGACCGGAGCGGTCCGCCGCGATCGCCGGTTCCCAATCGTCACCGTGCGGGAAGCCCAGGCGGACCGGAGGCGTGAAAGAAGGTGACGGCGCTGCCGCGGCAGGAACGCCCACCACGAGCGCTGCCATGAATGCCAATACGAAGAGCCTGATCCCCCACCGCATCGAGGTCATGGTGTCAGGGCGGCTCGAAACCTTCAAGCCCTGCGCGAATCCCCCGTCCGGGTGACCGCCGCTCATCTTCGCGGCCCGATTTGGGTCTGGTGGACTGCGGCGCCGATCGCACGACCGCCGATTCGGCGGAGGAGGACGAAGCTCGGGAGGTCGAGCGGCGTTACCGCACGCTTGTAGAGCAGCTGCCGCTCGTTGTCTACGTGGATGCTCTCGACGAGAGCAGCTCCAACATCTTCACGAGCGACCACATCGAACCGCTACTCGGCTACACCGTCAAGGAGTGGCGCGACGATCCGGATCTCTTCGTTCGCACACTCCATCCGGACGACCGAGACCGGGTGCTCGCTGCACACGCCCACACGCACGAGACTCACGAGCCGCTCAGCCTCGAGTACCGCCTGCTGGCCAGGGACGGGCGGGTGGTGACGATTCGCGACGAAGGCGTGATCGTCCTCAACGAGGTCGGCGAGCCGTTGTACCTGCAGGGCTACATCCTCGACGTCACCTCGGAACGCGAGCTCCAGGATCAGTTGCGTCAGCAGGCGCTCTTCGACCCACTGACAGGGCTCGCGAACAGAGCTTTCTTCCACGAGCAGCTGGAGCATGCGATCTCGATCCGCAAGGACGAAGAGCAGCAGACGGCGCTCGTGTTCGTCGACCTCGACGAGTTCAAGCAGATCAACGACCAGTTCGGCCACAGCGTGGGTGACCAGGTGCTCGCCACCCTCGGCGACCGGCTGAAGAAGGTCATCCGCGCAGGCGACTCGGTTGCACGGCTCGGAGGCGACGAGTTCGCCGTGCTCCTCACGTCCGTGAACGAGCCGGCCGAGGCGGCAGTCGTCGCAGAGCGCCTGCTCGACCAGATCGGCACTCCCATCGACGTCGGTGAGCGGCACCTTCTGATCTCGGCGAGCATCGGGATCTCCCTCGGAGAGAGCAGCGCCGAGCTGCTGAAGCAGGCCGACGCCGCGATGTACCGCGCGAAGGCCCACGGCGATGCGAACTACGCGTTCTACGACGACGACCTCGACGAGGCTGCGCTCAACCGCTTCAAGCGGATCGCAGAGCTGCGCGAGGCCCTCGACCAGAAGCAGTTCACGCTCGCCTACCAGCCGGTCGTGAATCTCGAGCCTTTCGAGGTAGTCGGGCTCGAGGCGCTCCTTCGCTGGCAGCATCCGACCCTCGGCGAGGTTCCTCCGCTCGACTTCATCCCGCTGGCGGAAGAGTCAGGGCTGATCGTCCCGATCGGCCGCTGGGTCCTGAACGAGGCCTGTCTGTACGCAACGCGGTTGCGCCAGACGCTCGGTCGCGACGTCGGCATTGCCGTCAACGTCTCGGCGCGGCAACTGCAGCACCCCGAGTTCGTCGACCACGTCGACGCCGCGCTCGAACGCGCGGAGCTGCCTGCGGCGCTCTTGACGCTCGAGCTCACCGAGAGTGTTCTGGTCGCCGCCGGCGACCGCGTCGAGCTGCAGCTCGCTGCTCTCAAGAAGCGAGGCGTCAAGCTGGCGCTCGACGACTTCGGCACCGGGTACGCGTCGCTCGCCTACCTGCAGCGCCTCCCGGTCGACATCGTGAAGATCGACAGGAGCTTCACCGCGAAGATCGACTCCGGGACAGAAGACCTCGCCTTGCTGGAAGGAATCGTCGGGCTCGGCAAAGCACTCGGTCTCCAGCTCGTCGCCGAGGGCATCGAGCGTGACGCCCAGCAGGGAATCGTGCACGGGCTCGGCTGCGACGGCGCGCAGGGCTTCCATTTCGGCCGTCCTGCACCGGCCGCCGCGGCGACCGAGGCGTTGTCGCGCTCGGCCGCGTCGGCAGCCTGAGCGAATCCTCTAGTCGAGACCGCCGACGTCGAGCACGACCGTCTTCAAGTCGCTCATGTCGAGCATGGTGTAGCGGCCGCCGATTCGGCCCCAGCCGCTCTGGGTCCCGGAGGCGCCCCCGAACGGCTCGTGCGCTTCCCAGTAGTCGGTGGAGTCGTTCACCACGACGTTCCCGACCTGCAGGTTGTCGACGAAGCGGAACGCGCGCTTGAGGTTCGAGGTATAGACGGCGGCCTGCAGGCCGAGGTGTGAGTCGTTTGCGACGGCCAGTGCCTCCTCGTCCGAACGCACGCGGATCAAAGGCACGATCGGGCCGAATGTCTCCTGCTGGTTGATCAGGGTGTCGACTCCGACGTCGGTGACGACGGTTGGCTCGTAGTAGAGGGAGGTGGGGCGATCGATTGCGCGAGAGCCGCCGAGGACGACGCTCGCCCCCTTGTCGAGCGCATCCTCGAGGTGGCGGTCCATCTTGGCGGCGGTCGGCTCGTTGTTCATCGGGCCGACGAGGGTGGTGTCGTCGAACGGATCGCCGAGCCGCCAGTCGGCGGCCGCCTTCATCACCTCGTCCAGGAACGCGTCGTGCACGCGTTGGTGCACGAGGACTCGCTCGGTTGCGCAGCACACCTGCCCGGCGCAGAAGAATCCGCCGAAGACTGCGCCCTGAGCGGCGCGCTCGAGATCGGCGTCTTCACAGACGATCACCGGCCCGTTGCCGCTTGCTTCGATCAGCGAGCGCTTGAGACCTGCGGCCCGGACGATCTTCTCCGCGGTCGGGTGCGATCCGACAAAGCCGACGCAATCGACGCCGGGATGAGTCACGAGCCGCTCGCCGACGTCACCGCCCCCGTAGACGACGTTGACGACCCCCTCGGGAAGTCCCGCGTCCGCCATGA
>DATHGN010000044.1:0-24644 GCA_035317565.1 Gaiellaceae bacterium
GAAGTTGTCCGGGTCGGTAACAGCTTCCGAGTATTCGTGCCCGACCACGATGCTGAAGCCGTCGAAGATCCCGTTGCCGAACGAGTTGCTCGTCGCGTTGACGAAGTGCTTGCCGCACCCGTTGCTGCCGAGCACGGGCCAGTCCTTGTTCTGGAAGGGAATGAACGCGTACTGGATCCGGAACGGATTGCCGAGACCGTCGATGCTCGTTGTCTGCGTGTGGTAGCCGCAGTAGACGGGCTGACCGGCCGCGACCGGTCGCGGCGGCGTCAGGATGATGTATGTCGCCTGCGCGTCGTATTGGAAGTGCGCGGCGGCGCGCTGAGCCTCCATCGCGATCGGATCGTCGACGAGGTTCTCTGCGAGCCCGAGCGTCACGATGGCGTCCGGCACCGGAGTCGGGTCGGTCCAGACACCTTTGAGCTGCTTCTTCGGGTTCGTGATGTAGTCGGCACCGGGGATGCCGGCGCAGCTCGTCACGCCGGCGGGGACGTTTCGGCAGTACTGCGTCTGAACTGCGGCCCACGGGCTGCCGCCGACATTGGCCATGAACGAGTTGACGTAGTTCTGCAGTGTCTTGCTCGAGTACAGCGTGCCGTCGTCATCTGGTGTGGTAAAGCCGCTGGCCCACTCGGTTCCCCAGTAGACGAGATAGACGGCGGGCTTCGTCTCGACCCCGATCGCACCATCACCCAGGTTGCCGCCGTGGTAGATGATGCCGTTCTCAAGTGAGTTGACGGTGCCGGTGGGCGACTGGCCGGGCGCCCAGAAGAAGTGCTTGGGATTCGTGTTCGTCGCCGACGCGGACGAAGCGCCAACAGCTCCGGCAACAGCGGCTACGAGAGCCGCGACGAGCGCGATGCGCGCGACAGCGCGAGCAGATCGCATAGATCGTTACCTCCGAACGGTCGTTGTCCGGATCACTCCGGCAGGGCGATGCTTCGTCTCGTGCGTTGCCGGGGCGCGCGTTTGCCAAACAGATTGACTAGTCAGTCACTTCGGAAGGCATGACCGTCAGGACGACGTTGCCCGTCTTCTGCTCCGTCTCGACATATCTCGTGGCGTCGATTACGTCCTCCAACGCGTAGTGCCGGTCGATGATGGCGCGATACTTTCCCGCCTCGATCAGCTCCTTCAGCAGCAGGACGTCCTCCTTCTTGTAGCGGGCAATTCCGATCTTCGCGCGTTTGTCTCCGATCCACTTCGTCAGGAGAGCGAGCACCGGTGCGTGCCACATGAAGCCGAGATCCGTCTCGATGAACATCCCTTCCGGTTTCAGGGAGCGGCGACAGCGTCTGAACGAGTGCTTCCCGACGGCGTCGAAGATGACGTCGTAGGTCCGACCGTTCTTCGTGAAGTCTTCCCGCGTGTAGTCGACGACTTCATCGGCGCCGAGCGAGCGCGCGAGGTCGAGGTTCTTCGTGTTGCACACGGCCGTCACGTGTGCGCCGAAGTACCTGGCCCATTGCACGGCAGCCGTTCCGATCGAACCGGACGCGCCGTAGACGACGATGCTCCGTCCCGTCAGCGGACCCGCGCCTCGCAGGCACGACAGCGCAGTGCACGCCCCGTCGCAGACCGCGGCGGCTTCCTCGAAGCTCATCCCGGCGGGCATCGACGCGAGCGGGACGGTCTGAGGTGCACAGACGTACTCGGCGTTCGCGCCACCCTTGATGCCGAAGACGCGGTCACCGACCTTGAACTCGGTGACGGCCGGGCCAACCGCCACGACCTCCCCGGCCAGCTCCATGCCGGCGATCCTCCGCTTCGGCCGTGCGAGACCGGTGAAGGCCCGCGCGAAGAACGGATGCCCGGTGCGGACTCCGCAATCCGTCCGGGTGACCGTCGTCGCATGAACTTTGACCAGCACCTCGTCATCCGCCGGCACCGGTTGCTCGACGTCTGCGAGCCGGAGCACGTCCGGCGGGCCGTATCTGTCGTGGACGACCGCTCGCATGCGTGGATCAGCGGTGGATCGGGCCGCCGTGATTCCAGGCCCGCCCCGCGCGATAGAGCTCCGCGGGCCTGCCACCCGCCCGGCCCGGCCGGGCGCGGCGGCCCGTCGGGATGACCCAGCCTTCCTCGGTCACGACTCTGCGCCGGAAGTTCGCAGCGTCGAGCTGCACGCCCCACACCGCCTCGTAGACCGCGCGTAGCTCAGCCAGAGTGAACGTGGGCCCAACAAACGCCGCCGCGATGCCCGTCAGCTCGAGCTCTTTGCGAACGCGCTCGATCGCGTCACGCACGATCTGCAAGTGGTCGAACGCCAGGTCGACCTTTCCCTTCAAGATGTCGGAGACGGGAATCAGTGCGGCGGCTGCTGCGTCCGAGCCGCCTGTGACCGCGCCGACATCACGCAGGACTGCGAGGTAGCCGATCGTCACGACGTTCATGCGCGGATCACGCGCGGGATCGCCGTAAGCGCCGAATTGGCTCAAGAGGCTCGCGGCATCGACGCCGGTCTCCTCGACCAGCTCACGCCTCGCCGCCTCGTCCAGTGTCTCGGTCGGCCGCTTGAAGCCGCCGGGGATCGCCCACATTCCCTCGAACGGCGCCTCACCACGACAGACGAGGAGGACGTGCAACAAGCCCTCGGACATCGTCAGGACGACGACGTCCACCGTTACCGCAAACGCCGGAAACTGCGAGGGGTCATACCCGAGCGGAGCGCTCGCGCCAGTGGTTTTGGTCGCCACGACTCTTACTCTACGACATAGTTTTGGTCTTGTCAACCAAAACCTGCAAGCGAGGCTGCTGGTGACCCGGACGTATTCTGCACGTCCCTGTGATCGAGGTTCACACACTCACCGACGGTGGCCAGACCGCCGTCGACGTCGCGCGCAGAATCGCCGCATTCGTCGACAGCGCGAAGCAGACGCTCGAGCTCGCGCTCTACGACATTCGCCTGCACGACGAGACCGCTGACATCGTGCGGGGGGCGCTTGTCGGTGCGCACGAGCGCGGAGTCAACGTTCGGCTCGTCTACAACGTCGACGAGGTCGACGAGCGCCCGCCGGTTCCTCCGCCGCCGAAGACCGAACCGTCGCTGATGGAGTCGCTGCCGTTCGCCACCGCGCCGGTTCCAGGCTGGCCGGACTTGATGCACCATAAGTACGTCGTGCGCGACCGGGATGCAGTTTGGGCAGGCTCGACGAATTGGACGGACGACTCGTGGACGCGCGAGGAGAACGTCATCGTCATCGTCCAGTCGACCGGCGTTGCGATCCGCTTCCAGGACGACTTCGCCCAGTTGTGGAAGAAGCGCACGGTCGCGGCGTCGGGGAGGGTGGCAACGGATCCGATCCGGGTCGGCGACGCCACGGTGCGGACGTGGTTCTCGCCGAAGCGTGGTGAGAAGATGGCGCACCGGATCGCGGACGCGATCGGTGGCGCGGAGCGGCGCGTTCGTGTCGCGTCGCCGGTGATCACCTCGGCCCCGATCCTGGGAACGCTCGCGGAGGTGGCCGCCGACGGCAAGGTCGACCTGGCGGGAGTCGTGGACTCGACGCAGATCCACGAAGTGCTCGGACAGTGGCGGCTGAACGGCAACGTCACCTGGAAGACTCCGTCGCTCAAGTTTCTCCTAGAGCGTGCGACGTTCTCCGGCAAGCGTTCGACGCCGTACGCGCCCGGGGCGGTGCACGACTACATGCACGCGAAGGTGACGGTTGCCGACGACACGGTCTTCATCGGCAGCTTCAACCTGTCGCACTCGGGCGAGACGAACGCGGAGAACGTCCTCGAGATCGAGGATGCGGCACTCGCCGAGCGGATGGCCGTCTTTGTCGACGCGATCCGCGCGAAGTATCCGGCGCTAACGCTGGACTAGCTCGCGCGGGTTCGGCAGCGGCGTCAGCAGCGGCTCGACGCGCTCGCGTAGATGTTCGTAGTCCGGCGGGAGCGAAAGGCGCTCGCCAAGGGTCTCGAGCGGCTCGTCGACGGTGAAGCCCGGGCCGATCGTGGCGATCTCGAAGAGCACGCCGCTCGGCTCGCGGAAGTAGACGGACTTGAAGTAGAAGCGGTCGATGACGGGGGTCGGATGCGCACCTGCGGCGGCGACGCGCTCCTGCCACGCCTCGTGCTCCTCGGGCGGTGATGCCCAGGCGACGTGATGCACGGTGCCGGCACCGGGAACTCCGGGGTCGCCAGGCGGGATGTCGTACGCGTACCACGAGCCGCGCTTGGCGCCGCGCACCTCCCAGGTGTTCTCGCCCTTCGGTTGGAAGGCGAGGGTCTCTTCGAGCAGGCGCCTACTCGGTTCGGGGTTGGCATAGGCGCGCACCCCGTCGAAGCCCTGGAGTGCGAGCTCCCTCGGGATCTGCGGGTGATCTGCGATCAGCGGCTGGTCGTCGGTCTGCACCACTGCGATCTCGAGCCCGAGGCCCTCCGGATCCTCGAAGCGGAGACCGGTGTCGGCGCGCTGCGTCGGAACGTTCTCGGCGGCGAGTCGCTCCTCCCAGAAGGCGCGCGCTTCGTCGGAGCCGACGCGGAAGACGATGCGGTGCACCATCCCCGCCCCTGCGCGGCCGCGGCGGGCGTGCGGGTACTCGAAGAAGGTCAGGTCGCTTCCCGCGCTCCCCTTTTCGTCGGCATAGAAGAGGTGGTAGACGGTCGGGTCGTCCTGGTTCACCGATTTCTTCACGAGCCGAAGGCCGAGGACGCGAACGTAGAAGTCGACGTTGCCCGGAGCGTCGGCGGTAATGCACGTGACGTGGTGGATGCCCTCGAACTGCATCAGCCGTCTGGACTCTACCGCGGAGGTCATGATCCAGGCATGGCGTTGACTGCGCGTGTGCGGCCCGCTGCGGGCGAGCCTGAGGGGGCGCTCGTGTTGTTCCACGGGCGCGGCGCGGACGAGCACGATCTCTACCCGTTGCTTGATGCGCTGGATCCCGAGCGTCGGCTGGTCGGCGCGACTCCGCGCGGGCCGCTGTCGCTGCCGCCGGGCGGGGCGCACTGGTACGTCCTCGGCGGGATCGGGACGCCGGAGGCACGAACGTTCGGGGCGAGCTACGCGGCCGCATCGGACTGGCTGGAGGATTTCCTGAGGGAGCAGGGTGTCGGTTACGGCCGGGTTGTGCTCGGCGGGTTCTCCCAGGGCGGCGTGATGTCGTACGCGCTCGGGCTCGGGAAGGGGCGTTCTCGGCCGGCGGCACTCACGGTCTTCAGCAGCTTCATTCCTCGGGTCGATGGGTTCGAGCTCGATCTGTCGCTGCCGTTGCCGCCGTTTGCGATCGGGCACGGGACGCTGGATCCGGTGATCGGGGTCGAGTGGGGCCGCCAGGCACGCGAGGTGCTCGAGGCGGCGGGTGCCGAAGTGCTGTACCGCGAGACGCCGATGGCCCACCAGATCGACCCGTCGTTCGTCGGCGAGGTGGCCGAGTGGCTGCGCGGGATCATTCCGCCTCGCGGATGAAGGCGGCGAACCGCTTGCGGGCGATGTCGAGGCGACGGCCGAACTCGTAGAGCAGCATCGTCGAGAGACGCGGCCCCTTCGTCGTCATGCCCATCGTCTTTCGGTAGCTGGTCCATTTCCAGTCCGGCGCGGTCGTACACATTCCGGCGCGAACGGGGTTGAGCAAGATGTAGCGCGCGGCTTCGTGGAGGTGCCCGTCGCTTTCGATCAGCTGCGACCAGAAGCGCCGCTCGAAGACGTGACCCTCGTACCCGTGCCGCCAGTCGTACCACTGTCCGTAGCAGCCGTTCAGGTACTGCATTCCTTCCGAGACGGTCGGCTCGACGGTCGTGACGAGCAGGTGGAAGTGATTCGTCATCAAGCACCACGAGTGCAGCTCCCACTGGTAGCGCTGGAGCGTCTCGTCGAGCAGTCCGAGGAAGCGCTTGCGCGACTCGTCGTCCGTGAAGACGGGCAGCTTGCGAACGCCGCGGCTGACGAGGTGGTAGATCCCTCCTGCGACCTGGGGTCGTAGAGGACGAGGCATCCTGTCCTTTCGTGACATGTCTTTGGGTCAGACCCCAGGACATGTCGGCATGTGCTGCGCCCGTTGTGCTGGGACGAGCGGGTCTTCCCACGGTACGGGTTGAGGTGTGACGAGATTGCGCCCGCTTTGGGACGAATCTCGCGCGTTACTCGACGAGTGCCAGGAAGCGCTTCGTTCGTTCGTGGCTCGGCGCTGAGAAGAACCGGTCGGGTGGCGCTTCCTCGATCACCTTCCCCTCGTCCATCATCAGGATCGAGCTGGCCACGCTGTGCGCGAAGCGGAGCTCGTGGGAGACGACCACCATCGTCATGCCGTCGCGCGCCAGGCCCTCCATCACGTCGAGCACCTCCCGCACCAACTCGACATCCAGCGCCGACGTGGGCTCGTCGAAGAGCATCGCCTTCGGTCGCATCACGAGCGCCCGCGCGATCGCCACCCTTTGCTGCTGCCCGCCGGACAGTTCCTCCGGATAATTGTCGGCCTTGTCGGCGAGCCCGACCCGGTCGAGGAACTCCCTCGCCCGCTCGCGCGCCTCGCGCTTCTTCAACCGCCGCACCTCGACAAGCCCGCACATCACGTTCGCTAGCGCCGTCATGTTCTGGAACAGATTGAAGCGCTGGAACACCATCCCGACCTCCGACCGGTGCGGAGCAAGCTCCTTCTCACGCAGCGCGCTCAGCTCATCTCCTTCGAGCTGCACCGAGCCCGAGTCGATCGGCTCGAGCAGCGCAAGACACCGCAACAACGTCGACTTCCCGGAACCGGATGGCCCGATGATGACCTTCACCTCGCCGCGGCCGACCTCGATCGACACGCCTCGCAGAACCTCCAGCCCGTCATAGGACTTGTGCACGCCCGCGGCACGGAGGACAGGGTCGTTCATCTCGCGTCGTGCGCGACCGCAGGGACCGGAGCTCGCCGCTTTCGCCCCGCCGAGCTCCAGGTGAACCGCCGCTCGAGCTGGGCCTGGATCGCCATCAGGACGCTGACGATCACCAGGTAATAGACGGTGGCAGCCGCGTAGGACTCGGCATACCGGAAATCTGCCGCGCCCCGCACCTGGGAAGCCGTCAGCAGCTCGTGGAGCGAGATCACCGACGCGAGGCTCGTCAGCTTCAAGAGTGTGATGAACTCGTTTCCGGTCGGCGGGATGATGATGCGGACCGCCTGGGGCACGATGACCCGCCGCAGGATGCGAGGCCGCGTCATCCCGAGCGCCCTGCCGGCCAGCTCCTGGCCCGGATCGACCGAGAGCAAGCCGGCGCGGATTATCTCCGACATGTAGGCCGCTTCGTTCAGCGACAGCGCGATGAACGCGGCGAGAAACGGCTTGAACCAATCGCTCGCGAACGTGCTCCAGATCTGCGGCAGGCCGTTCCAGATGAAGAGCAGCTGCAGCAAGGTCGGCGTGGCACGGAAGATCCAGTTGTAGAAGAACACCAGAGCGCGCACCCACCTGAAGCGGCTGCTCCGTCCGAGCGCGAGGAAGAACCCGAGCACGCAGGCGGCCGCCAACGACACGAGTGTCAACTCGAGCGCCAGAAGCGCGCCGTGCCAGTACGGCCTGGAAGTGAGCGCCTCCCAGAAGATGTGGGTGTCGAAGCTTGCGAGCACCCGCTCTGTGGCTACTTCACGTTACTCACCGGGATCTGGTGCTTCGCAGCGAGCTTCCTCAGCGTGCCGTTCTTCTTGAGTTGCTTGATCGCCGTCTTCAGCCCGGCGCCCAGCTTGGTGTCCCCTTTCCGGTAGTAGATCCCGAACGCGTCCGACTCCGGGAAGAGGTAGGCGATGGCCAGTTTGCCAGGGTTCTGCTTCTTCTGGAACGCACCCGAGGTGTCCTGCGTCAAAACCGCGTCGGCACGCCCGACGATGAGCTGGCCGACCGCGTCCGTGTCTCCCGGATAGCTCTGCAACGTGAACTGCGGTTTTCCGGCTGCCTTGAACTGGTCGTTCAGCGCTTTGAGGTACTCCTCGTACTTTGTAGCCGCCTGCACCGCGACAGTCTTTCCCGACAGATCGTTAGGCCCCTTGATCCGCTTGGGGTTGCCCGCCTGGACGACAAGCGCCCGGTGGGACCTCATGTACGACACGGCGGGAAACTGCTTGACACGGTCCGGGGTAACGAAGATCCCGCTGATCACGACAGTGCACCTCTTGGCGGCGAGACCCGGCAGCAGGCCGCTGAAGGCCGTCTGGACGAACTTCGCCTTCACCTTCCAGTACTTCGCGATCGCGTTGGCCAGGTCGATGTCGAAGCCGATCGCCTTCCCCGCCGTCGTCTTGTACTCCATCGGCGGAAACGTCGGATCGCTGCAGTATTTGAACGAGCCCTTGACCGGCGAGGCCGCCGTAACTGTCCCGACCACGGCCAGAGCTGCGATCAAGGCGGCCAGGATGCCGAGTGGGCCGATGTAGCGCTTCATGGCTCCTCCTAGGACGGGAGCTACGAGCCTAACCGGAAACGCCCGCGAGAAGAAACGCGCGCTGCTCCTTGAGCATCTCGCGCGCGATCACAAGCCGCTGGATCTGGTTCGTCCCTTCGTAGATCTGCGTGATCTTGGCGTCACGCATCATCCGCTCGAGCGGGTACTCGGAGATGTACCCGTAGCCGCCGAGCACCTGAACGGCATCCGTGGTGACCTCCATCGCAACGTCGGTGCAGTACAGCTTCGTCATCGCCGACAGCTTCGTCAGCTCCGACCCGTCGATGCCCTCGTCGACCGCCGCGCCGAACCTGTACAGAAGACCGCGGGCCGCTTCGCACTTCGTCTCCATGTCCGCGAGCATCGCGGCCACGAGCTGATGCTGCGCAATCGGCCGGCCCATCGTCTCCCGGGTCTTCGCGTACTCGAGCGCATAGTCCGTCGCGCCCTGCGCGAGACCCAGTCCCTGCGCCGCTACGCCCGGTCGCGACCGGTCCAGGATGCGCATCGCGATCTTGAAGCCGTCACCCTCAGCGCCGAGCAGGTTCCCAGCCGGCACGCGTGCTTCCTCGAACACGAGCTCCCCGGTCGTCGAGCCCTTGATCCCCATCTTCGGCTCGACACGCGCGACCTCGAAGCCCGCCGTGTCCGCCTCCACGACGAATGCCGAGATGCCGGAGTGGCCCGCCTCAGGATCTGTCTTCGCGAACACCGTGTAGAGCTGCGCGACTCCGGCGTTCGTGATGAACCGCTTGGACCCGTTGAGGACATACTCGTCCCCTTCACGCCGCGCCGACGAGCGCATCGCCGCGGAATCCGAGCCTGACCCGGACTCGGTGAGCGCGTACGCGCACAGCCACTCGCCGGATGCAAGCCTCGGCAGGTAGCGCGTCTTCTGCTCCTCGTTGCCCGCAAGCTTCAGGCCAAGCGACCCGAGCTCCTGCACCGCCAGGATCAACCCGCTCGTCGCGCAAACCTTCGAGACCTCCTCGACCGCGACGAGCGACAGCAGCGTCCCGGTGCCGAGGCCGCCGTACTGCTCGTCGAAGAACAGCCCGAAGAGGTCGTTCTCCCGGAAGAGCTCGACGACATCCCACGGAAACTCGTGGCTCTCGTCGATCTCCGCCGCGCGAGGCGCGATCCGCTCGCGCGCGAGCTGACGAACGAGATCACGGATCTCGCGCTGTTCCTCGGTCAGCGGCTCGTACTGCATGCCGCGAAGTGTAAGGCTCAGTCGCTGGTGGGCCAGTAGCTCGCGATCGCGAGCATCACGACGAGCAGCAATAGGATCACGACCGTGGTCATGGTCATCCAAACGGTCGAGCCGTCGAAAAGGTTCCGCGCTTGATCCTGGAGAACGGCGTCGTCCGGACGATGGAGCCGACGCTCCCACTGGCCCGCGCCCTGGCGATCGCAGGCGACCGCATCGCAGGCGGGATCGGCACCCACGAGACCGCGCTGGCCAGCCCGGACCGCGTCGACCTGGGCGGGCGGTGCGTTCTCCCCGGCTTCAGCGACTCCCACGTCCACTTCCCGACCTGGGCTCTCGCGCAGCGTCAGATCCGGCTCGAGGACGCCGGCTCACTGGACGACGCGCTCCAGCGAGTCGGTGCTGCCGCCGAGCACGCCCAGCCGGGCCGGTGGCTGCGTGGCTTAGGCTGGCGCGCCGGCGACTGGTCGCCGCCGACCGAGCCGACGAAGGAGGCGCTCGACCAGGTCACGGGCGATACGCCCGCGGCGCTGATGGCCCGCGACTACCACTCGCTCTGGCTCAACTCCGCGGCCCTCGCCTACGCGAACGGCGACCTCGAGGTCGCGGGCGGCGTGGTCGAACGCGACGAGCGCGGCGAGCCGACCGGCGTCCTGCGCGAGGAGTGCGCCTGGCACTTCCGCGACACCTACGTGCGCCCGACCGAAGACGAGCTGGTCGAAGCGTCGCGCGAGGCGGTTCGGATCGCAATCGCGCGCGGCGTCACCTCCGTGCACGACAAGGACGGTTGGCTCGGCGCGCTCGGCGTCTGGCAGCGCCTCCGGGACGAGGGCTCACTACACATCCGGATCTGGCAGTCGATCCCCGCCGACCACGTCGGCGACCTCGAGGCCCTGCACCTCTCGAGCGGCTTCGGCGACGACCTCGTGCGCATCGGCTACCTGAAGACGTTCATGGACGGGACACTCGGCTCGCAGACAGCGCGCATGCTCGACGGCAGCGGCGTGCAGATCACCAGCAAGGAACAGTTGGCGGAGATCATCCGCCGCGGTGCCGCCGCGGGACTGCCCGTCGCCGTCCATGCGATCGGCGACCTGGCGAACCGGGAGGCACTCGACGCCTTCGAGGAGACGCGCGCGGCCTGGCAGCCGCTCGGCCTGCGCCACCGCATCGAGCACGCGCAGCTGCTCGCGCCCGAAGACCTGTCGCGCTTCGCCGAGCTCGGGATCGCCGCATCGGTCCAGTTCAGCCACGCCCCGTCGGACCGCGACCTGGCCGACCGCTTCTGGGGCGGCAAGACCGATGGCGCCTACGCCTACCGCTCGCTCTGGGACTCGGGCGCCCTCCTCGCAAACGGCTCCGACGCACCGATCGAGGAGCTCGACCCCTGGGCCGGCGTCTGCGCCGGCGTGCTGCGCACGATCGACGGCCGCGACCCTTGGCATCCCGAGCAGCGACTCACACTCGAGGAAGCCCTCAAGGCGACCACCGTCAACCCCGCCTGGCTCGCGCGCGACGAGCATCGGCGCGGCAAGCTTCTGCCCGGCTACCTCGCCGACCTCGTCGTCCTCGACCGCGACCCGCTCGGCGTCCAGCCCGAAGCGTTGCCGGACGTTAGCGTCGTCGCGACGATGCTTGGCGGCCGCTGGGTGCACAACCCGCCGCCCTGGGATTGACAACCCTCGGCGCGATGTAAGACGATCGCACGCGGGGTACTTCTAACGCAGGAGGGCGTCCTCCATGGAAGCTGGTTCGGTTTCCGGATCCTTCGATCGCTTGCGGGTGCACTCGATTGGCCTGCCGCAAGTCCTGTTCCAGTCGATCACGCACATGGCCCCTGCGGCCGCCGTTGCGTACTCGATCTACATCTCGGTGCCGTTCTCACGGCAAGCGCTGGTTCTCTCCGTCTTGCTCGCCTTGATCGCGTGCCTCTGCGCCGCAACGGCGATCGGACAGCTCGCGAAGCTCGAGCCTTCGGCCGGCGGCCTCTACGCCTATGCCGCTCGCTCGCTCGGCCCGGGGGCGGGGTTCAACGTGGCCTGGCTCTTCATCCTCTTTGAGCCGCTCGTCGCCCCTTTCCTCTACCTGGAGTTCGGCTGGGCGATGCGCGAGGTGATGTCGAGCGAGGCCGGCTGGCACTGGTCCGGCCAGTGGGTCCTCTGGGTCTTCGTCATGGCCGCGATCGTCTTCCTGCTCACCTACCGTGACATCCGCATCTCGACGACGGCGGGCGTCATCCTCGGCGCCTTCGAGATCCTGGTCTTCGGAGCGCTGGCCGTCTGGATGCTCATCTCGAACGCCGGCGACCTGAACCTGCAGCCGTTCAACCCCCACCACGCAGTCGACAGCTGGAACGGCGTCTTCCGCGGCATGGTCTTCGCGATCCTCGCGTTCATCGGCTTCGAAGCCGCCGCCCCCTTAGGTGAGGAGGCGAAGCACCCGCGCTACACGGTTCCGCGCGCCGTCATCGGGTCGGCGGTCGCGATCGGCCTCTTCTACATGCTCTGCGCGTATGCGTGGGTGTTCGGCGCCGGCTTCAACAACTTCGTCGACCAGGCAACCGGTGCGGATCCGTGGCGAGCACTCGGCAAGACCTTCTGGGCAGGCGGGTGGGTACTCATTTTCCTCGCGATCTGCAACTCGATCGCCGCCAACTCGAACGCAGCCGTCAACGCCGCAACCCGGGTCTTCTATGCACTCGCGCGCAACCGGCTCGCACCGCGGCCCCTCGCACGCACGCATCCCGACTACAAGACGCCGTATGTCGCGATCATCTGGATGACGATCTTTGCCGTCGTACTGTCGCTGCTCCTGGGCTGGAAATGGGGGCCACTCGTCGGCTTCGCCTTGATCGCGACGCTGGCAGTGATCGTGGTCGTCATCGTTTACATCATCATCTGCATTGGCTGTATCTGGCACTACTGGACGAAGCGCCGCTCGGAGTTCAACTGGTTCCTGCACGGCATCGTTCCGGCTGCAGGTGCGGTGCTCTTCTTCTTCCCGCTCTACTACGAGTACGTGAAGTTCCCGCCGACGTACCCGATCAAGTACGCGAACTGGGTCGCGCTCGGCTGGGTCGCAGCAGGGATCCTGTTGACCATCTATCTCTACGCCCGCTACCCGGACCGGCTGCGTGACATGGATCGCGTCTACGTCGAGGACGAGACGGTGGCGCCGGAGACGGTTACCGCGGGCGCGCCGGCGTAATGGCGGTCGCGGTCGACCACCGGATCGGCCGTGACGAAATCATCTGGGCGTTCGGGCCCGACCTCGAGCCTGTGCTCGAGGTCGAGCCCGGCGCGACGGTCACATTCGAGACGAACGACTGCTTCACCGGGCAGATCACGAGCGAGGACGACCTCGTCACCGAGATCGACTTCGACCAGGTCAACGGCGCTACCGGCCCGGTCGCGGTCAAGGGCGCCGAGCCGGGCGACT
This sequence comes from Gaiellaceae bacterium, assembly GCA_035317565.1. GTDB lineage: Bacteria > Actinomycetota > Thermoleophilia > Gaiellales > Gaiellaceae > 3-1-20CM-4-69-9. The sequence goes on from DATHGN010000044.1 coordinate 13,014, forward strand.
CGCTCGTCGCCGAGATCCTCGACGTGCGCCCGGTCGAGGTCGGCTTCGCCTGCCTGATCCCCGGGTTCGGCCAGCTGATCGACCAGGTCCAGTCGCCGGTCACCCGGCTGTTCCGCGTGAAGGACGGCTGGATCGAGATGAACGACCGCGTCCGCTTCCCCGCCCGCCCCATGGTCGGCGTCGTGGGCGTCGCGACGGACGGCGAGACGCTCACGAACGGGCTCGCCGGCCGGCACGGCGGCAACCTAGACGACCACCTCCACGGGAAGGGCGCGCGCATGTACTTCCCCGTGCGCCAGCCCGGTGGGATGTTCGCCGTCGGCGACATGCATGCCTCGATGGGCGACGGCGAAATCTGCTTCACGGGTGTCGAGATCGCCGGCGAGGTCGACATCCGCTTCGATCTGGTCAAGGGAAAACAGGGGACGTGGCCCGTGACGGAGCTGCGGGACCGGTGGCTCCCCCATGCGACCGCCGACGACTACGTCGAGGCGCTCGAGCTCTGCTCGGAAGAGGCCGCGAAGCTCCTCGTCGACGAGTGGGGCTTCACCGTGGAGGACGCGTTCATCTTCCTCTCGGTCGCCTGCGACGCCGGCGTTGCGCAGGCCTGCAAGCCGGCCCCCGGCTTCGGGACGATCGCGCGCTTCTCGATCCCGAAGATCGAGGCTACGCCCGGGCCGTTCAGGAGCTGACTACAATTCCTGAAGCGATGCGCACCATGAATCCCGTCCACGAGTCCACGTCGTGCGCGGTTGCGGCCTGCGCGGCGATCATCGGCGCCAAGTGGACGGCCCTGCTCGTCCACGACCTCTCGGAAGGCCCGCGCCGCTTCTCGCAGCTCGAGCACTCCTGCGCCGGCATCAGCCCACGGACGCTTTCGGAGCGCCTGCGCGCACTCGAGGACGAAGGGATCGTCGTGCGGGAGAGCTACGCCGAGTCGCCGCCGCGCGTGGAGTACGAGCTCACGGACAAGGGCTCCGCGCTACTGCCGATCATCGAGGAGATGCGGCGGTTCGGTCACTCGTACTTGACCGACGTTTAGCCCAGTCGGGCTCGGCCCACAACTTCACGAGCTCCACGATCGTCGCCGCCGAAGCGGCCATGTCCTGAACAGACGCCCACTCGAGCACGGAGTGGAACTGGTGCGCTCCGGTGTACACGTTCGGAGTCAAGAGCCCACGCGCGCTGAGCATGGAGCCGTCGGTGCCGCCGCGGATCGGCTCACGCCACGGCTCGAGCCCGGTCCTTCGGGCAGCCTCGTCCGCCGCCTCGGTCACGGCGGGATCGGCGTTGAGGAACTCCTTCATGTTGCGGTAGCTCTCCTCGACGGTCACGGTCACGGTTGCGCGCGGCTCCTCGGCGCCGACCTCGTCCGCGAGCGTCCGGAGAAGCTGCTCGTGCTCGGCGAGCTTCTGCGCATCGAAGTCGCGTGCGATGAACCGGAGCTCGGCCTCTGCAGTCGTGCCGGTGATTCTCGTGGGGTGGACGAATCCTTCGCGTCCGTCGGTCGTCTCGGGCGAGCGGTCGTTCCGCGGGAGCCGCTCGACGATGTGTGCCGCGAGCTTGATCGCGTTCACCATCTTGTCCTTCGACGTCCCGGGATGGACGCTGTGTCCTTCGATGCGGATCCGCACCTCGGAGGCGGAGAACGTCTCGTCGTCGATCCGCCCGATCTCGGAGCCGTCGAGCGTGTACGCGAAGTCGGCGCCGAATCTCTCGATGTCGAAGTGATCGACGCCGCGGCCGACCTCCTCGTCGACAGTGAAGCCGACGCGGATCGGTGCATGGTCGATGTCGGGATGAGCCGCGAGGTACGCGACCGCACCCATGATCTCCGCAACGCCGGCCTTGTCATCGGCACCGAGCAGCGTCGTGCCGTCCGTCGTGACGATGTCGTGGCCTTTGCGCTCGGCGAGGATCGGGTTCTCGCTCGCGCGAAGTACCTTGCGCGGGTCGCCCGGGAGCACGATGTCGCCGCCGTCGTAGTCGCGGACGACCTGTGGCTTCACGTTCGTGCCCGACTCGTCGGAGCTCGTGTCCATGTGCGCGATCAGCCCGACCGTCGGCCCGCCCGAGCCGGGCAAGGTCGCGAAGACGTAGCCGTGCTCGGTCAGCTCGACGTCCTCGAGGCCGATCTCGCGGAGCTCGGCCGCGAGCATCTTGCCGAGGTCGAGCTGCTTCGCCGTGCTCGGGTACGTCTCGGAGTCTTCATCCGACTGCGTGTCGACCTGGACGTAGCGCAGGAAGCGTTCGAGCACGTCGTCCGCGACCTCTGCCGCGATCGGCGTCGGGTAACGCGGGTCAGCCAAGTGCGGCGAGACTCCGGTAGAGCTCCGACGCAGCGGCAACTGCGCGGTCGATGTCCTCGACGCGAAGCCGCTCGTTCGGCGAGTGGACGTTGCTCTCGCGAAGCGCGAAGCCGGTGCCGATCGTGGGGATTCCCTTCGCCGCAAGCGCGGGATAGATCGGCAGCGTGCCGCCAACCCGCACGAGCAGCGGCCGAACGCCGGTCGCCTTCTTGAACGCCTCCATGCCCAGCTGGATCGCAGGCGAGTCGGCGGAGAAGACGCCGGGCGCCGCAGAGTTCTCGCGGATCAGCTCGACCTGGGCCGAGGCGGGCACCGCGCCATGGATCAGCTTCTCGACCGCCCCGGCGATCGTCTCGGGATCCTGCCCGGGCGCGAGCCGGATCGTGAAGCGCGCCTCGGCCTCCACGATCAGCGTCGTGTTGACGAACTCCGGCTTGCCGCCGCGAATGCCGTTGACGTCGAGCGACGGCTCGGCCCAGGTGCGGTCGTAGAAGTCGTCGGCCGCCTTGCCGTCAAGCGGAGTCGCGCCTGCCTCGTCGAGGATCTCCCAGCCTTTCGGGAGGCTTTTCAGGCTGTCGACCTCGACCTGGCTGAGGGCTTCGCGGCCAACCCGCAGCTGATCGGGGAGCAGCCCGTTGCTGCGAGCGGTTACGGCGGACAGTCCCTGCATCAGCACATGGATCGCATTGAGCGCCGCGCCGCCGTAATACCCGGAGTGCATGTCGCGCTCGCCGGTCTTCACCTTCAGGTGGAACGCGACGAGGCCGCGCGTCGCAAGCCCGAACTCGGGCTGCTCGGCCCGCGTCATCCCACCGTCGAAGATGATGCAGACGTCTGCGCCACGCTCGTCCGCCTCGAGGAAGTCGACGACGGAGTGGCCGCCGATCTCCTCCTCCCCGTCGGACACGACTCTGATGTTCACGGGCAGCGCGTCCTGCTCGCGAAGCAGCTGGGCCGCCTTGAGGAGCGTGAAGAGCTGTCCCTTGTCATCGGCGATGCCGCGCGCGTAGTACCAACCGTCCCGTTCCGCGAGCTCAAATGGCGGCGACTCCCAGAGCTCGAGCGGCGCGGGCGGCTGGACGTCGAAGTGTCCGTAGATCATGACCGTCGGAGCCTTGGCGCCGTTGGCATTCGCCGGGATGTCGCCGATGACAAGATCACGCTCACCCATTGACACGAGCTCCGCCTCGCCGCCGGCTCGCTTCACGAAGTCCCGCACCCATTCCGCGGCCCGGCGCACGTCGCCCAGGTGAGCCGGGTCGGCGCTCACGCTCGGAATCGCGATGAACTCGCGCAGCTCGTCGACCCAGGTCTGCTCCACGGGCGGCGAGTCTACGTGGACCGAGATTCGACTAGTTCCGGACAGCGATGAAGGGCTAGGCGACGTCGCGAAGCTTGACCGCTTCGGCCAGGGCGCGGAGCTTCTTCAGGCTCTGGTTCTCGATCTGCCGGATCCGCTCGCGCGTGACGTTGAACGTCCGGCCGACCTCGTCCAGCGTGCGGGGATGCTGGCCGTCGAGCCCGTACCGAAGCTCGAGCACCTGGCGCTCCCGGCTCGAGAGCGTGCCGAGGATCTTGCCCAAGGTCTCCTTGCGCATGGTGATCTCGGCCTCCTCGTCCGGCAGCGGCATGTTCTCGTCGGTGATGAAGTGCCCGAACTCCGACTCGTCCTCGTCGCCGACGGGTTTCTCGAGCGAGACCGGCGTCTGCGCGCTGCGGCGGATGTGCTCCACCTCATCGCTCGTCAGGTCGAGGTCGCGGCCGATCTCCACGGCAGTGGGCTCGCGGCCGAGCTCGGCGCGGAGCTTCCGCTCGGAACGGACGATCTTGTTCAGCTTTTCGACGACGTGAACCGGCATCCGGATCGTGCGTGCCTTGTCGGCGAGCGCACGCGCCACGGCCTGGCGGATCCACCAGGTCGCGTACGTCGAGAACTTGAAGCCCTTGCGGTAGTCGAACTTCTCGGCGGCGCGAACGAGCCCGATCGTGCCTTCCTGGATCAGATCGAGGAAGGGCAGTCCCTGGTTGCGGTACTTCTTGGCGATCGAGACGACGAGACGCAGGTTCGCCTCGACCATCTCCTGCTTCGCGCCGTGATCACCGCGCTCGATCCGCTTCGCGAGCTCGACCTCCTGGGCGGCCGTGAGCAGGTCGACCTTGCCGATGTCCTTCAGGAAGAGCTGAAGCGAGTCGGTCGAGACCTCGCGGGCCGTTTCGACCGGCCGCTCTTCCTCTTCAACTGCCACGACGACCTCGATGTGAAGCTCCTCGAGAGCGTGGTAGAAGTCGTCGATCTGGGTCGGCTCGAGATCGAGCTCGTCGAGCGCGACTGCGATCTCGTCGGCGGTGAGCTGTCCGCTCTCGCGCCCGGTTTCGAGCAACGCTTTTGCGTCATCCGTCTCGAGTAGGTCGACGACGGCCTTCGGTCCTACTGCTTCCTCGGTTGCGCTCACTCCGTTCCCCCCTCTAGGACCGGCGTTTTTGCGATGCCGCACTGTGCCACTTGGCTCGGACGAGCGCTATAGGCCGAACGGCTCATCTTTGTGCGGACCGGTCCTAGGACTTTTGACCGGCTTTTAGAAGCGTATCCGCTCTTCTTCCGAGCGGGGTTCCGGGGCCTTGCGAGCGGGCGAGGGTCAACTCGCGGCGGGCACGGCCCACGTCCCCGAAATAGATCAGGAGGAGGCCAAGATGGAAGCGGACGGTCTGCGCGTGCGGGAACCGGCGAACCAGGGGGCCGAGCCGCGAAAAAGCAAGGGCCGGCCGGTCCTTGTCGTAGAGCCCGACAGCCGCGGCGGTGAGCGCCTCGGGGTCGGCCGGCGCCAGAGCTGCAGCCGCCGCGAACTCCCGTTCGGCCGAGACGGGTCGAAGCGCCTGCTGAAAGGCTGCGCCACGCAGGAGCCGGGCCTGAACCGCGCTCGTCGGCTGGGAGAAGCTCGGAACGAACGGCGGTAGGTCGGGCGGGGTGTTCGGGTGGCGGAGGTCTTGCGCACGCACCGCCGACGGCGAATCGGGTTGGACACGCTCTGCGTCCTGCCACGCCTTGGTCGCGTCGGCCTGCTGGCCCGTCAAGACGAGCGCCAGCCCGAGCTCGAGCCGGACGAGACCGCTCCGCGGATAGCGCTCGGCGAGGATCCGCAGCCTCCGCACCGTCCCGGCGGGCCAGGCCCGCAATGCTTCCTGAACGGCGCGGGCGGCCTCCGGCCGTGCCGTCGGGTCGGCGGCGTAGGGCGGCGGCTTGCTCGTTTGCTCGGCGACGTCGGTTCGGGTCGCGAGCGTGACGCCGACGGCGGTCCCCGCGGCGGCGAGCGCAACGAGTGCCACGATCAGCCGGACCCGGACGGAAGCACTCATCGCGGACGACGCTAGCTAACGGGGCAAAGCTATATTTCCTATAGCGATGGCGACGTACCGCGAGCTGCTCCAACAGGTCCGTTCCGAGATCTCGGAGGTGGACGCCACCGAGGCGCGCGAGCTCATCGACTCCGGCGGCCCGCTCGTCCTCGACGTCCGGGAGCAGAACGAGTGGGACGAGGGTCACATCCCCGGTGCCGTCCACGTTCCCCGCGGGAATCTCGAGTCGCGCGTCGAGCGCGCGGCTCCCGACCACTCTCGTCCCGTGCTCATCTACTGCTCCGCCGGCAACCGTTCCGCGTTCGCGGCCAAGACGCTCGCCGAGCTCGGCTACGAGGACGTCGTCTCCCTCTCGGGCGGCTTCACCGACTGGAAGCGCAACGGCTTTCCCGTGCAGCTTCAGGCCGGGCTGGACGCGCCGCGACGTGCGCGCTACAGCCGCCACCTGCTGATCCCGGAGGTCGGTGAGGAGGGCCAGCTGAAGCTGCTCGACTCGAAGGTTCTGCTGGTCGGGGCCGGCGGCCTCGGCTCACCTGCCTCGCTCTATCTCGCTGCGGCGGGTGTCGGCCGGATCGGCATCGTCGACGCCGACGTCGTCGACGAGTCGAACCTGCAGCGACAGATCGTCCATTCAACGGAGTCGCTCGGAGAGCCCAAAGTGGAATCGGCGAAGCGAGCGATCGAGGCGCTAAATCCCGACGTCGAAGTCGTCGCCTACAAGGAGCGACTGACCTCCGAGAACATCGAGCGGATCCTCGCGGACGGCTGGGACGTGATCGTCGACGGTGCGGACAACTTCCCGACGCGCTACCTCGTCAACGACGCGTCGGTCTGGCACGACATCCCGGTGGTGCACGGGTCGATCTACCGCTTCGAGGGACAGGTCACGGTCTTCAAGCCACACGTCGGACCTTGCTATCGCTGTCTCTTCCCCACGCCGCCGCCGCCCGAGCTCGCGCCGTCGTGCGCCGAAGGCGGAGTGCTCGGCGTGCTCCCCGGCGTCATCGGATCGCTGCAGGCGAGCGAGGCACTCAAGCTCGCACTCGGCATCGGCGAGCCGCTGATCGGGCGCCTGCTTCTGTTCGACGCACTCTCGGCGGAGTTCAACGAAGTGAAGCTTCGCCGCGACCCGGATTGCCCGGTGTGCGGCGATCACCCGACGATCACGGAGTACATCGACTACGTCGAGTTCTGCGCGGGAACCAGGGAACCCGCATGAGAAAGGTGCGCATTCCACCGACGCTGCGCGAAGTAACGGGGGGCGAGCGCGAGCTCCCGGCCGAAGGCGACACCGTTCGCGAGCTGCTCGAGGATCTGATGGGCCGCTTCCCCGCACTGCGAACCCAGCTCGTCGAGGACGGCGACATCGCGCCGTTCGTGAACGTCTACGTCGAAGGCGAGGACGTGCGCACACTGGACGGGCTGGAAACGGACGTCAGACCCGGCGCGACCGTGATCCTCCTCCCGGCAATGGCCGGTGGCTAGCGACTCCGAGAGTGCTGCGCACTTTCGGAGGGTCTTGGAGTTAGATCCTCGCTTCGCTCGATGAACTCGAGAACCGCGAAGAATGTACTCGAGCTCGTCGGCAACACACCGCTCGTCGAGCTGAAGCCGGCCGGCGCGGTCCAGATCTACGCGAAGCTCGAAGGACAGAACCCGACCGGCTCGATCAAGGACCGCATCGCGAAGGCGATGATCGAGGCCGCCGAGGCCTCAGGCGAGCTCGAGCCCGGCCGCGAGCTCCTCGAGCCGACGAGCGGCAACACGGGAATCTCGCTCGCGCTCGTCGCGAAGCTCAAGGGCTATCCCCTGACGTGCGTGATGCCCGAGAACGCGACGGAGGAGCGGAAACGACTGCTGCGTCTGTTCGGTGCGAACATCGTCTACTCGCCCGGCGCCGAAGGCTCGAACGGCGCGGTCCGGCTGGCGCTGGAGCTCGCCGAGAAGGCGCCGCGCTACTACATGCCGTTCCAGTACGCGAACGCGGCGAACCCGCGCGCGCACTACGACGGCACGGGAGCCGAGATCGCTGAGGCACTCGACCGCGTCGATGTCGTCGTCGCCGGCCTCGGTACGGGAGGAACACTGATGGGAACCGGAGAACGCCTGCGCGAAACGTTCCCCGACATCGTCGTCGCCGCCGCCGAGCCGCTTCCAGGCGATCCTGTGATGGGGCTGCGCTCGCTCGACGACGGCTACGTCCCGCCGATCCTCGACGTCTCGAAGCTCGACCGCAAGGTGCTCGTCACGAACGAGGAGTCGGTGCACGAAGTTCGTCGCCTGCTCGACGAGGACGGCATCTTCGCCGGCGTCTCGGCAGGCGCCGTGGGACACGTTGCGCGGAAGCTTGCAAACGAGCTCGACGAAGGCGTCGTCGTCGGAATTCTCGCCGATGCCGGCTGGAAGTACCTCTCCGCCGACTTCTGGGAGGCTGACGACGTCGAGCAGGCGATGGAGCGAACCGTCTGGTGGTGATTCCCGCCGAAGTGCGCGACGCGCTCGTCGCGCACGCCGAGCGCGAGGCGCCGAACGAAGCATGCGGCCTCGTCCTGCTCCGCGACGGCCAGGCGGAGCGCTACGAACCGGGCCGCAACGCCGCGTCGTCGCCGTACCGCTTCGAGCTGGAGTTCGACGACCCCGAAATCTGGTTCGCCGAGGACGAGGGCTACGAGCTCGCGGTCTTTCACTCGCACATCTCGTCACCCGCGCGACCTTCGCGCACAGACGTCGAGAACATCGGGCTCTGGGCCGGCAAGCCCTACCTCGTGTACTCGATCCGGCACGACGATCTGGCCGCCTTCCGGATCGAAGACGGCCAGATCGAAGAGGTTCCGGTTACGCGGTGACCTTGAAGTGTCCCTTCATCCCGCTCGAGGCATGCGGGTCGCACTGGTACGTGTAGGTGCCGGACTTGAGCTTGATCGTCCATGTCGTCTCGCCCTTGAACGAGATGCCGGTCTTCTTGTTCAGACCAGGGCCCTTCAGATGGAAGTTGTGAATCGAGGCCTTGTCCTCGACCTTGATCTTGTACGTCCCGGCCTTGATCGTCTTCAGGTCCTTGTTGCCCTTTTTGACCTCGATCGAGTAGCCGGGGCCGACCTCACCCGTGAGACCGCTCGACTTGGCCTCGACAGGAGAGACGAGAATCGCAGCCGCAGCCGCGACGGTGAATGTCAGCAGTAGTGCTCGGAACATGAGAAAGCCCCCTCGCTTTTGTGTATTGGGTGTCAATACGCGAGGGGGCCTCGAAGCGGTTTTCAGAGAACCTAAGTGACCTTGAAGCTGCCCTTCATGATCGAGGCGTGCGGGTCACAGATGTACTTGTACGTGCCCTTCTTCAGCGTGACCGTCCACGTGAAGGTCCCCTTGGGACCGACGCCCGTCTTCTTGTTCAGTCCGGGCCCCGAGAGGTGGAAGTTGTGGATGTTCGAGAGATCCTTCACGACGATCTTGTACTTCCCCGCCTTGAGCGACGTGACCTTGGTCTTGCCCTTTTTGAGGGTGATCGTGAAGCCAGGGCCGTCGGTGCCGGTGAGGGTCGGCACGGCCGCAGAGGCCGAGGCGACGAACACGAGCGCGGCACCGAGCAGCGCGACGAGAGCGAGCCGAGTACGAAACATTCTTCTCCTTGGTGAGTAGTCCAGACCCCAGAACTTCTGTCGCGAGATGGTAGCGGCGAAGGCTCGGTCACGCGCTTTCTGCCGCCGACCGGACGCAGCCACGACGCTCGCTCCGCCCCTGGCCTAGTTCTCGGGGTCGAAGAGCTCGGCCTCGAGCGCGTCACGCTCTTGATCGTCGCGATCCCGCTGCTCCCGCCGCTGCTCGAACGTCACCGCGAGCTTGAGGATGCGAGACCCCTCGACGCCGACGATATCGAAGCGCATGCCGTCGTGCATGATCGTGTCGCCCTTCTCCGGCTGGCGGCCGAGCAGCCCGAAGACGAAGCCGGCCATCGTGTGGTAGTCCTCAGCAGGCATCGACGTCTTGAAGCGCTCGTTGAAGTCGTCGATCGGAAACGTTCCGTCGATCATGACGGTGTCCTCGTCGATCTGCTCGATCGATTCGTCCGGAAGGTCGAACTCGTCCTCGATGTCGCCGACGATCTCCTCGAGCAGGTCTTCGAGCGTGACGATTCCCTCCATGTCGCCGTACTCGTCGACGACGACGGCCATGTGCTGGTTCGCACGGCGAAACTCGCCGAGCAGGGCCGCGAGATCCTTCGTCTCCGGGACGATGTGAGCCGGTCGGATGATGTCCTCGACCTTGACCTCGTGCATGCCCCGGTCGCGGAGCGCGCGGAACAGATCGCGGACATGGAGGATGCCGACGACGTTGTCCAGCGTCTCGCGATACACGGGATAGCGCGTAAAGGGCGAGTCCATGACCGCTTCGAGACATTGCTCGGGCGGGAGGTCGATGGACAGGGCGACCACCTCCGGCCGCGGCACCATCACGTCCTTCGCCTCCTTGTCCGCAAAGTCGAAGACCTTGTAGAGCATCTCCTGCTCCTGCTGCTCGATCTCACCGTGCTCGGTCGACTGGGAGACGAGCATGCGCAGCTCGGCCTCCGAGTGCACGTCGTCGTCCGCGCCCGGCGGTTGCAATCCGAGCCAGCGGAGGACGATCTCGGTCGAGCGCTGCAGGAACCAGATCAGCGGCCGCATGACGATGAAGAAGCCCCGCACGGGTGCGACGACGAACAGAGCCGTTCCTTCGGAGTGGCCGAGGGCGATTCCCTTCGGGACGAGCTCGCCGATGACGACGTGCAGAAAAGTCAGCAGGAGATACGCGAGCACGATCGCGAGCACGGTGGCGAGGAATTCGTCGAACAGGCGCGACAGCGCTTGCTCGCCGATCGCGCCGATGGCCAGTGATGTGAGCGTGACGCCGAGTTGCATCGCGGCGATGAAGCGCGGCGGGTCGGACGTGATGCGCAGGACATCCCGCGCGCGCCGGTTGCCCTGATGGTGCAGCTCGACGATGCGCGTTCGGCGCGCAGTCACGAGGCCGTATTCGGCCGCCACGAAGAAGGCGTTCAGCAGAATCAGAGCGCCGACGCCGACGAGCTCGAGGAGGATGGTCACGCCCCGACCCCGTGGGCGTGGGTACTAGGAAGGATGTCGTCGTCCAACTAGGGACCAGTATAGGAAACCCGTTGGTCGTCTCCTCCGCGGGCGGCGCGGCCTTCCCGGACAAGCCGTTCCAGGTGCGAGAGCGTCTCCGCGACGGCGAACCGGCGCTGCGTCGGCCCCAGGTCGGCTCCGAAGACGTCAAGGGAGATCTCGTATGCGCTCCGCGGCTCGTCGCCGAGCGCCTCGACGGTCTCGTCGAGCCGGCGCCGATGATGCTCGATCAGCTCCCTGGCACGAACGCCGGCGTCGAGGATCGGCTCACCGTGCCCGGGGTGGACGATCCGCGGCGCGAGCTCAATCGTCCGCTCGAGCGACGCGAGATAGTCCCCGAGCGGGTCCGGCCGGCTTTCCGGGTAGAGACCTACCGCCGGCGAGATTCTCTGCAGCAGATGATCGCCCGCGATCAGCACGCCGTCACGGAGAAACCCGAGGTGGCCGTCGGCGTGACCGGGCAACTCCAGCACCTGCCAGCCGTCCAGCTCGCTCCCCTCGTAGAGCAGGTGCGGTTCCACGGCGTAACGGATGAACGGCGCGAACGCGTGACCCTGCGCGATCAGGTCTTCCGCGACTGCGGCGGGCGCTCCATGCCGCACGAACCACGAGGCGATCCGTTCGGGCCAGTCGTCGCTCCCCCACACGCGCTCGCACTGGGCATAGTCGAGGCCGCCCTGGAACACCGTCGCTCCGGTCGCCCCGGCTGCGGCCTCCGCTCCGCCGACGTGGTCAGGGTGGAAGTGGGTGATCGCGATCCGCTCCGCCTCCACGGCGCTCCAGGGCGCGTCTGCGAGCCCGAGGCCTGTGTCGAAGAGCGTCCCGCCCGCGACATAGCAGTGGAC
>DATHGN010000045.1:0-5128 GCA_035317565.1 Gaiellaceae bacterium
CGCTCGAGGTAACGAGAGAGCTGCTCGACCGCGTCGATCGTGCCGACGCGCTTGATCTCGACCGCCACCCATTCACCGCGCTCGTCGCGGCACATGAGATCGACCGGGCCGATGTCGGTAGGCCACTCCCGCCGAACGAGCCGAAGCTTCACGCCGAGAACCTCAGGCCGCGCCGCCAACTCTTCCTGCAGGTGCCGCTCGACGCCGTCCTTTTGGAGCGCCGCTGACTCGCCCATGTCGTGGGTCACATCACTCAGCACCTCGGTGATTCGAATCTCGAGGCGGTCTTCAGACTTGCCGGCCCGCTTGCGCACGACGATGAGTCCCTCCTCGTCTTCGACCATGGTTGGCGGCGTCATCCAGTTCAACGGTCTGAAACCACCTGCATCGTCATGCACCAGGAACGAGCCGTCGGCCTTGAACATGAGCAAGCGCACGGCCTCGGGGAGCCGAGCCGTAAGCCGACCTGTGTACAGCACTTCGCAGCGAGCGACGAGAAGGCGCATGCCCGCGGACCGTACTGTCCGTTTCGGACAGGGCGTCTAGGTCCTGCTCATTGGCGAAACCGCCCGCGCCCTAGGCGCGCAGTTCCACCAATCGGCGCTCGATGCGATCCCGCGCGTCGGGATCGTTGACCTTCTCGGCGACGGCGGCCGCACGCGACCAGAAGTGTGCCGCCTGCGTGTGCGCACGAAGCGACGTCGCACGGTTCGCAGCCTGCTCCAGGTACTCGAACGCCCGCTCGAGGTCCCCACCGCGCGCGAAGTAAAAGGCGAGCAATTCGAGCTTGTCGTCCAGCGAGTCGCCGAAGGCCTGCTGGTAGGCGGTGGCCACGAGGCGGTAAAGCTCGCGTCGGCGCGCCCGGGTCAGCGTTGAGAGCGCCGCCTCTTGGAGCAGTCCGTGCGTGAACGCGTACTCGCGGTCCGGAAGTGCGCGCGTCTCACGGATGATGTTCGCACGCAGAAGACGCATGAGGTTCCGTTCCAGCTCCTCCACCCCCTCGATGAGACTGAGCACCGCTGGAGAGAATGCGCGGCCGAGTACCGCGCCGGCCTGCGCCACCCGCCGCGCGTCTCGCGGAAGAGCGGCGATGCGAGCCACTAGCAAGCTCTCGAGCCCGGTCGGCAGCTGGGCAGCCGGAACGGTGAGAGCCCACGTGCGACGCGCCGCCAGGCCGCCGCTTTCGAGCAGAGACCGCAGCAGCTGTTCGAGGTAGAGGGGATTCCCTTCCGCGCGGCCAATCACCTCTGCGCGCGCCTCAGGGTCGAGCTCCCCCGGCGCCAGTTGCGTGAGGAGCAGTTCCGCCTCGTCGCCAGTGAGAGGTCCGAGACTCAGCTCCACGAGACGGTCCCGCTGCGCAACGCGGGCGTGCTCTCGAAGTCCACGGTCGTTCGCTCCGGGGGCAGCCCGGCTCGTGACGGCGATCAGCAAAGGCAGGTCGTCGAGCAATTCGACTAGTCGGTCGACCAGCTCGAGTGTCCAGTGGTCGGCCCAGTGGAGGTCGTGCAGGGCAAATACCACCGGGCGATCGCGGCAGAGACCACGTATCCACGCGGCGTAGGCGTCACGGAGCGCAGCGCCGAACTCGTCCGCGGAGCCGTTCGCACCCGGAGCGGGCTCGTCGCCCGCGTCGGCCGACAACAGCATGGCGAGGTACGGAAGCGCGCCCGGCTCGAGACCCAGTCGCTCCAGCGTGGACGTCCGCTGCGCCACGTCGTCCCCTGCGACCCAGCCGCGCAGGGCCTCCGCAGGCGCGTGGTAGAGCGGCTGGCCGCCGTATGAGACGCAGTGCCCTTCGAGCCACGTCACGTCGTCACCAACCTGCGCGCAGAGCCACTCGACCAGCCGCGTCTTACCGATACCGGGTTCTCCGTCGACCAGCAGGAGGCCTCCTCGACCGGCACGCAGAGCGTCGGCGGCCGAGGCAAGCAGCGCGGTCTCGTCAGACCTGCCGACGAAGCCCGACGCCTCGCTCCGCCGTCGGTCAGAGCGCGGGCCTAACAGTCGCCAGGCCTCGACGGGCCGTTCCCTTCCGCGCACAGCGACATGTCCGAGCGGGGCGACGAGAAAGCGTCCGCGGAGCTTTCGCGCAGTCGCCCCGCCGATCACGATCGTGCCCGGCTCGGCGGTCCCCTGGAGACGCGCGGCGACGTTCATCGTGTCGCCGAGAGCGACCGGATGGCGCTCGGCCGAACCGACCACGCCGATCGCGACCTGTCCGCTGTTGACGCCGACCCGGACGTTCAGATCCGGCAGCGTCCAGGTCTCCCGCACCTCGTCCGCGTAGGCATCGATCGCTGTCACGACAGCGAGCGCCGCGGTTGCGGCGCGCTCGGCATCGTCCTCCGTCGCGGCAGGGAAGCCGAAGAACGCCGCAATGCCATCCCCCATATATGCGTCGATGACACCACCGAACTGCTCGACCGCGCGACACATCCGATCCACACAACCGCCGATCAAGGCCGCGTACTCCTCTGGGTCCAGCCGCTCCGCAAGCGGCGTCGAGCCGACGACGTCCGCGAACAGGACGCTGACGGGCCTCAGCTCGTCCTCGGCCTCGACGGGCGTCGGCGACGAACGCGGCACCGAGGCAAGTCCTCGGCCGCCCACGGCGAGCACCTCGATGCGCGTCGTGCCGACCTTCACGACGTCTCCGGGCGCGAGGACCGTGGGACTGCTGATGCGCTCGCCGTTCACCCACGTCCCGTTGAGCGACCCGAGATCGCGAATCTCAAGTCCGCCATCGGCGGGCACGAGGGTGGCATGAGCACGCGAGATCTCCGGGTCGTCCAGCAGCAAGCCGGCATCGTCGTCACGCCCGACGGTGAGCTGGCCCGCAACGCGGATACGCCGCCCGTTCTCCGCGCCGTCCAGAACCGCGAGGAGCGCAGGCTCCTGCATCACGCCAGGATCTTGCCGATGCGGTGGTGCCAGAAGCGCCACCAGCCGTACAGGCCGGGGTGATCGCTGCCACCCTCACGCGCGATGCCAAGCAAATCGGTGTGGGTGGCCTGGCCGAACTTGCGGTGGGTCCAAACGATCACGACGTCGTTGCCGGCGAAATAGCAGAAGCGCGAACCGCCGGGCTTGGGTTTCGTGCCCGGCGCCGCGGGATTGTGCAGCCAGATTCCTTCGCCACCCCAGCTCAAGCCGGTGCACCTTCCTTGATTGCGCAGCACGTGGTGCCGGCGGCGCTCGGCCTCGTACGCCCGCTGCACCGCCGCCCCGCTCGCGAAAGTCGAAAGCTCGAGCCCATCGGGATTGAAGGTCGTCGCACCCTGCGGTGGCACGCACGTCGCGGTCTCGACGGCGCCCGCGCGCGGTGTCTTCGCCTTCGTGCAGTTTTGCCAGACCGGCGCCGGAACGAGGTCGGCAAGAGTGTGGATCACAGGCCCTTGGACGACGGTCGGGGACGCCGTCTTGTCGTCGCCGCGTACGAGGAAGTAGACGACAACGCCCGACGCTGCAGCGGCAATGACGACCAGGAGCAAAGTCAACAGCAATTGCTTGAGCGGCGTCAGCCGGGAAGGTGGCGCAGTACTCCGTTCCGGAGCGGCAGCTGTCGCCGGCTCGAGCGCAGGGACGGCGTCGAAGGCACTGTCCGTTCCTGGAGGCGGCGGGCTCGCCGGCGGGACGGTATCCACTGAGGCGACAGTGGCGGCTCGCGCCGGCGCGGTTCCCTCGACGCGTCGTGCCTTGCCGCTGGCGGCATTTCGTGCAGCGTTGGCGAACTCTCCGCACGAGGCGAAGCGGTCATCGGGGACCTTGGCCATGGCGGTTGCAATCAGCCCGTCGAATGCCTGAGGCAGATCGGGCCTGAGCCGGCCGACTGAGGGGGGCGGATCAACGAGGTGCGCGTGCAGCACGGCGTGCTCGGTGCTCTGCGAGAACGGCGGCGTCCCCGTCAAGCACTCGTACAGCACACAACCCAGCGCATACACATCGGTCCGCGCGTCGACAGGTCCACCCTCGATCTGTTCGGGCGCCGCGTACTCGACGGTGCCGAGGAAGTGTCCCGTCGACGTGAGACCTCGGGCCGCCGTTTGCTTCGCAACGCCGAAGTCGGTCAGGTAGACGTGATCGGTGCTCTCCTCGAGGAGGATGTTCCCGGGCTTCACGTCTCGGTGGACGAGAGCGTGTGTGTGAGCCGCATCGAGTGCGCTGGCCAGCTGTTCGATCAGGAAGATCGTGCGCCCGACGCCAAGACTGCCGCGCTTGAGGACCTCCTTGAGATCCGGCCCCTGGACGAAACGCATTGCGATGTAGAGCAGCCCGTCCTCCTCGCCGGCGTCGTAGATCGGAATGATGTTGGGGTGGTCGATCGCCGCCGCAATGTGGGACTCACGCACGAACCTCTCCCGGAACTGCTCATCCCAGGCAAGCTCGGTGGTGAGGACCTTGAGCGCCACCTTTCGCCCAAGGCGAAGCTGCTCGGCGACGTAGACGACGCTCATGCCGCCGCGGCCGAGGACCGAATCGATCCGAAATCCCGCGACTTCGGTGCCGATGCGTGTGGATGACGCCATCTCGAGGGGGACGCCCATTATCCGCCCCTCAGCCGCGAAAGCCCAGGATGAAAGAACGGGAACTCCGGCCGGCGCTCCATATCGACAGGACGGAGCGACCCGCGCTTTCCTTCCGTCCCCTCGCCGGTGCCTGCGCGCGCTTACCGTTTTATGACTTGAGACCGGGCGGGCCGAAGCCTTCAGCGACGGCGTTCGCTGCCAGGCGACGCTAGGCATCGACCGCTAGGAAGAACCGCTCGGGCGAGTCCCCGATCTCCGCGGCCCACGACCGCCACGCTGTCGGCGCCAGCCTGAGCGTGACGTCGTCCGACGCGGCGAGCGTGGCTTCGATCGCGCCGTCGAGCGCTTTCGGCGCGAGGTACCGGCGCCTGATGCGGGCGTTGATCGACTGCGCCTCGCCGTCGCGCAGGATCTCAACCGAGCCCGACGCCGAGACCCATCGCTCCCGTCCCGGCTCGCGCGCGTCGACCACGACCGAGGCCGAGAAGCTCCGCTCGACGTTCTTCACCTTCCGGCTTCCGGACGACGACGCGAAGTAGAAGCGGTCGTCCTCGAACAGGAACCAGATCGGCGTAAGGTGGATGCCGCCGTCCGGATCGTGG
>DATHGN010000046.1:0-6966 GCA_035317565.1 Gaiellaceae bacterium
CAGCGGGCTTTCACCTTCACGCGCAGCTCGAGATAGACGGGATGCCCGACGACTGCCTCGATCTCCGGCCGGGCGCGGCGGCCGATTTCCCGCACCATCGAGCCGCCCTTGCCGACGAGGATCTGCTTCTGGGACTCGGTCTCGACGAGGATCTCGGCCTCGATCACGCGCTCGCCCAGCTCCTGGACCTCGACCGTGATCGCGTGCGGCACTTCGTCCTTCGTCAGCCGCAGCGCCTGCTCCCGCACGAGCTCTGCGATCTGCACCTCCAGCGGCAGGTCGGTGCGCTGCTCCTGCGGGAAGTACAACGGACCTTCCGGCAGAAGCGAGACGAGATCGTCGCGAAGCTCGGGTACGCCGTCGCCGGTCTTGGCGCTCACGGGGTGAAGCGCGTGAAAGTCGCCGAGTTTCGACGCGGTCTCCATCTGCGTGGCGATGTGTCCGCCTTTGAGCCGGTCGACCTTGTTGAGGGCGATCACGACCGGCACACCGAGCTCGAAGACGCGCCGCGCAACGAACCTGTCGCCGGCCCCGATTCGTTCGCGTGCCGAGAGGACGAGGAGGACGGCTTCGACGTCCTCGAAGGAGGTGTCCACGGTGCGCTGCATGTGTTCCGTCAGCGGGTCGAGCGGACGCTGGAACCCCGGCAGGTCGGCGAGGACGAGCTGATAGTCGTCCCCGTTCGCGATGCCGAAGATCCGGCGACGCGTTGTCTGCGGCTTGTCCGACACGATCGCGACCTTCCCGCCCGCGAGTGCGTTCACGATCGTGGACTTCCCGACGTTCGGCCGCCCGGCCACCGCGACGAAGCCGGACTTCAAGTCGGAAGGTCCCAGGTATCCGGCAGCAGGTCCGCCGCCGAATAGGTGGCCAGCTCGCCGGCCGGGTTCAGGAACGTCACCTCGTCGATTCGGAACTCGTACAACCACTGCCGGCAACCACCGCAAGGTGAGGCCGTGATCCCGATCGCCTCGAAGTCGCCGGGCTTGTACCCCTCGCTGACTGCTTTGACGAGCGCCGTCTTCTCGGCGCAGACACCGAGCGGGTAGGCCGCGTTCTCGACGTTCACTCCCTCAAAGACCTTGCCGTCACGGGTCCGCACCGCCGCGCCGACGAGATAGTTGGAATACGGGGCGTACGCTCGCTCGGAGATCGCGACGGCGCGGTCGTAGAGATCCTTGCTCACAGCAGCTGGAAGACGGAAAGAGTGACGAGCGCGCCGAGCGCGCCACCGTAGGCGACCTCGAGGGCCGAATGAACGCCGGATTCAACGCGAGTTTGTGCCACGAGCAAAGCCATCAGGAAGGTCAGCCCACTGACGACGAAACGGTGCGCGTCACCGACGATATAGGTGGCCGCCATCCACCCGGCGAACGCGACGGCGGCATGGCCCGAGGGCAGCCCCCCGCGCAGCGGCGTCCCGCGGCCCGTCCAGGCCTTGGTCGCGATCACGACGATCACCGTCAGCACGAGCGCGACCACTGTGATCTCGGCCGGCGCATTGCGGAGCTTGTCGAGGACGCGAGCCGTCTTGTCCGCCGCTTTGCCCGCGAACACCAGGTAGGCGATGGCAACAGCATTGACGGACGCGATCAGCACCGCTCCGGCGGCGATGTCCTTCGCAAGCTTCGCCATCGGATCGAAGGAGGTCGTTGCGGCGTCGATCGCGCCTTCGATCGCGGTGTTGATCATCTCGGCAACGAGCACGAACGCGATCGCGAGCAACAGGGCGATCAGCTCGATCTTCGAGACGCCCACGGCGACGGCGCCGACGATCACGACGACGGCGACAGCGAAGTGGATTCGCATGTTGCGCTGCGTCCGCAGGACGTGGATCACGCCCTCGATCGCGTAGTTGAAGCTCTCGATCATGTTCGGTCGCGCCCTCATACGTGTGCACGCTCCCTGGCTTCCATCTTGGCGCCATGGTCGTACCCGACCAGGTGCAGCACGGCGTGAACGAGTGGCCCGCGCCAGGCGTCGCCCACGACCTCCGGGCAGATGACGACATCGCCCAGCTGCCGCGGCAGGCCTACAGGGATTGTCTCGCGGCCGTCGATCGGAAAGGCGAGCGCGTCGGTCTCCTCGTCGATGCCGAGATGCTCGTGCTTGAGGTCGCGGATCTCGTCGGGCCCGACGAGCGCGAGGCCAAGTTCGCCCTCGTCGATCCCCTCCTCGCGCAGCACGTCGCGGATCAGCTGCGCAGCGGCCTCGAGATCGAGCGCCGCGGCCGAACGGTTCGCCACCTCGATCTCGACCATCCCCGCTACTTCCGCCGTGCCGTGCCGGTCTCCTCCGCGTGCAGCTTGTAGGCCTCGACAATCCGCTGCACGAGCTTGTGACGCACGACGTCCTCGTGACCGAATTGGATGAACTCGATGCCGTCGATTGTGCGGAGGATGTCCTGAACCTGGATGAGGCCGGACGCCTGCTCGCGAGGCAGGTCGATCTGGGTGACGTCTCCGGTGACGACCATCTTCGATCCGAAGCCGAGCCTGGTCAGGAACATCTGCATCTGTTCCGGGCTCGTGTTCTGCGCCTCGTCGAGGATGATGAAGGAGTCGTTGAGCGTGCGGCCGCGCATGAACGCGAGCGGCGCGACCTCGATCGTCCCCCGCTCCATGTACGTGTTGAGCCGCTCTGCGTCGAGCATGTCGTAGAGCGCATCGAAGAGCGGGCGCAGGTACGGGTCGACCTTCGCCAACATGTCGCCTGGGAGGAAGCCGAGCCGCTCTCCGGCCTCGACGGCGGGACGGGTCAGGATGAGCCGGGCGACCTGCCGCTCCTGCAGCGCCGCGACTGCTGCGGCCATCGCGAGGTAGGTCTTGCCGGTGCCTGCAGGGCCGATGCCGAAGGTCACCGTGGAGTCGCGGATCGCGTCGACGTAGCGCTTCTGGGTCACCGTCTTCGGAGTGATCTGCTTGCCACGGTGGCGCCAGACCACGTCGCCGAGGACGTCCTGGACGTTCTCGGCCTGGTCGATCGCCCGCAGGACCGCGTCCACGGTCGCCGGGCCGATCTCCTGGCCAGTCTCCACGAGCTCGACGAGCTCCTCGACGACCGCGCGGGCTTCGGCGACGTGGATGTCGTCACCGGCGATCGTCAGCCGGTTCCCGCGGAGGAGGATCGTGCACTCCAGCCGGTCCCGGAGCGCCTCGAGGACGCCGTCGCCGATCGTGGCGAGCTCCGCCGCCACGTCGTTCGAAACGTCGAGAGTCTGTTTCACCTCTTGCACGCGTCCAAGTGTAGGCGCGGGCCTCGGGCGTCAGGCTTAGGCGAGCTTCTCCTTGACGAGCTGGCTCACCACCGACCCGTCGGTCCGGCCGGACACCTGCGGCCTTCGTCGCCGCTTGCGGCGTCGAACGTCAAGGAGGTGCGGGCTCTGCCCGCGCCTCCGCCTGGGTGTAGACGTCACGCGAGCTTTTCCTTCACGAGCTGGCTCACAACCGAGCCATCTGTACGACCTGACACCTGAGGCATCACGTCGGCCATCACCCGGCCGAAGTCGCGCATGCTGGTCGCCCCGTTCTCGGCGATCGCGTCGTCCACGATCTCCTCGAGCTCGTCCTCGGACAGCGGCTCCGGCATGAACTCCTTCAGGACTGCGAGCTCCTGCTCTTCGCCTTCCGCCTGCTCCTCGCGGCCCCCCGTACGGAACGCCTCGGCCGCCTCGATCCGCCGTTTGCGCTCGCGTTGCAAGACCTGCAGCTCCTCCTCGTCCGACAGCGGGCGCTGCAGCTCCTTCTCGGCGGAGCGCAGGCTCGACAGCAGGAGGCGCAACGCGTCGCGCCGCGGAGCGTCCCGCGCCAGCGTTGCCGCTTTCACCTCGTCCTCCATCCTCGCTATGAGGCTCATCGGGCGCACCGCGACCGATGAGCGGGGGAAGGGGCGTAAGGGGAAACCGGGAGGTTTCCCCCTCCCGCCTCCTCAGCGTGCGCGTCGCGTTGACCGACGCGCACGCTGAGGCGTTTCCTAAAGAAGGGGGCCCTTGGGGGAAACATGGTTTCCCCCAAGGGAGCGAGCTGGAGGCGAGCGACGCTCACGCTGGGAGTCCCTTCACGCGGCCGCCGAGGATGTGCCAGTGAAGGTGGAAGATCGTCTGTCCCCCGCCCTCGCCGACGTTGACGAGGACGCGGTAGTCCTCGAGACCCGCCTGCTCGGCTGTCTCGGCCACGAATTCGAGCATCCGCTTCGCTTCGTCCCCCGGGAACTCACCGACGTCGCGAAACGTGGCGACGTGACGCTCCGGCAGGACGAGCAGGTGCGTGTCGGCGCGGGGGTTGATGTCCCGGATCGCGACGAAGCCGTCGCTCTTCGCGACGTGATCGCCTTCGTCGACGAGCCGGCAGAAGAGGCAGTCGTCAGGCAGAGACGATCCCCTCCTCGGAGACCTCGGCACCGCGGACGTGGACGAACTGGCCGACGGGCGCGTCTACGAGCCATGGCGAGTAGTCGTCCCCGTAGCCGCGTCCGGGGCGATCGATGAGGACGACGTCATCTGCGCCGATCTTCTCACGCCAGCGCGCGAGGCACGCCGCTTCCGACGCGGCCCGTAGCCGGGCACTCCGATCCTTCTTCACCGAGGGCGGAACGGAGTCGTCCCCAGCCGTGACAGTCCCGGGGCGTGGTGAATACGGGAAGACGTGGACTTTTGTGATGCCGGCCGCCTCGACGACGCGGAGGGTGTTCCCAAAAGCATGCTCGGATTCCGTCGGAAAGCCGACGATCGCGTCGGTCGTCAGATTGAAGTCTGCGAGCGGCTCGAGCCGGCGCAGGTACGTCTTCGTGGAGTAGCGCCGCGCCATGTCCCTGAGCACGCCGTCGTCGCCGGACTGCAGGGGCACGTGCAGATGCGGGCTGACCGTCGGCGTCTCCCGGAGCGCCGCGATCAGGTCCGCATCGACGTGGTTGATCTCGATCGAGGACAGGCGCAGGCGCTCGAGTCCGTCGACCTCGCCGACCTCCCGGACGAGCCGCGGCAGTGCATAGCCGGCGTCCCGGTCGCGGTAGCAGCCCAGGTTGATCCCGGTCAAAACGATCTCGCGATGGCCCTGGGCGACCCGCCGGCGGACCTCGTCGAGCACCGCGGCAGCAGTGCGGCTGCGCGAGCCGCCACGCACGAGCGGGATCACGCAGAAGTTGCAGGAGAAGCTGCAGCCGTCCTGGATCTTTACGAACGCACGCACGCGATCGAGGCGTGCGTCAGCCTGCACGCAGCCGATCGTGCCCACGTCGCCCGCCACGAAGGCAGGCGTCTCCTCGCTTCGCCTCCCCACGACGGTGACGTTCTCCGGGAGGCCGGCGAACGCGTCGCCCGCGAGGTTCGCCGCGCAGCCGGTGACGTACACCCTGCTGTGAGTCCTCGCTGCGCGTGCAGCGGCATGTCGTGACTTGCGGACGGCCTCGTGTGTGACGCAGCACGTGTTGACGACGGCGACATCGGCGCCGAGGTCGTGGGAGCGCTCCACATGACCGTCGCCGAGAAGACGCTCGCGGACGTCCTGCGCATCGGTATGCGACACCTTGCAACCGAGGAAACGAATGGAGAACGTCGTCATCTGCCTGATGCTACTGGGCCGAAAACGGCGTTTCACGGTCTTTCGTAATGATCCGCCGCCCAGCCTTCCCGTGTGATCCGGCGAACGTGAGCGAAGCCGGCGAGCTCGTCCTCGTCGGTCGGGAAATATCCCGACGACAACAATCGCTGCGAACGCAATCTCGGCGCGAGCGCCTCGACCGAGGGCCGCGTGATGTTCGCGAGCGCGACCTCCGCGTCGGGAAGCTCGTCGTTCAGCACATCGACCCGGCGCGCTTCGATCTCGACGCCGTTCGCCGCGGCGTTCGCGAGCGTTGCGGCCACGGCGCTCTCCTCCGTGTCGAGCGCGATCACCGGATCGAAGCCGAGCTTCGCGGCGACGATTGCGAGCACGCCGGACCCGGAGCCGAAGTCGACGGCACTCGCGGGCTCGATCTCGAGCATGAGCTCCACCAGCAGCTGTGTGGTGGGATGCGCGCCGGTTCCAAAGGCGCGACCCGGATCGATCACGATCGCGGTTGCATCGTCCGGCGGCTCATGCCACGGCGGGCCGATCCAGAGCCTGCCGACGCGGACGGGGTGGTGAAAGGCCTTCCAGCGGTCGCGCCAGTCGGCGGCCACGTCCTGACCTCTGGCGCCGCCAAATGCCTGCCACAGCCGTTCCTCCCCACCGGGATCGGTGTAGGCGATCAACTCGACGCCGTCCGACGACTCGACCTCTTCGAAGCCTTCGGGAAAGAGCTCGAGCATCTGCGCCCTCGCTTCTTCCGCACGCTCGACGGGCACGGCCACCGAGACCCGCCGCATGACGCTCAGCGGAACGCGCTCTTCAACTTGTCGAAGAACCCCTCGTCCGGCTCGTAGGTCTCGGCGGTCGCGTGGCGCTCGAACTCCTCGAGCAGCCGGCGCTGTTCGTCGTTGAGCTGCCGCGGAACAGTCACGTTCACGAACAAACGCTGGCTCCCTCGCCCGAATCCCTGCAGCACGGGAAGCCCGCGGCCGCGCAGGACCCGCACTTCGCCCGGCTGCGTCCCGGGGTCGAACGTAACCTCCGTCTCTCCCTCGAGCGTGGGGACTTGCACGGTCGCACCCAGTGCTGCCTGCGTGATCGTGAGGTCGACGGTGGTGTACACGTCGTTGCCCTCGCGGACGAATCGATCGTCATGTCGCACGTGCACCTCGACGTACGCATCGCCGGCGCGTCCGCCGGGCGTGCCCGAATGACCTTCGCCGCCGAGGCGAATCCGCTGGCCGTCGTGGATTCCCGGCGGGATCTCCACCTCCAGTGTCCGGTCCTGGATCACGCGGCCGGCACCGTTGCACTGCTCGCAGGGATGCTCGACCAGCTGCCCCGACCCGTTGCAGGTCGGACAGCCACCGGTCCGGACGAACTCGCCGAAGACGCTCCGAGAGACCTGCCGCACCCGTCC
>DATHGN010000047.1:0-9153 GCA_035317565.1 Gaiellaceae bacterium
CGAGATCACCGGATCCGGGAACGTCATCGACTCGAGCTTGATCGGCGCCGTTTCGGTGGCGAGGGTGTCGCCCGTCGTCGTGTCCTTCAGGCCGACGCCGGCTGCGATCTCGCCCGCGCCGATCTCCTCGCGCTCCTCGCGGTGGTTGGCGTGCATCTGCAGGATGCGGCCGATCCGCTCGGTCTTGCCGGTGTTCGTGTTGACGACGCGGTCGCCGGCCTTCAGCTGGCCGGAGTAGACGCGGAAGTACGTCAGCTTGCCCACGTAGGGATCCGACATCACCTTGAAGGCGAGCGCGGAGAACGGCTCGTCGAGCGCTGCACGGCGTGACAGCTCGTTGTCGGTGCGCGGGTCGACGCCGTGGACCGGCGGGACGTCGAGCGGGCTCGGGAGGTAGTCGATCACAGCGTCGAGCAACGGCTGCACGCCCTTGTTCTTGAAGGCGGAGCCGAGCAGCACGGGCGTGATCTTGTTCGCGAGCGTCCCGGCGCGCACGGCGCGGCGGATCATCTCCGGCGTGACGGACTCCTCGTCCAGCAGGTACGTCTCGGTCAGTTCGTCGTCGAACTCGGCGACCGAGTCGATCAGCTGGTGGTGGTACTCCTGTGCCTGCTCTGCGAGCTCGGCCGGGACCTCGCCGATCTCCATCTTGGTGCCGAGGTCGTCGGACCAGGTGATCGCGCGCATCTCGACGAGATCGACGACGCCTCGGTGGTGCTCCTCCTGGCCGACCGGCAGCTGGACGGGCACGGGATGGGCGCCGAGCCGGTCGACCATCGACTGGATCGAGGCGAAGAAGTCCGCGCCGGTGCGGTCCATCTTGTTGATGAACGCAATGCGCGGGACGCCGTAGCGCTCTGCCTGGCGCCAGACCGTCTCGGACTGCGGCTGGACGCCGGCGACCGCGTCGAAGACGGCGATCGCGCCGTCGAGGACGCGCAGGCTTCGCTCGACCTCGACCGTAAAGTCCACGTGGCCGGGCGTATCAATAATGTTGATGCGATAGTCGCGCCACGACGCCGTCGTCGCCGCGGACGTGATCGTGATGCCGCGCTCCTGCTCCTGCGCCATCCAGTCCATCGTCGCCGCGCCCTCGTGGACCTCGCCCATCTTGTGGGTGCGGCCGGTGTAGTAGAGGATCCGCTCGGTCGTCGTGGTCTTGCCCGCGTCGATGTGGGCCATGATCCCGATGTTCCGGACGCGGTCGAGAGCGACGCCGCTCTTGGTGTCGACGGCCATCGCTGCTACCACCTGTAGTGGGCGAAGGCCTTGTTGGCCTGCGCCATGCGGTAGACGTCGTCCTTGCGCTTGAAAGCCCCGCCCTGCTGGTTGAGGGCGTCCAGAACCTCGTTGGAGAGCTTGTCGATCATGCCCTTCTCACGCCGGGCGCGAGCGAAGTCGACGAGCCAGCGCACGGCAAGCGTGCGCGCGCGGCGCTGCGGCACCTCGACGGGCACCTGATAGTTCGCTCCGCCGACGCGCCGGCTCTTGACCTCGAGTACGGGCGTGACGGTCTTGACGGCCTGCTCCAGCACCTCGACCGGCGGCTTGCCGGTCTTCTCGCCGATGCGCTCGAGCGCGCCGTAGACGATCTGCTCGGCGGTCGACTTCTTCCCCTGCGTCATCACCTTGTTGATCACCTGCGTGACCAGCGCCGAGTTGTAGATCGAATCCGGCTCGACCGGCCGGGCCTGGACTTCACCACGGCGCGGCATTACGAGCCTTTCTTGGCGCCGTACTTGGAACGGCCCTGCTTGCGGTCGCTGACCCCCGACGCGTCGAGCGCAGCGCGGATGACCTTGTACCGGACGCCCGGCAGGTCCTTGACGCGGCCGCCTCGGACGAGGACGACGGAGTGCTCCTGGAGGTTGTGGCCCTCGCCCGGGATGTAGGTCGTGACCTCCATCTGGTTCGTCAGGCGGACGCGCGCAACCTTCCGGAGAGCCGAGTTCGGCTTCTTCGGGGTATGCGTGAACACGCGCGTGCAGACGCCGCGCTTCTGTGGCGCTCCGCCGAGAGCAGGGGTCTTCGTCTTCCCTTTTTGGAGGGCGCGACCCTTGCGGACGAGTTGGTTGACGGTGGGCATGAACCTCCTGGAAAGTGCGTTTTCACACAGCAACGGTCGGCGGGGCCGATGACCCTGCCAACCGGACGAGGCATGGTAGCGAAACGAGGGAAGTGCCGCAAACCCGGAATCCCGCTCCTGGAGCGAAACCAGACCGGCTTCTGGCGCGTTTCACTCTGAGCCGGGGCGATGCATTTTCCTACTTTGAAACGCTAGTGAGACCGCCTGACCGCCACTACAGTGAGCCGGCGGGTTTTTTCCTTCCTGCGGCGAAGCAATGACCACCGTTCTGATCGGGATCAGTGTGGCTCTGGGCGCCCTGGTGGTGTTACTACTCGCCCTGCTCGTGATCCGCTGGCGCTCGGGCAACTCGACCGACGAGCGCGTGGCCGAGGTCGTGGCCAGCCTGAACGCCCGGATGGACGAGCTCGGCCGCGAGCTGGCCGGCGCTCTCGAGCGTGCCGAGGAAGAGGGGCGGCGCAGCCGGATCTTCGGCGAGCTGGCCGGATCGATCGACCTTGACGAGGTGCTGTCGCGAACGCTCGAGGCGGCAGGCGCCCTCGAGCACGCGGATGCGGCGCTCGTGATGCTGCCCGACCCGAACGGGGGGAAGCCGCTCGTCGCAACGCTCGGCCTTTCCGTCGAGGAGGCGGAGCGACACGCCATCACCGGGCCGCCGGACGGCCGCCTCGCACGCTCGATCACGATGTCCTACACCTATCCCGAGCTCGAGCGAGAGACGTCCAGCGAGGACGGCGTGATCAACGCCGGGCTCGCGGTGCCGCTGCCGGGCGACAACTCCACTCTCGGCTACCTGACGGTGTTCACACGCCGGAAGGGACACGAGTACGCCGACGACGACGTGCGCCAGCTCGAGACGCTCGCACTGCGAGCAGGTCCGGCGATCGAGAACGCGCGGCGCTTCCGGGAGGCGCGCCAGCTCGCCGACCTGGATGCGCTGACAGGCCTGCACAACCGGCGCTACTTCCACGAGACCCTTTCGCGCGAGTGCGCGCGGGCCCACCGCTACGAGCGCAAGCTCTCGCTGATCGTCTTCGACCTCGACGACTTCAAGGAGATCAACGACCGCATCGGGCATCTCGCCGGCGACACGGTTCTCGCTGAAGCGGCGGAACGAGTCCGCGACGTCGTGCGGACGGCGGACATCGCTTGCCGCGTCGGCGGCGACGAGTTCGCGGTGATCCTCCCGGAGTCCTCACTCAACGACGCCGACCAGCTCTACCGCCGGATCCAGAACGCCGTCTCCTCCCGCCCACTCGGCCAGGCTGGAAAGCTCTACCTCTCGGCCGGCGTCGCTGAGCTCCGGGCAGAAGACGACCCGGTGGCGTTCTTCCAGCGTGCGGACGACGCGCTCTACCGCGCCAAAGAAGCCGGCAAGGGCCGCGTCGTGTCCGCGAACGCACCGCGCCTCGGCCCGGCTTAAAGAGCCACGTTCCAGGGACAGTCCCTGGCACGTGCCCGGAACCGACGGGTCCGAGGGACTGTCCCTGGGACCTGGACTAAGACGTCAGTGCGAGGAAGGGGAGGTAGTTCGTCAGGTCGACCTCGCCCTTCTCCGGCATCTGGTCGCGCCAGCAGATCGCCTCCGGGAACGCCGCCTGCTGCGCGGCGGCGAGCCAGTTCGGATAGCGGTCTTCGCGCGCCTGCGCGACGAGGGCTGCGCGGATCGCCTCGCGGACGTTGCCGAGCGGAAGCGTCCCGAGCGGGAGCGGCGGGCCGAGCGGCCGCACCTGAATCGTCCCGAGCGGCGACCACAGCGGGGACCACCGGCCTGACGACAGCATCATCAGCTTGGGCGGCGCGGCCGACTCGACCGCGTAGCCCGCGCGGCGCCCGCCGAGCCAGGGTGTCCCCGACTTCGCCTGGACCAGGCGAGCCTGCAGATCGCCGTACGTCTCATGGAAGTCCGCGATGGCGCGGGCGCTCGGGGCAGACACCTTGAACTTGCTCTCGATCCGCGCGCGACGAAGCTCGTCGCCGATGACGCCCCGCGAAACAGAGAGATTCGTGTGCACGTCGGCGATCGCCGCGAGATACGCGCTGCGCGAGCCACCGAAGGCTGCGCTGATGATGGAACGCTCCGCGGCGAGGATGTCGCCGTAGCTGACCTGCGCCGTGCGCTGCGCGACCGCCCGGGCGAACGCGTTCGAGAACGCCAGCTCGGGGTCGCCGGTCAGCTTCAGGATCGGGTTGATCTGCGACCAGCGCACCGCGGTGTGTCCGAGCTGACAGCGCAAGCCCGGTGGCAGGATCAGCTGGCCTTCGGTGCGCGAGCGCACGAATCCCTTCCCGGCCGCACGCGGCCCGTTGCAGAGGTTCGGGTTCCGGGCCCACAGGTAGACGCACGCAGCCCGCGGCTTCGCAGGATCCATCTCGCCGGGCGTCGTCTTCCACTCCGCCCAGCCCCACGACCAGATCGAGCTGAACTTCATCTCGTTGGCGACGAAGCGGGCCGCAAGTGCCTGCCACTTCACGGTACGGAACCAGGCCTTCGCCTCGAGACCCTCGCGTCCGCCGCTGCCCTTCGACGTCTGGAAGCCGAGGAAGATCCCGAGCTTCGACACTGGGATTCCCGTCTTCGTGAAGTCGAGGATGCCGTTCCGGAACGCCTGGCGGAGAGTGCGGCTCCCTCGAATGGGCCCTTGCTTGTAGATCAGCGGCGCCGGGAAGTACACCTCTCGGACGATTCCTGCGACCTCGGCGACCTGGCGCCACCAATCGCCGGCGGTCCCGTCGGTGTACGGCTTCGCGTTGACGAGCAGCCACGGTTGCGCACCGCGCTGGCGCAGCGTCTGCAGGAACAGCAGCACGTTCGCCCGGTACTGAGCGTTCGTTGCCGACCACGGCACCGCGAGCCACGAGCCGAACAGCTCGTTCTCGGCGATCACCGGGTTCGAGCAGTCCATCGCCTGTGCCGCGTACTCGTAGAACTTGTTCGCCTTGTCCACGATCGTCGCCGGATCGGCGGGCTTGCTCGTCGTCCCGACGCGGCGATTCAGATAGAGATCGAAGTAGGCGGTCTGCGCTCCGCCCTCCCGCAGCTTCGGCGGATAGATGAAGTTCGAGGCGAGCGCGGTGATGCCCGGCTTCGCGAACATGTTCCAGAACGGGACCGACCCGTCCGCGAAGTCGAGCCACAACGGCGCCTTGCCGAAGAGCGAGCAGTTCGCCTGCAGCTGCTGGGCCGGCGCACCCTTCCCGCCGGTGAGTGCGAGCGCGAGCGCGACAGCGACGAGGACCCCTAGCCTCTTCACCGTCCTAATGTAGCCGTGAGGCCGGGTGGGCCTCTGAAGCGCTAACGAACGCTTTACCTACGGCGGCCCCACGGGTAGCTTTGGGCGGGTGCAGCGAAGGATCGCGCTCGTGCTGGTCGCCGTCGCCGCAGTGGCCGCCACGGTCGCAGCGATCGCGGCCGGGGGCTCAGGGAGCGACGGACCGACGGCGCGAACGTCGGCGCCGACCTGGAACAGCGTCGCCCCGATCTTCGCGAGCAAATGCGCCGGCTGCCACACGCCTGGCGGCATCGCCCCGTTCTCGCTCCGTAACGCGAAGACTGCTGGAGCATACGCCGACCGCATTCTCGCGATGACCCAGCTCGGAAAGATGCCGCCGTGGATGCCGGGCCGGGACTCGCCGTCGTATCTCGGACAGTCGCAGCGCATCCTCACGGCCGCCGAGAAGCAATTGATCGCGCGCTGGGTTCGAGGCGGTGCAAGGATCGGCAACGGCAGCACGATCAAGCCGGTCGGCGGAGGAAGCAAGGCGCCTGGAACGACGATGACGCTTGCGCCAACTAAGGCCTACCTCCCCAAGCCTGCTGTCGGTGGGCTCGACGACTACCACTGTTTCCTCCTCGAGCCGCACCTGAAGCAGGACGCTTACGTCACGAGCGCCGTCATCAAGCCGCAGCGCTCGACGATCGTGCACCACGTGATCCTGTTCGAGGCATCGGGCCAGAATGCAACCGATGCGCGACGACTGAATGACGCCTCCGGCGGCAACGGCTGGACCTGCTTCGGGGGACCGGGCCTGTCCGAGACGCATCCGACGTCTGACTCGGCGTCGAACGACCGGCTCGGCGCGCCGCCCTGGATCAGCGCCTGGGTGCCCGGCCACACCAACAACGACACGCCGGCGGGGACAGGGGTGCTGGCACACGCCGGAGCCGCGATCGTGATGCAGGTGCACTACAACCTCATCCACAAGGCTCAACGCGATCGCTCGCGCGCCGTCATCCGCTTCGCACCGGCGGCGACGAAGCTCACGCCTCTCGAGACGATTCTCGTTCCCGCCCCGGTCGAGCTGCCGTGTCCGCGCGGCGTACATTCGGTGCTCTGCTCGCGCCAGGTCGCCGTCCAGGAGGAGATCAAGAAGTACGGCTACAACGCCGCGCTGATCCCCTCAGGGCTGCTCTACCTCTGTGGCAAGTCGCTCGACAACTATCCGAGCAACCCTGCGAGCGTGAAGTCGCTCGGTACCAGCTGCGATCGGCGCGTGACGCGTCCGCTCCGGATCTACGGCGTCGCGGGTCACATGCACACGCGTGGCTTCGATATCAGGATCCAGCTGAACGGAAAGACGCTGCTCCACATCCCGCGCTGGAACTTCCACTGGCAGGACGCGTACTACCTCGCACAGCCCGTTGACGCGAACGTCGGCGACACGATTCGCGTCAGCTGCAAGTTCGACAACTCGGCAATTCGCCAGCCCCTCGTGAACGGCAAGCTGTTGAAGCCGCGCTACGTCCTCTGGGGTGAGGGCACGACCGACGAGATGTGCCTCGGCCTGCTGCAGGCCGCCGTGCGCTAGGAACAACCAGGGTCAGACCCCCGAAAGGGCCTGACCCTGTAGCTTCTACCTAGACGTCCTTGTCGAGCGGCGAGTCGACTTCGGGGACCTCTTCGGCCTCGATGTCGCTCTTGCCCGAAGTGCCGCCGTCCTCGACGCCCGGCTCTCCGCCGAAGTCGAGGCCCAGCGACTCGAGGTTGATGCCGTTGCCGCCGTCGGAGTCGATCTCCTCCAGCGCGGCGAGCAGCTGCTCCTCGGTCGCCGGCCGCATGTACGCGGAGGGCGGGACCTTGTCGGACGGGCCGATCTCGATGCCGCGGTACTGCTTCAGGCCGGTGGCCGCCGGGATCAGCTTCCCGATGATCACGTTCTCCTTCAGCCCGAGCAGGCGGTCGACCTTGCCCTCGATCGACGCATCCGTCAGCACCTTCGTCGTCTCCTGGAAGGACGCCGCAGAGAGGAACGACTCGGTGGCGAGCGATGCCTTCGTGATCCCGAGGATCAGCGGCTCGAACGTCGCCTGGTCCTTCTTCTCCTTCTTGATGCGTGTGTTCTCGCGGTCGAGCACTGTCTTGTCCACGAGCTGGCCCGGCAGCAGATCGGTCTGGCCCGCGTTCTCGACGCGCACCTTCTTCAGCATCTGCCGGACGATGAGCTCGATGTGCTTGTCGTGGATCTCGACGCCCTGCGACTTGTAGACCCTCTGGACTTCGCCGACGAGATAGAGCTCCGTCTCCGTGTAGCCCTTCAGGCGCAACAGGTCTGCGGGGTTGAGTGAGCCCTCGTGCAGCGGATCACCCGGCTCGACCTCCTGGCCCTTCGTCACGAGCAAGCGCGTGCGCCGCGGCATCTGGATCGCCTTGGGCTCCTCGTCCTTCTTCAGGTCGTGCGGGATGATCGTGATCTTGGCGCCTCGGTCCGTGTCCTCGATCTCGACCTTGCCGCCGACCTCCGCGAGCGTTGCGGCACCCTTCGGGTTCCGCGCCTCGAAGATCTCGACGACACGCGGCAGGCCGTGCGTGATGTCCGCGCCGGCGACACCGCCGGTGTGGAACGTGCGCATCGTCAGCTGCGTGCCCGGCTCGCCGATCGACTGCGCGGCGATGATGCCGACCGCGTCGCCGATCTCGGCCATCTCGCCGGTGGCGAGGAATGTGCCGTAGCACCTGCGGCAAACGCCGAACTCGCTCTTGCACTTCAGCACTGAGCGGACGGGGATCTTCACCTCGTCGACCATGTCGCCGAGCGCCTCGATGATCTCGTCGACGACGAGGGCGGTCAGCTCCTCACCCTTCTCCGCGAGCACGGTCTTGCCCGGCTTGCCGCTCGAGAGCGGCTTGTGCACGTCGTCTGCGAGGGTACGACCGAAGAGGCTCTTGTTGATCCCCTCCGGGACGTGGATCGGAAGCTCGACGAAGTCCTTCGTCTTGCAGTCCTCCTCGCGGATGATCACGTCCTGCGAGACGTCGACGAGACGTCGCGTCAGGTAACCCGAGTCGGCCGTGCGGAGAGCCGTGTCGGCGAGACCCTTGCGGGCACCGTGTGTCGAGATGAAGTAGTCGAGCACCGAGAGGCCTTCCATGAAGTTGGCCTTGATCGGCCGCTCGATGATCTCGCCCTTCGGATTCGCCATCAGGCCGCGCATACCGGCGAGCTGGCGGATCTGCTTCGAAGATCCACGCGCGCCGGAGTTGGCCATCATGTAGATCGGGTTCAGCTCCTCGAAGGTCCGCTCCATCGCCGCGGCGACGGTGTCGGTGGCCTCCGTCCAGATGCTGACGATCGACTCGTGGCGCTCCTCGTCGGTGATGAGCCCGCGCTCGTACTGGGCCGCGACCTTCGCGACACGCTCCTCGTACTCGGCGAGGATCTCTTCCTTGTCCGGCGGGATCACGATGTCGTTCTTCGAGATCGTCACGCCGGCGAGCGTCGCGAACTTGAAGCCGAGTGTCTTGATCATGTCGAGGACGGTCGCGATCGAATGCGCCCCGTACTCCTCCACGAGCGTCGCGATGAACGCGTCGAGCTCACGCTTCGGAAGCGTCCGGTTGATGTAGTCGTGGAGCGGATCCTCGGGGTCGTACTCCTCGACGGCCTCGATGAGCGCGCGCTCGATCTCGGCGTTGAAGATGACCCGACCGGCCGTCGTCAGGAGCAGATCGCCGTTCCAGCGGAACTCGATCGGCTGCTGCAGCTTGATCTGCTCCGCGTCGATCGCGTGCTCGACCTCCTCTTCACTGCTGAACCGCATCGGCCTCGGATCGAGATCCTCGGCCTTG
>DATHGN010000048.1:0-17129 GCA_035317565.1 Gaiellaceae bacterium
CGCGGATCTCCGGGGTCGGGCGGCGCCGGCCGAGCAAGCTCGTCGCATAGCCGTCGCGCTTCGCCTGCTCGATCGTCCGCTGGATGAAGTCCTGCACGAGCGGGAAGCGCGCGAGGTACGCGTCGATGTACGCCTGTGCCTCGTCGCGCGGAATCTCGAGATTTTCGGAGAGACCAAATGCCGAGATCCCGTAGACGATCCCGAAGTTGATCATCTTGGCGATCGAACGATCGCCGGACGTCAATTCAGACGGGTCCTTGCCCAACACCTCGACCGCCGTGGCGGTGTGGATGTCGTCGCCGCGCGCGAAAGCCTCACGCAGCTTCGGCTCTCCGGAAACGTGCGCGAGGATGCGCAGCTCGATCTGTGAGTAGTCGGCGGAAAGGAGCCGCGAACCGGTCTCGGGGACGAACGCGGATCGGATCTCCTTCCCGAGCTCGGTGCGAATCGGGATCGCCTGCAGGTTCGGGTTCGTCGTCGAGAGGCGGCCCGTCGATGCCACAGTCTGGTTGAACGTCGTGTGCAGGCGCCCGTCGTGTTCGGAGAGGAGCGAGGGCAGCGGTCCGAGATACGTGTTCAGGAGCTTCGAGTACTCGCGCCACTCCTCGATCACCGGCACGATCTCGTGCTCGCCACGGATGCTGCGCAGCACGCGCGTGTCCGTCGAGTAACCCGTCTTGCCCTTGCGACCCGGCGTCAGCTGGAGCTTCTCGAAGAGGATCCGCGCAACCTGCTGCGTCGAGCCGATCATGAACTCCTCGCCGGCGAGCTCGTAGGCCTTCGCCTCGAGTTCCTCGACGCGGTCGGCGAGGCGGGCGGTGATCTCGCCCATCCGGTACGTGTCGATTTTGACGCCGGCGTCCTCCATCGCTGCGAGGACGGCAGTGAGCGGGAGCTCGATGTTGCGATACAGATCCTCGGCGCCGCGCTCGCGGACTCGGTCGAGCATCGTTGCCGCCAGTCGCCGTGGTGTCTCGGCGTGGCGCACGAGTGCGGCGGTCTCGTCTTCAGTCGCAGGAGTCGGAATCGGCTCGACGCCGTACTCCTGCGCGAGATCGTCGAGCTCGTACGCTGCCCGCCCCGGCTCGATCAGGTACGCGAGCAGCATCGTGTCCTCCGCCGGTTCCATCGTGAGCCGCGGCAAAGCCTTGAAGTCGTGTGCGATGAGCTCCGCGTCGTCGAGGCGGCGCTCGAGCCCCGGCTCCCAGTCGCCGATGATGACGCCGTCTTCCCGAGCGAGCGCAAAGCGCCCGTCGTGGATCGCGAGCGAAGCGCGCGAGCGTACCTCCGGCAGCTCGCCCTCACGCCACGCGACCTCGGTGCCCTGCACGCGCATCGGCTGTGCAGGGACCGCCTCGTCGAGGATGTCGACGCGCCCGAGCAGGTTCCGGAACTCGAAGCGCCTGAACATCTCCCGGAGCTCCGAGCGGTCGGGCGGAAGGAGCACGAGCTCGGCCGGATCGCAGTTGAGCTCGAGATCTCGCCGCATCGTCGCGAGCTGCTTCGACTGCCGCGCCTGGTCCGCGTACTCGGTGACGTTCTTTCGGCGCGCAGGCGACAGCTCGTCCGCATGCTCGATCACTTCCTCCAGCGACCCGTACTGTGCGATCAGCTGTCCGGCGGTCTTGTCGCCGATGCCGGGAATCCCCGGGATGTTGTCCGACGTGTCACCCTTGAGCCCGATGAAGTCGGGGATCTGGTCCGAGCGGATGCCGTAGCGAGCTTCGACGCGGTCCGGGGTGTACACCTGCACGTCCGAGACGCCACGCGGCGTCATCATCAGGCTGACGTTGTCGGAGACGAGCTGAAACGCATCACGATCGGTCGAGACGATCGCGGTCCGGATCCCCGCTTCGTCGGCGCGGGTCGCGAGCGTCGCGATCACGTCGTCTGCCTCCCACCCTTCGAACTCGAGGTTGCGGTAGCCGAACGCCTCGACGATCGGGCGGAAGTACGGGAACTGCTCGGAGAGCAGGTCTGGCGTCGGACGGCGGTCGGCCTTGTAGTCACCTGCCACCTCCAGCCGCTCGGCCGGGCGCGTGTCCCACGCGACCGCAACCCCCTTGGGCTTGTAGTCGGACAGGAGCTTGAAGAGCATGTTCGTGAACCCGAGAAGCGCATTCGTCGGAAAGCCTTCCGTCGTCGCAAGCTCCTCGGGCAGCGCGAAGAACGCCCGGTAGGCAAGGTTGTTGCCGTCCACGAGGAAGAGCTCGGCATCGCGGACCGGCGCATCGTCGAGCTGCAGCTCGGCGCCTGTCAGGGTCTTCGGCATCGACGCCAACGCTATCGTCCGCCGCCGATGCGAGCGCTCCAAATTCATCCACTTTCCGAGACCCACCTGTCCGGTGCTGCAGGGTTGCTGGCAGAGCGGCACGCCCGCCACCGCGCGGCGGAGGCGCTCCTTCCCGAAGGCGGGGACTTTCGGGCCCAGATCGAGCGAGCGCTGTCTGCCGACGGGGCTACCGGCGCTGCCGCGCTCCTCGACGGTGACGTGGCTGCCTACTTGATCGGCTCGCCCC
Source organism: Gaiellaceae bacterium (assembly GCA_035317565.1). Taxonomy (GTDB): domain Bacteria; phylum Actinomycetota; class Thermoleophilia; order Gaiellales; family Gaiellaceae; genus 3-1-20CM-4-69-9. The sequence goes on from DATHGN010000048.1 coordinate 2,520, forward strand.
AAGATGACGGATCGAGCGAGGTCGGGCTTGCGGGCTGCGCTGCGCGTGAGCCCGAGCTGATCCGGGATCTCTACGAACACCTTGCAATGGACTGGGTGGCCGCGGGCCTCGACCGCCATCGCGTCTATGTCCCCGCCGCCGATGCCGGCCTGGTCGACGCGTGGTTCAGGCTCGCGTTCGGCCTGCAGTTCACGTATGCGGTCCGTGAGACGTTCCCGGAATCCCCGGTGGACGCCGGTCTGGAGATCCGCGAGAGCCGCGCTTCGGACCTCGATGCCGTAGCGGCGCTGGAGCGTGCGTTCAGCGACCACCTGCGCGCAGCTCCGAGCTTCTCGGGCCGAGTCGTCGCGAGCGACGAAGAGGTGCGAGCGGATTGGGCGGACACGTGGGACGACGAGGGATTCACGCACTTCGTCGCGGAGCGAGGCGGCCACGTCGTGGGCCATGTGCTGCTCTATCGCCGCGAAGGCGGCGACCTGCGGATTCCAGAGAGAAGCATCGACCTCGCGCTCGCGACGACGCATCCGGACGTGCGCGGCTCGGGCGTCGGTCGCGCACTGATGGCACACGCGATGCGCTGGGCGCACGAGAGCGGTTACCGGGCGATGACGATCGACTGGCGTGTCGTGAATCTCCTCGCGGATCGCTTCTTCACGGCCCGGGGATTCCGGCCGACCTTCTTTCGGCTCTACCGGCACCTGCCGTGAAACGCGTCCCGCTGCTGGCCGGCTCACGGCTCGTGGTCGTGACCGCCGAGGACGACGCGCTCGTGCTGCGGCCGCCTCCACCGGGCGACTCCGTCGCCGACGTCGGCGCAGCGGTGCGCGACGCGTTGCGCTTCCCGCTCGCCGGCCAGCCACTCGAGGCAATCGTGTCCCGTGGTGCACGCGCGACGATCGTCGTCGAGCCACCGGCCCTCCCCATTCCGGGCGTCGAGCGCGATCCGCGACACGCCGCGATCGCCGCCGCAGTTGCCGAGCTCGAGCGGCTGGGAATTCCAACGGGCTACCAGACATTGCTCGTCGCCGGCGGGCTCGCTCGGCGCGCGGGCGGCGACCGGCTCGAGACGCTGGTCTCGCCGGAGTTCGCACGCCGCTTTCACGGTCACGTCGAAGTGCATGACGTCGAGCGCGAGGATCTCGTGGACGTCGGCAGCTTGGGCTCGATCCCCCTGCGCGTGCATCCGTCTCTTGCACGCGCCGACCTGGTTGTCGTCGTGACGGCAGCCGAGACCGTTCTGCACGGCGGCCCGGCGGCGCTCGTCGGCGCGGCCGGCAAGGAGGTGCTGCGCGCCGCCGGTGCGTATTCGTTGCTCGAGACGTCGGCATCGCAAGGCTGGCGCCTGGGCCTCGAGCTCGAGCGCGCCCTCGTGCGGCGCGTGCCGGTTATCGGCGTCTCACTCGTCCTCAACCATCCGAGGCTCGGGGGCACGCTCGGCGGCTACCCCTATGAGGCCGAGGCGCTGGAGCGGGTAGTCCGCTCACCGTTCCGTCACATCTTCCGCGCCCTGCCCGGCCCACTCCGCGCGTATGTCTTGCGCTCTCTCCCGCTCGAACGTTCTGTGGCAGGCGTCTTCGCGGGCCCGCCCTCGGTTGCGCACACCGAAGCGCTGCTGCGCGGGGTCGAGCTACGTGGGATCACGCTCGACCGCGAGCTCGACGCCGTCTGCATCGGCATCCCACGCACGACTCCCTACCTGCCTCGCGAGCGGCCGAACCCCCTCCTGGGCGCGCATCTCGGGCTCGGTCTCGCACTGCGCCTCTGGCGCGACTCGTTTCCCGTCGCGGACGGCGGTACGGCGATTCTGTTTCACCGCTTCCAACGCCACTTCGCGCATCCCACGCAACAGCCGTACCGGACGTTCTTCGCCGCGACACGAGCCGTAGGCCCCGACGAGACGGCGCTCGCCGAAGCGGAGCGTGCGGCCGGTGGCGACGTGCGTGCGCTCGAGGCATACCGTGCGGGCCGGTCGTGCCATCCGCTGCTGCCCTTCGTCGACTGGGACGCCTGCCGGCCCGCACTCGACCGCCTCGGACACGTCATCATCGCCGGCTGCCGCGACCACGGCGCCGCTCGTCAGCTCGGCTTCGTGCCCACCCACGGAGCGGGCGCGGCATTGACGATGGCCCGCGGCTGGACCGAGCGACCGCCGCGCATCGGTTTCCTGCTCGCGCCGCCCTATTTTCCGATTCGAGTCAGCCGAACCGAGACCTAGAGGATCTTCGAGAGGAACTGCTTCGTGCGATCTTCTCGCGGATTGTCGAAGAAGTGCGAAGGAGGCCCCTCTTCGATGATCCTGCCGTCGTCCATCATCACGACCCGATCGGCCGCCTCGCGCGCGAAGCCCATCTCATGCGTGACGACGATCATCGTCGTCCCCATTTCGAACGCCAACGCCTTCATGACGTCGAGCACTTCGCCGATCACCTCGGGGTCGAGCGCGCTCGTGGGCTCGTCGAAGAGCATCAGCGCCGGCTTCATGGCCAGCGCGCGTGCGATTGCCACGCGCTGTTGCTGACCCCCGGACAGCTTCCCCGGGTAGACGTTCCGCTTGTCCGCGAGGCCGACGCGAGCGAGCAGCGCTTCGCCTTCCTTGACGGCGACCGCCTTGCTTATCTTGCGAACACGAACGGGCGCCTCGATGATGTTCTCGAGGGCGGTCATGTGCGGAAAGAGGTTGAAGCGCTGGAAGACCATCCCGATCTCGCACCGCTGCCTGGCGATGTTGTTCTCGGTGTCCTCGACGATCCGCCCCTTCTCCTCGCGGTAGCCGATGAGATGGCCGTTCACCTCGATCCGGCCGGAATCGATTTTCTCGAGGTGGTTGATGCAGCGAAGGAACGTCGACTTTCCCGATCCGGAGGCGCCGATGATGCAAACCCGCTCACCGTTCTTGACGGTGAGGGAGATACCCTTCAAAACTTCGAGGCGGCCGAAGCTCTTGTGCACGTCTTCTGCGAACATGACGTTGCCGTTCTCCGTCACCGCGCGCCCCTTCCCCAGGCACTGACAGGAGCCCAGGCCTCAAAGACCCGCTCCCTGAAGCTGAGCTCGTCACCACGCTCGCTCACAGCCAGCTTCCGTTCGATCTGTGCCTGAATCACGCTCCACACGCTGGTGAGCACGAGATACCAGAAAGCGACGGCAAGGAAGTACTCCACCGGCTTGAACGTCGTCGAATAGCGGATCTCGGCGTCGCCGAAGAGCTCGGTCACCCCGATGAAAAACACGAGCGACGAATTCTTCATCATGCTGTTGAACTCGTTGCCGAGCGGCGGGATGATGAATCGCGTTGCTTGGGGCAGTACGACCCTCCGCATCGCGATGCGGTGCGGCATGCCGAGCGACTTTGCCGCCTCCATCTGACCCTTGTCGACCGCGTCGATTCCGGCGCGGATGATTTCCCGCATGTACGCACCTTCGTTGAGGCCGAGAGCAACGATGCCGGCAAAGGCCGCACCGTCCATGTGAAAAAGTCCGAAGTTGACGGTGCGCGGAATCAGGTTGAAGCCGAAGAGGAGATTCGCGCCGAAGTAGACGAAGAAGATCTGGACGATGAGCGGCGTCCCACGGAAGATGAGCACATACAGGCCCGAGAGCAAGCGCAACGGCAGGAACCTCGACATGCGCATGAACGCAAAGATCAATCCGAGGGCGACCCCCAGGAGCTGCGCCAGAACCGAGATATAGATCGTTCTCCAGAGCGCGAGGACGAACACATGGTCAGGATGGAAGATCCGCTGCCACAGGATGTGCCAGTCGAGAGCGGCGAGGAGCATCCGTTACTTCAGCTTCGCGACCGCCCCCGCGAGCTTCCATCTGGTCAGGATCGTGTCAATCGTCCCGTCGGAATAGATCATGTCGATCGCCTTGGTCACAGCCGACTGAAGCTCCGTATTCGACTTGTTGATCGCGATACCGATCGAGATCGGATTGACGGGCGTGCCTCCGAGCGAGAATGCGTCCGGCGTCTTCTCGATGTAGTACGCCACGACGGGGGCATCTCCGAAGTACGCATCGACGCGGCCGGTTCGAAGCGCGTTCGCTGCATCGGTGTCCTTCGGGAAGGTGACGACTTTGATCGCCTTCTTGCCCTGGGAGGTCAGCCGCTTGCTCTGTGCGTCGAGGAAGTCCTTGTTCGTCGTGCCGGTCTCGACCGACGCGGACTTGCCGGCCAGGCTGTCGATGCCGGTGATGTGCTCGGGATTGCCCTTCTTGACCATGAAGGACTGCCCGACCTTGAGATAGTCGACGAACGCCACCTGCTTCCGCCGCTCAGGCGTGTCGTTCATCCCCGAGATGACCGCATCGCATTTCTTCGCGAGTAGCGCCGCGATGATTCCGTCGAAGCCGGTGTTGTCGAAGCGCGCCTTCACGCCCATCTTTTCGGCGATGTAGTTGCCGATGTCGATGTCGGATCCTTCTGGGGTAGTAGTGCCCTGCTTGTACGACTCCTCGGGTGGGTACGTGATGTCGCTGCAGAAGACGAGCTTGCCCGCGCTCGAGATCGACGCAGGCGCGGTGATCGAGGCCCCGTTGCCGGCGGTGGTCGTGGTTGTCGACTCGCTGCTCTTGTTACTGCTGCCGCCGCAACCGCTGCCGGCGAGAGCGAGGAGAAGGACGATCGCGCCTGCCAGCACAAAGGTCTTCGAGCGGAACACTGGGGAGCTCCTTTCGCTAATCGGTCTCCCCAAGATACGTCTTTCTCACCTGCTCGTTCCGGAGAAGCGCCTTCGCGTCGTCCGCGAGCGCGACCTTGCCGGTCTCGAGGACGTAGCCGCGGCTCGCCACCTCGAGCGCCATCATCGCGTTCTGCTCGACGAGCAGGATGGTCGTGCCCTGCTGGTTGATCTCCACGATCGTCTCGAAGACCCGCTCGACGAAGATCGGGGCGAGCCCCATCGACGGCTCGTCGAGCAGGAGCAACCTCGGATGGGCCATGAGCGCCCGGCCGATCGCGACCATCTGCTGCTCGCCGCCGGAGAGGGTGCCGGCCCGCTGCTGCTTTCGTTCCGAGAGCCGGGGAAAGAGCGCGTAGACCCGTTCGAGGTCGCTGCGGAGCTCCGAGCGGTCACTGCGCTGGAAGGCGCCCATCTCGAGGTTCTCGAGCACGGACATGCGTGGGAAGAGCTTGCGGCCCTCGGGCGACTGCGAGATGCCGAGCCGCACGACGTCGTGCGGCGGTTCGCGGGTGATGTCCTTGCCGCGAAACACGATCGAGCCGCGCCGAGGATGGTTGAGCCCGTTGATCGAGCGGAGCATCGTCGACTTTCCGGCGCCGTTCGCGCCGATCAGGGTCACGATCTCGCCCTCGTGCACTTCGATCGTGATTCCCTTCAACGCCTCGATAGAGCCGTAGTAGGTGTGCACCTTCTCGACCGCGAGCAGCGCACCGTTCTGCGGGGACGTTGTCACGTCGTGGTCGCCGCCTTGCCGAGGTAGGCCTCGATCACGCGCTCGTCGCGCTGGATCTCAGCGGGAGTGCCCTCGGCGATCTTCTCCCCGTAGTCGAGGACCGTCACGCGCTCGGACACGCCCATGATCACCTTCATGTCGTGTTCGATGAGCAGGATCGCAATCGGGCGGTCCTGCTGCAGCTTGCCGAGAAACTCCGTGAAGCGGACGGTCTCCTGCGGGTTCATCCCCGCCGTCGGCTCGTCGAGCAGGAGCAGCTTGGGCTCCGTCGCAAGGGCGCGCGCCAGCTCGAGCCGGCGCTGGTCGCCGTAGGAGAGGTTCTCGGCGAGCTCGTCGTCGACGCGGCCAAGGCCCGAATAGCGCAGAAGCTCGCGCGCCTTGTCGTGCGCCTCACGTTCCTCGCGCCGCACGCGGGGCGTTCCGAAGATGGAGCCGAGGATCCCTCCTCGAAGCCGGCAGTGCATCCCGACGAGGACGTTCTCGAGCGCGGTCATCTGCGGGAAGAGGCGGATGTTCTGAAACGTTCGGCCGATGCCGAGCTTGGTGATCGCGTGCGGCGGCTTCGCCGTCAAGTCGTGCTCGTCGAAGAGGATGCGGCCCCCGGTCGGTTTGTAGACGCCCGTAAGCATGTTGAAGAAGGTCGTCTTGCCGGCGCCGTTCGGTCCGATCAGGCTCACGAGCGAGCGCTCCGGAATCGTGAAGTCGAGCTCGGAGACAGCCACGAGCCCGCCGAACTCCTTGCGGATGCTCTCGGTCGTGAGGAGATCGCGCCCGGCCATCGTCAATTGTCCTTGGGGTCTTCGGCTTCGAGGACCGCATAGACGCTCTTGTCCCGCTCCGACGCTCCCGCGCCTTCCTCGATCTCCCGGGCGCGGCGCCGCTCCGGGATCAGGCCGACGGGGCGGAACAACATCATCAGCACGATGATGATCCCGTAGATCCCGAACTGGTACTTCGCCACCTCGACGTTGAGCGGCGTGTGCGCGTTGACCCAGCTGCCGATGTTCGCGAGACCCTCGACGTTCAGCCAGGCGAGGATCGTCCCGCCGACCACGACGCCCCAAAGGCTGCCCATCCCGCCGAGGATGACCATGCACAGCAGGAAGACCGAGATGTTGAACTGGAACTGGCTCGGGAACGCGCCGGAGTTGAAGCTCGCGATGTACGCGCCGGCCATACCGCCGAAGAAGGCGCCGATCGCGTACGCCCAGGTCTTCGTGCGCATCAATGGGATCCCCATCGCCCCCGCCGCGGTCTCGTCTTCGCGGATGGCGATCCACGCGCGGCCGAGCCGCGACTCGCGCAGCCGTAGCGAGCAGAACACGGCGAGCAGCAGAAGCGCGAGAGCCGTCCAGAAGAAGAAGCGTTCGCGGTCGAACGAGCTCTGGTAGTTGACGGGTAAGCCGATCGCCTTGTTCAGGTGCTCGCCGAACCCGGGTGAGTCGATCGGACTGATGCCGAAGGTCCCGTGTGTCAGGTCGAAGCCCTTGATGCTGTCGGCGTTTCGAACGAACTGCGGAATGATCTCGCCGAACCCCAGCGTCACGATTGCGAGGTAGTCGCCGCGCAGCCGCAGTGTCGGCAGGCCGATGAGGATCCCGCCGACGGCGGTGAGGATCGCCGCGCAGAGCAGCACGAGCCAGATCGAGATGTGAATGCCGTTCTGCTCGTTGCTGATCCCGACCGAACCGAAGTGGAACCGCACCTGCTCGAACTGGCCCGACGCCAGCCAGCCGGCCGTGTAGGCGCCGATGGCGTAGAAGGCGACGTAGCCGAGATCGAGGAGGCCTGCGTAGCCGACGACGATGTTCAGGCCGACGGCCATCATCACGAAGATGATGATCGTCACGCATGCGCCGACGTCCGGGAACGCGAGGATCACGGGGACGTCGGTAGGCAGACTCGATACGTAGTAGGGATAGGTCGCGGCGAGAGCGATCACGACGATCACGGGTAGCGCCGCGCGGAACCCGTGAGGCAAGCGTCTCCAGGCCGCGAAGACGCCGTCGAGCGGTTCGAGCTTGCTGACTCCGCGTAGGCGTTCGCGCATCGTCACTGCCCCTCTGGCGTCCGCTCCCCGAGCAGGCCCTCCGGGCGGAAGACGAGGATCGCGATCAGGAGGCCGAACACGATCGAACGCGTCCAGTCGCTACCGGGAGCCGCCCAGCCGAGACCTTCGTTGAACGCCTGGATCAACCCGATGATGAGCGCGCCGAGAACGGCGCCGGTGAGATTTCCGATTCCGCCGAGCACGGCCGCGGTGAAGGCGATCAGCCCGAGCTCGAAGCCCGTGTCGTAGCGGATGTTGAACTCGATCAGGTAGAGCAGGCCGGCAACTCCGGCGAGGCCCCCGGCGAGCGCGAACGTGAACGAGATCGTGCGGTTGACGTTCACACCCATGATCGCGGCGGCATCGGGGTCCTGGGAGACGGCCCGCATCCCCTTCCCCTGCTTCGTCGACCTGACGAGCCAGGTCAGCAGGAGCAAAACGGGGATGGTCGCCAACACGGCGAAGAACTGGTTCCACTGGTACGTGACGCTTCCGATCTTGAACACGTTCGACTCCGAGATCAACGGCGGAAGGCTGCGGAAGTTCACGTCGAAGACCGCGAGCGAGATGTTCTGGACGATGAACGACATTCCCACGGCGGTGATCAACACGGCGAGCCGGGGGGCGTTTCGGAGGCGCCGGTAGGCGATGAACTCGATCGACGTGTTCACGAGCAATCCGAAAGCCACGACGATCAGCAGCGTCAGGAGCAGGCCACCGGCGATGCCGATCGGCGAAGTGTTCTCGCTCAATCCAAGGAGGGAGAGCACAATCGTGCTCGCGAAGAGGCCGCTGAGCGCGAACACATCGCCGTGGGCGAAGTTGATCAACTGAAGGATCCCGTACACGAGCGTGTAGCCGAGTGCGATCAACGCGTACACCGAGCCCGTCGTGATCCCGATCAGCATGACGGTGAAGAAGTCGCTCGGCGTCTCGACGAGATTGACGATCAGCCAGGCGACGAGCAGGGCGACGAAGACGCCGCCGAGCACGGACGTGAGAGAAGGACGCCGGCCTCCGAAGAGCGTCGCCAGCCTGGACTGCTGCTCGGTGCGGGCTGAAGCTGCCATTGGCCGAAGTCCTTAGAGACGTTCCGGGGAGGGACTACGCCCTCCCCGGAACGGTGTTGCTCGAGCGGGACTAGCCCGCTGCCGCCTTGCGCGCCGCGTCGACGAGATTCGCCTTCGGCGCCGTCGTCTTCAGAGTCACGAGTTTGTTCGTGCCCTTGTAGATCGTAAAGAGCAGCGCGGCACCCTTCGCACCGGTGATGTCGCCGTTCTCGTTGATCTCGAACGAGCCGATGAGGCCGTTGCTCACCTTGGTCTTGAAGACCTCGTCGATGATGCCTTGCCGGCTTCCGTCCGACTTCGCGATCGCGTCGAGCAGAACCCGCGCGGCCTGCGCGCCGAGGATCGCATAGGGGTCGACCGCCTTACCGTTCAGCGTGGCCTTGAAGCCGCTGATGAACTTTTCGGCTGCGCCCGTGTACTTGTCGATCCCGACGCCTGCGACGCTGAAGTACGCGTCTTTGGCGTTCGGGGTGCCACCCTCGCTGCGCTGGAAGATGGCGTCTGTGGTGAACCCGTCCGGCAACATCAACTTGACCGCGCCGTTGTTCGGACCGAGAACCGCGACCTTGTCGTTGATCAACTGGCCCGAGTTCTCGTCGACGAGCCCGCCGACGAAGACTGCATCTGGATTCGTCGCCTTGATCTTCGTGAACGTCGCCGCGAAGCTCGGCTGCTTCGGGTCATAGGCGGAGAATCCCAGCACCTTCATCCCGAGCGCCTTTGCAGCGCCCTGGAAGTTCTTCGCGATTCCGAGGCCGTACGCCTCCTTGTCGTTCAGGATGTACACGCTCTTGACACCCTGCGAGCTCAGGAACTCCGCGTCCACCGCACCCTGGTTCGGGTCGCTGGGCGCTACACGCGCGTACGTCCGCTTGCCACTCGGGTAGTACTTCTCCGGTTCGTTGCCTGCGCACGGTTCGGTCAGGCAGCCGTACGTGTTCGCCGGGGAGAGCAGCAGGAGCCCACCCCCCGGAGCCTGGTTCATCACGGGGATCTCGATTGCCGCGCAACCCGAGTTGAACGTCCCGACCACACCCACGAGGCTCGCGTTCTGCGCGTAGGCATGTGCGTTACGACTGCACTTGTCAGGATCCCACTTCGCCGCCTGAGCGGTTGCATCGTCGCAGACCTGGAGGGCGATCTTGTGGTCGCCTGCCTTCCAGCCCTGCTGGTCGAGCAGGTACCGCGTCGCACCCACGATCTGGAGTGTCTGAGTGCGCGAGCTTCCCTGCATCGGGAAGTCCGTCGCGATCAGCACGTCCGGATCGCCTTCGCCCTTGTATTCCAGTGGCGTGCACGATGATGCCGGCAGCGCCGAGACCTTGCCTCCACTGCTGCTCGAGCTCTTCTTGCCGCCGCATCCTGCCGCGGCAAGAGCCAGCGCGCCCACGAGCAGGGCGAGCAGGCCGAGCGTTGCGTATCTCCTCAAAATAGACACCTCCATCGCCTGATCATTTGCCTGTCCCCGCAAGAGGGAGGAGAGTATCGAGGTATTCGGGCGCCTGTTTCAACCCCTAGCGGCCCTAATGGCTCAAACTGGTGAGTGCCGAAGGTGGGACTTGAACCCACACTCCCCGAAGGGAACCGGATTTTGAGTCCGGCGCGTCTGCCAATTCCGCCACTTCGGCCCGCCCGGCAATCGTAGCCCCCGTCGCGGCGTTCTTTACGATCGCGGTCATGCGAGTTGGAATGCTCACGGGGGGCGGCGACTGCCCGGGCCTGAACGCCGTCATCCGAGCGGTCAGCCGGCGCGTGTTGACGCACGGCGGCGAGGTGATCGGCGTCCTCGAGGGCTGGAAGGGCCTCGTCGAAGGCCTCTTCGAGCCGTTGGGGCCACGCGAGATCTCCGGGCTCCTGCCCCGGGGCGGCACGATCCTGCGCACGTCCCGGACGAACCCGTACAAGCTCGAGGGCGGTGTCGACCGGGTCCTGGCGAACTTCAAGGGAGAGCGGTTGGACGCGCTCGTCGCGATCGGCGGCGAGGACACGCTGGGTGTGGCCGCCCGGCTGTACGCGGAGCACAGCTTCCCGGTGGTCGGCGTCCCGAAGACGATCGACAACGACCTCTCGGCCACGGACTACACATTCGGGTTCGACACCGCCGTCTGGGTCGCAACCGAGGCGATCGACCGGCTGCACACTACGGCCGAGTCGCACAACCGGGTCATGGTCGTCGAGGTGATGGGCCGGCACACCGGCTGGATCGCAGTCGCGAGCGGGATCGCCGGCGGCGCCGACATGATCCTGATCCCCGAGCAGCCGGTCTCGATCGACGACGCGTGCAAGGAGCTTCGACGCCGTCACGAGCGCGGCAAGGACTTCTCGATCGTCGTCGTCTCGGAGGGCTACGAGCTCGAGGGGATGCCGGAGAGCGACGACGTCGACCAGTTCGGTCACGCACGGCTGTCCGAGCGCGGCGTCGGCGCCGCACTGGCGAAAGAGATCGAGGCGCGCACCGGCTACGAGACGCGCGTCACGGTTCTCGGGCACGTTCAGCGCGGCGGCTCACCCACTCCGCGTGACCGCGTGCTCGCGACGCGCTATGGCCTCAAGGCAGCCGACCTCGTCGAAGCGCGGAACTTCGGTCGCATGGCTGCGCTGCACGGCGATGACGTCGTCGACGTCGCGCTCGCCGATGCCACGGCGCAGCTGAAGACGGTCCCGCCCGAACTGTGGGCCGTGGCGCGGGCGTTCTTCGGATGAGCACGACGTCGCCTCGACTCTACGGCGGCCAGAACATGACGCAACAACTGCAGCGCGTGCTCGTCCGCCCGCCGCGTGCGGTTGGATTCGCGACCTGGCGGGAGTACGGCTGGCGGGCCGAGCCCGACCCCAAGAAGCTCGCCGCGGAGCACGATGCGTTCTGCACTGCGCTCGCTGCGGCCGGCGCGGAGGTCGTGCTTGCAGAGTCGGCTGTTCCCACCGACCCCGATTCGATCTACGTCTTCGATCCGGCGATCGTGTCCGACCGCGGTGCGGTCGTCCTTCGTCCCGGCAAGGAAGGCCGGCTCGTAGAGACGGACGCGATCGCGGCGGACTTCGAGCGCGCAGGTGTGCCAATCGTCGCGCGGCTCGATCCGCCGGCGACCGCGGACGGTGGCGACACGATCTGGCTCGACGAACAGACCCTGCTGGTCGGACGCGGCTACAGGACGAGCGACGACGGCATCCACGCGCTGCAAGCGGCGCTTCCGGAGGTCAACGTGCTCGGTTTCGACCTCCCGCATCTGCACGGCTCCGATGTCGTGCTGCACCTGCTCTCGCTGCTGAGCCCACTCGACGAGGACCTCGTCGTCGCCTACCTGCCGTTGTTACCGGTACGCCTGGTGCAACTCCTGACCGAGCTCGAGATCCAAATCGTCGAGATCCCGGACGACGAGTTCGAGACGATGGGCGCGAACGTGCTCGCGCTCGCGCCGCGCGTCGCACTCGCGCTCGAAGGCAACGACGAGACCCGCCGGCGGCTCGAGCGGGCCGGCGTCGACGTTGCTGTCTACGGCGGCGACGAGATCTCGCGCAAGGGCGACGGTGGCCCGACCTGTCTCACGCGTCCGCTCCTACGCGCGTAATCGGTAGACCGCGACCCAGGGCCCGGCCAGGTCCCCTCCGGGTTCGACGTAGTAGACGCGCTGTGCGCGCCTCTCCAGCTCGTCGTAGAAGCGAGCCTCCCGCGGATAGCGATCGCGCGCGGCAAGGACCCGGTCCGTCACCGCACCCGTCACGACGACGTCCCTGACGCCGATCTCTCGGAGGTGGGAGATGTCCCGGTTCGGGTCGAAGTCGCGCTTCGGACCGGGCAGGAGGAGAGGCAGCACACGAAGCCCTGCGAAGCTGGGAGTCGACGGGTCCGCGGCGATCTGCGTCCCGCGACTCACATGCTGCTCCACCCAGCGCTGCGCAACCACGCGCGTGTCGGTACGCGTGAGTTCCTTCGCGTCGCGAACCGACCAGGTCAGCGGGACGACGAGCAGCAGGAGCGTGACCGGTGCCAGCGAACGCATGCGCCCCGCAAGCGCTCCGAGCGCCGGAACGAGCGGAAGCACGTAGCGGTCGAAGTGCGCGCTCAGAGTCAGCAGATCGGCGAAGTAGACGATGACAAACGACGAAAGGACGAGGTCGGCACGGGTCCGGTGGATGAGCGCGAGGACAAGACCGACCCCGCAGAGGATCAAGACGGGGCCGAACCCTTCCCATAGCCGGCCGACGAACGCGATCGGCGCGGTGTGGTCGTGCTCGAACCCGAGCCAGCCTTCACGTGCCAGGCGCTGCACGCGGAACGCTTCGTGCCAGGCCTGGTGACGGTGCACGAGGATGAAAGGGCTCGTGGCAAGGAAGGCCGCCACGGCGAGCCCGACGGACACCGCGACCCGCCCCCACTGTTTCCAGCCCGCGACGACGAGCGGCACGAGCAGGAACACGCCGGGATACTTGAACCCCATTGCGAGCCCTGCGGCGAGGCCGCCCAGCTCGAGCCGGCCGGTCACGAGCAGCGCAAGAGAAGCGGCCACGCCGAGCGTCAGTGGTACGTCGGTCACCGCGGCTCGTGAATAGGCGACGTGGATCGTGCACACGGCCACCACCGAGGCTGCGACGACGCCCGCCGACACGGTGCCGTAGGCACGGCGGCCGAGCCACCAGGAGGCCGCGATCGCGCCGAGGGCGAGCGCGACGCCGACGATCCGCGCGGTCAGATAGGAGGGCTCGTCGTGCCAAAGCTGGAACGGAGCGTTGACGTACATGAGCAGGCTCGGATAGTCGAACCAGTGCGGATCTCCGCCGCTACCGTGCACGAGCTTCCAGGCACGCGGCACGATCGACTGCTCGTCGGGATTGAGCAGGTTGCCGAATGGAAGCCCGTACTGGATCCCGACGAGGCGCAGCGCAGCGGCACCGGCCAGGATCGCGACGAGCGCGGCGGCGGGCCCGCCCCACCGGGTGCCGGACCGGTGGTCGCCGGCCGTGCCGGGGCTAGACCGGCGGCGGGACGTCACCGGCGAGGTCGGCGACGTGTCGCGCTCCGACGATGACCGCATCGACTCCCGCCCGCTCGAGCTCCTCGACCTGCTCACGGCTCGACACCGGGACATCTGCGACGGCGAGCTTGCCCGCAGGAACGTCGGGCAGCAGCTCGAGTGCACCGTCGAGTGCGTTGCCGTCGTGATCGTCGCCGGCGGCCAGGAGAAAGATCTCGGGGTCGAGCAACTCGAGTGCGAGCTCGAGCTCTTCTTCGGTTCGCACTTCCACGACGCAGTCGAGACCGAGCTCGATCGCCTCTGCGTGCTGGCGCACGAGCCACTCTGTGTCCTCGCCGGCGTTCTCGACCGTCACGAGCCAGGCGTCAGCGCCCGCGAGCGCGGCCTCCGAAGGCGACCCCGCCGCGCGCCAAAGGACGGGCAGCTCGGTGACTTCGCGCAGGTCGCCGACTTCGCCCCGGACGGCGATGGCTTCGGCGCCCTGCCCTGCGGCCGATCGCGCGGTCGCCGAGTCGCCGACGTCGGCGATCAGGGAGATGCCGTCGCCCTCGGAGATGGCCTGGCTGAAGCGCCGGTCGCTTCTCACGCGTGAAGTATCTACTGGCCGACCGGGTGCCAGACGGTCTTGAGCTCGAGGAACGAGGCGATCTCCCAGGGGCTTTGCGTGTCTGGATTCCCGCGAACCACGCGCTTCACGTTGTCTGCGGCCGCCCGCTCCAGGTCTGCGGAGGCGCCGTCTGCACCCGTAACGTCGATGGCGTTGACGTCCATGTGCGAGGCAAGCCACGGGGCCAGCTCGTCGCGGTGACCGGTCAGCAGATTGACAGCCCCGCCCGGCACATCGGACGTGGCCAGCGCCTCTGCGAGCTCGATCGCGGCGAGCGGATGGGTCTCCGAGGCCACCGCGACAACGGCATTCCCACCGGTCAGGGCAGGGAGCACGCGTGAGAGGAGCCCCAGAAGCGGCGGCTCGTCGGGCGCAACGACCGCAACCACTCCGGTCGGCTCGGGAACGGTGAAGTTGAAGTACGGCCCGGCCACGGGATTCGAGGAGCCGAGCACCTGTGCGAGCTTGTCGGCCCAACCTGCGTACCAGACGATC
>DATHGN010000049.1:0-2815 GCA_035317565.1 Gaiellaceae bacterium
TTCTTTAGAAGTCGTCTCTGGGGTGGTGGCGGTGCGACCGCCGCCACCACCCCAGAGGAGAAGGAAAGGGGAAACCTCCCGGTTTCCCCTTACGCCCCTTCCACCGCTCATAGGCCAAAGGTCGGCCTATGAGCGTCCCCCTGATCCGCTGGGACGCACCCGGGCCGTACACGGTCGCTTTCTCGACGCGGCTTGGCGGCGTCAGCGACGGTGCGTTCGAGTCACTCAACCTCGGTCGCCGCACGCGCGACGAACCCGAGAACGTGGACGAGAACCGGCGACGGCTCTGCGAGGCGGTGGGCGTCGCCCCCGAACTCCTCGTGCTGAACCGGCAGGTCCATGGCGCCACCGTCAATCGCGCCGACGCCGGCGAGCACACGAGGAACGGGGACGGTCTCTGGACCGACGAGCCCGGTGTGCCGATGCTCGCCTTCAGCGCCGATTGTCTGCCGATCGCGCTCGCGCGCGTCAACGGCAACCCTGGTCTGGCGCTCTTGCATGCGGGTCGCCTCGGGCTACTCGAGGGAATCCTGGAGGCGGGCGTCGGCGCACTGCGTGGCCCGATCGCGGCGATCGTCGGACCCGGGATCGGTCCCTGCTGTTACGAGGTCGGTGAGGACATCCTTGCTGCGTACCGGGCACGCTTCGGTCCCAAAGTCATTCAGGGACGAAACCTCGACCTCTGGAGCACCGCCGAGCATGTACTCCGCGAAGCCGGAGTCGAGGCCGTCGAACGCCTCGACGTGTGCACAGCGTGCGACGATCGCTTCTTCTCGCATCGACGCGACGGACCGATCACGGGACGACAGGGAGTCATTGGTTATGTCACCTGAGACGATCCGCGCGAACTACGAACGCATCCGCTCCGAGGTCGGTGAGAGTGTGACGGTGGTGGCGGCGACCAAGTACGTCGCGCTCGAAGACATGCGCCTGCTCGCCGAAGCAGGCGTCGAGGTCGTCGGGGAGAACCGCGCACAGGAGCTCGAGCGCAAGCACGCGGAGTACGGCGACACATTCAGGTGGCACTTCATCGGCCACCTGCAGTCGAACAAGGTGAAGGTCGTGAATCGCAGCTGCGAGCTCGTGCACTCGCTCGACTCGGATTCGACCGCAAGCCGTCTCGCTGTTCCTGCGCTCGTCGAGGTGAACCTGGCCGGCGAGTCTTCGAAGTCGGGAGTTGCTCCGGAGGACGTGCCGCGCCTGCTCGACCTCTACGGCGACGTGCGCGGGCTGATGACGATGCCACCGGAGACCCGCGATCCCGAGGCGTCGCGTCCCTACTTCATCCGGTTGAGGAAGTTGGCCGAAGAGCACGGCCTGAAGGAGCTTTCGATGGGGACGAGCCAGGACTACAGGGTCGCCGCCGAAGAGGGCGCGACGTTCGTCCGCGTCGGCTCAATCCTGTACGGGGAGTAACATTTCGCGCGAGATGGGCTTTGCTGACGTGTGGAACAAGACCCTCGTCTACTTCGGCATCGCCGAGGAGGAGGACTGGGACGAAGAGGCCTACGTCACGGACGAGGACCTCCAGCGCAGCTATGCCGATCGGCCGAACGTCCGTCGCCTGGCGCCGCGGCGGCGCGAGCGTGAGTTCGACGACTGGACGGATCCCGAGCCCGCACCCGGCAACGACAGGACCACGGTCCTGCGGCCACGCGTGGCGGCGGTCCCGTCGCCGGCGTCCGTACGCGTTCACCTGGTCGTGCCTCGGAGCTTCAACGACGCGCAGCAGATCGCGGACAAGTTCAAGGAATCGATCCCTGTCATCCTCAACCTGCAGAGCTCGGACCAGGACCTCTCGAAGCGTCTGATCGACTTTGCCAGCGGGCTGACGTACGCCCTCGACGGCGGCATGCAGCGCGTGGCCGACAAGGTCTTCCTGCTGACGCCCCGTAACGTCGAGGTGTCGGCCGAGGAGCGCGCGCGCCTGCTCGAGCGCGGCGGCTTCTTCAACCAGGCCTGAGCAAGGAACACGGGCCTTTACGCCGAACTGGGTGGGATGGCCGCCGGTGCCATGCTCGGCTTGCTCTACGACGCCATCGACAACGTCGTGGGCTTCGTGCAAGTTTTTATCACCGTCTATTCGCTGCTGATCCTCGCCTACATCATCACCTCGTGGGTACGGCTTCCTTACTCGACGTGGCTGAACAGGATCCAGCGATTCCTCTACGACGTCTGCGACCCGTACCTGCGGCTGTGGCGTCGCATCCTGCCGACGTTCGGGCCGCTCGACCTCTCGCCCGTGGTCGGCGTGGCATTTCTCTACATCCTGTCGAGGGTCATCGTAAGCATCCTCAACAGCTTCCACTGAAAGGGGGAGACTGTGGCGCTCACTCCCGTTGAAATCCGACATCTGAAGGCCGCGCGGAGCCTCGTCGGGGGCTACAAGAGGACGGCCGTCGACGCGCTCATGGACGAGATCGTCGCGAGCTTCGAGGACGTCTGGCGCGAACGTGCGGACCTTGCGGACAAGCTCGAGCAACTCGAGGCGGATCTCGTTCGCTACCGCGAGCTCGAGGCGCTCCTCCGTACGACGCTCGTCTCTGCCGAGAAGTCCGCGGTCAGTCTCAGGGAGCAGGCCGGGAGGGAGGCCGATCTCATCGTCGAGGAGGCGCGCTCGGAGGCCCGCGCGATCACGCGGACGGCGCGCGCGGATCACGACCGGCTCGTGACCGAGGTCCGGCGAATGAAGTCCCTGCTCCACTCGGCGCTCGCGCTCGTGGACGAAGAGCCGCCGGAGAAGACTGCCGAGGCCGAGGCGGCCTGACCGGACTACGGAGCTAGACTCCCTGCATGGAAGCGGTTTCCACGCGCC
>DATHGN010000050.1:0-17768 GCA_035317565.1 Gaiellaceae bacterium
GGCTGCCGACGTCGAGGAAGAAGAGGTGCTCGAAGCGCTCGAGTCGGGCCGCGCATATTCGTCGCTCTCACTCTCGACCGGCAGCGGCGGCCAGGACGACGGTGAGGATCTCGATCCGCTCGAGTCGATCGGCACCGAGGAACACCAGTACGACGTGTCCGAGGATCGCGCGGTGCTCGCACCCGGGTTTCGCGTGCTCGACGAGCGGGAGCGCATGATTCTGCACCTCCGCTTCTTCGAGGGCCTGACGCAGTCCCAGATAGCGCAGCAGGTCGGGATCTCACAGATGCACGTCTCGCGCCTGATCCGGCGCTCCCTGGAGAAGATCCGCGAAGAGATCGCCTCAGAGGAGCCCGAGCCGAAGGTCGCCAGGGGCTGAGCGGGCGGCGGGGCCTTCGGGCCGCGCTCGTACAATCCAGGGGTGCGAACGTCAGCCGAGCTGCGTGCGGGTTTCCGCGCTTTCTTCGAGTCGAAAGGCCACGTCTTTCGGCCGTCGGCGCCGTTGGTCCCGCGCGCCGACGACCGCTCCACGCTGCTGACCACCGCGGGCATGCAGCCTCTGATGCCGTACTTCCTCGGCCGGGAGCCGCCGCCGGCGCCACTCCTAACCACCGTCCAGAAGTGCTTCCGGACGCCGGACATCGACGAGGTCGGGCTCGACGGCTCGCATCTCACCTTCTTCGAGATGCTCGGCAACTTCTCGTTCGGCCAGTACTTCAAGGAAGGGGCGATCGACTTCGCCTGGGAGTTCGTCTTCGAGCAGCTGAAGCTCGATCCCGAGCGCTTCTGGGTGAGTGTGTTCGCCGGCGATCCCGAGCTCGGGCTCGACGAGGACAGGGTCGCGTATGACCACTGGCGCAAGATCGGTCAGCCCGCCGAGCGAATCGTGTTCCTGCCGCGCGCCGAGAACTTCTGGTCGGTCGGAGGCCCCGGCCCGTGCGGTCCCGACACGGAGATGTATTACGACTGGGGAGTCGAGCACGGCTGTGGTGAGCCCGACTGCAAGCCGAGTTGCACTCGCTGCGAGCGCTTCCTCGAGTTCTGGAATCTCGTCTTCATGGAGTTCGCGTTGGGTGCCGACGGCACGCTCACGCCTCTGCCGCAGCAGAACGTCGACACCGGCATGGGAGTGGAGCGAACCGCCGCGATTCTGCAGAACGTCATGACCGTCTACGAGACGGACGTGTACCAGGCGATCATGCGCTGGATCGCGGAGGAGAGCGGCGTCGCCTACGGCGACTCGCCGGAGGCGACGAAGGCGCACCGCATCCTCGCCGATCACGGGCGCGGCATGACGTTTCTCGCGGCCGACGGTGTCGCGCCGTCCAACGAGGGCCGGGGCTACGTCATGCGGCGCATCATTCGCCGTGCAGTGCAGCAGGCGGCAAGAGTCGGCCTCGAGCCGCCGTACCTCGCCCGTCTCTCGGACGTCGTGATCGAGCAGATGAAGGAGGGCTATCCGGAGCTCGAGGAGCACCGGGACGAGATCCATCGCGTCCTGACGGCGGAGGAGGAACGGTTCGGCAAGACACTCGAGCGTGGGATGCGGCTCTTCGAGGAGGTCGCAGAGAAGGGCGGGGACATCTCGGGTGAGGACGCGTTCAAGCTCCACGACACGTACGGCTTCCCGCTGGAGCTGACGCGCGAGCTCGCGCGCGAGCGGGGCTTGGGCGTGAACGACGAGGAGTTCACGCGCCTGATGGAGGTGCAACGCACACGGTCGCGTGGGGCGATCTCGAAGGACGACGACCGTGCGGCGGAATTCGCGAAGGGGGCCGGCTTCCGCTCGGAGTTCGTCGGTTTCGAGAAGACCGACGTGCTCACTCAGATCGGAGCGCTCGAAGAGGTCGGCGAGGGGCTCTTCCTGGCCAAGCTGCGCGAATCGCCGTTCTACGTGGCCGGAGGCGGCCAGGTAACCGACGCGGGCTGGATCGAGCGTGACGACGGGAGCGGCGTGCGTGCCGAGCTCCGCGAGGCCTACCGGCTCGAAAACGACCAGGCGCTGCTGTTCGAGGGCGAGGGCTTCGCTGCCGGCGAGCGTGTTCATGCGGTGGTGCCCTGGGCTATCCGCTACCCGACGATGGCCAATCACACCGCGACGCATCTCTTGCACAAGGCGCTGAGGGACGTGCTCGGCGACCACGTTCGTCAGGCGGGCTCGTCGGTTCGCCCGGACAAGCTTCGGTTCGACTTCACCCATCCGCAGCAGCTGACGGACGAAGAGCGCGAGCGGGTGCAGCACCTCGTCAACGAGAAGATCTTCCAGAACGTCCCGGTCCGGACGTTCGTGACGCCGATCGAAGAAGCGCGCAAGCTCGGCGCGATGATGCTCTTCGGTGAGAAGTACGGCGATCACGTGCGCGTCGTCGAGATCGACGGCTTCTCGCGCGAGCTCTGCGGCGGAACACACGTCCGTTCGACCGCGGAGGTCGGACCCTTCGTGATCCTGAGCGAGGGCTCGGTCGGGGCCGGTGCTCGCCGCATTGAAGCGGTCACTTCGGGTGAGGCGCATGCGTTTCTCCATGCGGGCGTGCGCGAGGCCGACGAGCTTCGTGCGGAGCTCGAACAGGCGCGCAAGCAGTCGCAGAAGCCGAAGCGGGAGGCTGCGGCCGACTTCGAGATCGTCGAGAAGGACGGCGACGTCGTGCTCGTCCAGACCCAGTCGGTGAAGGGCGGCGAGCTGCGCGACCTCTCGGACCGGGTGCGCCGGCAGGAGCAGGCGTCCGGTGTCATCGTCGGGTCCGTGGACGATGGGCGCGCCTATCTCGTCGTGAATCTCGACGAGTCGCTGGTCGCTCGCGGCCTCGACGCATCGGAGCTCGTGCGCGACATCGGCCGTCACATCGGCGGCGGCGGCGGCGGCCGTCCGACGCTTGCCGAGGCCGGAGGGAAGAATCCCGGTGGCCTCCGGGATGCGCTGGAAGCAGGAAAGCAAGCGATCGCCAAAGCGCTCGAGTGAAGGTTCTCGCACTGGACTTCGGCCGGGCGCGGACCGGCGTCGCCGTCTCGGACCCGACCGGCATGATCGCACGGCCTTTGTGCGTGGTGGAGAGCGCCGCCACCGGCGACGGGCTCGCGCGCCTCGCGGCCTTGATCGGCGAGGAACAGGCCGAGCGTGTCGTCGTCGGGATGCCGCTGACCCTGCGCGGCGAGCATGGGGAGCAGGCGACCGAGACGGAGCGCTTCGTCGAAGCGCTCACCGACGTGATCAGTGTTCCGGTTGTGACCTATGACGAGCGCTTTACGACCGATCTCGCCGAACAGGCTCCCTCCGATGCACCCGAGGACGCACGCGCTGCGGCCCACCTGCTCTCCAGCTACCTCACATGGACAAGCGGCGCCGGGGCGTAATTCCGCCGCGGCAAGGCCGCCCGCCGGAAGGCCCGAACCCGGGCCAGGTCACGCGGCGCCGGATTCTCGCGCTCGGTGTGCTCATCCTCCTGCTCGGCGGTCTCGGCTGGCTCGCAGTCGCTGCAATCGGCGGTGGCGACAACAGCAGCAGCAGCGCGCCGACGACGCTCGCGAGCACGCTTGTGTACAGGACGGTGACGCGCTCGACCGCGACCGGCCCTGTCGTGACGGTGATCGGGATGCCGAAGCCATTTCACGTCGTCTTTCCCGAGGGCTTCACCCGCAAGCAGATGGCCGACCGTGTTGCAGCCGTGGCCCAGATCGCAGCACACAAGTCGAAGAGCCGTCCGAAGCTCTCGAAGCCGTCCTATCTCGCCGCAACGACCACACCGCGCGTGCCGAGTTGCTTTCGCGCCAAGCCGCGGCGGATCGAAGGTTTCCTCTTTCCGGCGACCTACGAGTTCTTCCAGCAGACCTCTTCGCAGCAGCTCGTGCAGGACCAGCTCGATGCGTTCTGTGAGAACTGGAAGCAGATCGACCTCGGCTACGCGCACTCGAAGAACCTGACGCCTTACGACGTCCTCATCATCGCGTCGATGGTGGAGAAGGAGACACTCTCACCCGACGAGCGCCAGCTCGTCTCGGCCGTGATCTACAACCGGCTTCATGCGCGCATGCCGCTCGGGATCGACGCGACGCTTCGCTACGGGCTCGACATTCCCCCGACGGAATCGATTCACCAATCGCAGCTCGAGAGCAACTCGCCCTACAACACGCGCAAGCGGCAGGGACTGCCGCCGACGCCGATCGCGAACCCCGGGCTTGCGTCGATGCAGGCCGCAGCCCACCCCGCCAAGGTCAAGTACCTCTACTTCGTGCGCAAGCCCGACAAGAAGCATCACTTCTTCACCGCGAACTACAAGGCCTTCCAGGACTACGCGAACGCGCACGGCTACGGCGGCCCATGATCTCCGGTGAGACCCGGCTCGTCGGGTTGCTCGGCGATCCGGTCTTGCAGTCGCTGTCCCCGCTGATGCAGAACGCCGCGTTCGCAGCCCGAGGGCTCGACTGGGCGTACGTGCCGCTGCAGGTCGCGCGTGAACAGCTCGAGGATGCGCTTCGTGGACTGATCGCGCTCGGCTTTGCCGGCGCGAACGTCACCACTCCCCACAAACTCGCCGTGGCCAAGCTCGTGGAAACCGACGACCAGTCCGTCAACACCCTCGTCGCCCACAGCGGTCGGCTTCGCGGCCACTCCACCGATGCGGCGATCCTCCGCGGGCTCGACTTTCACCGCGCCGCGATCCTCGGCGACGGCGGCGCGGCAGCGGCGTTTGCCGCAGCACTCCCGAACGCGCTTCGATTCTCACGCCGGGGCACCTGGCCGCCGGACGTGTCGGAGGTGGATCTCGTCGTCAACGCGACGTCGGAGCGCGATGAGGTGCTGGTTGAGGTTCGCACCGGACAGATGCTCGTCGACCTTTCATATCCGAGGACGGCGACCGCTTTCGCTGCGGAGGCTGCTGGCGGGACTGTCGTCGACGGCCTCGAGGTCCTCGTCGCTCAGGGGGCGGCGTCCTTCGAGCTCTGGACGGGTGTACAGGCGCCGGTCGAGATCATGCGCGCTGCTCTCGGGAGCCCTTGATAGCAGGCAGTTCCGCCCGCTTTGCGGGCTCCCTCACCCTTTAGGCTTGGCCCCGTGGCATTGAGCCTGGTCACGGCGGGCGAGTCGCACGGTCCGGCGCTCGTCGCGATCGTCAGCGGCCTGCCTTCGGGCCTCGTCCTCGAGCAGGATGCGATCGATGCGGATCTGCATCGGCGCCAGCAGGGATACGGGCGCAGCCCGAGGCAGCAGATCGAGCAGGACGAGGTCGAGGTGCTCGCCGGCCTGCGCCACGGACGCACGCTCGGGACTCCGCTCGCGCTCGTCGTGCGCAACCGGGATCACAAGAACTGGGAGTGGGGGATGAGCGCCTGGGCACCAGAGGGGGAGCCGGCCGGCAAGGGGACGTCGGAAGTCACGCTGCCGCGGCCGGGACATGCCGATCTCGCGGGGACCTTGAAGCACGGATTCGCCGACGTGCGCAATGTGCTCGAGCGCGCGAGCGCGCGGCACACTGCCGTGATCGTGGCCGCAGGTGCGGTGGCCAAGGCGCTCATTGCGGAGCTCGGGATCGCAGTCGAAGGTCGCGTGCTGACCGAGGACCTCGAGCAGCAGGTGGACGACGCCCGCGCGGATCGGGACACCGTCGGCGGAGTCGTCGAAGTGCGCGCACGGGGCGTACCGCCCGGACTGGGTACCTATGCGACGAAGGGCGAGCGCCTCGACGCACGGCTCGCTGCGTCGCTGATGGGGACGCAAGCGGTCAAAGGAGTAGAGATCGGTGAAGGGTTCGGGCTTGCAGCGAAGCGCGGGTCCGAAGCGCACGACGAGATCCTGCGAGACGAGCGCGGTCTCTATCGCAAGACGAATCGCGCAGGTGGGATCGAGGGCGGTGTGTCGAACGGCGAGGAGATCGTCGTCCGTGCTGCGATGAAACCGCTCCCGACGCTGATGAAGCCCCTGGCCTCGGTCGACCTGCAGACCGGCGAGCCCGCCGAGGCGCTCGTCGAACGCAGCGACACCGCTGCGGTGGAAGCCCTAGCCGTGGTCGCCGAAGCCTGCGTCGCGTGGGAGCTCGCGCGCGCCGCGAAGGACAAGTTCGGCGGTGACTCGCTCGCCGATCTCCTCGCTGCGCACCGCGCCTATCTGGAGCGGATCGACTGGTCACCGAGGTAGGTGCGCTCGGGCGTCACCTCACCCTCGTCGGGTTCATGGGCGCGGGCAAGTCGACGCTGGGTGAGGAAGCCGCGCGGCTGAGCGGGCGACCCTTCGTCGATCTCGACCGTGAGATCGAACGCCGCCATGCTCCCGTCCCCGAGCTCTTCGACCAGGGCGAACCGGAGTTCCGTCGTATCGAGGAGGAGCTCGCTGCGGAGGTGCTCTCCTCGGCGGAGCCGGCAGTGATCGCGCTCGGCGGCGGAGCAGTCCTTTCCGAGCGCACCCGCAACCTTCTGCGTAGTCGTGCTTACACCGTCCGGGTCGAGGTCGACCCCGCGACGGCTTGGGAGCGCGTTCGGCTAAGCGATCGTCCGCTTGCGAGGGACGAAGAAGCGTTCAGGGCGCTCTTCGACGAGCGACAGCCCCTGTACGACCAGGTTTCCGCCGCGCCGGTGCGGAGCGTCGACGATGTGCTGCTCGCCGCGCTCGAGATAGAGGTCGCGCGGGGTCGACTGACCGGTCTCGACGTCGACGGTCCCGTCGCCGTGATCGCCGACGAACACGTGCTCGAGCTGCATCCACTCGGCTTCGGGCCGAACCAGGTGCACGCGGTGCCGCGTGGTGAGGCCGCCAAGACGACGTCGGTCCTCGCGCAGTTGTGGGCGGATCTCGACCTCGACCGTAGGGGAACGATCGTTGGTTACGGCGGCGGTTCGACGACGGACGTTGCAGGTCTTGTGGCCGCGACCTATCTGCGCGGGGTGCGGTGGCTCGCAGTGCCGACGACGCTGCTCGGGCAGGTGGACGCCGCGATCGGCGGCAAGACGGCCATCGACCTTGCGGCAGGCAAGAACCTCGTCGGCGCGTTTCACTATCCCGCAGGCGTCGTCGTCGATCCCGACGTCCTCGCCACACTGAGCGCGACGCAGCGCCGCGAAGGCATGGCCGAGGTCGTAAAGACGGGACTCCTGGCGGGCCGGCCTCTCTGGGAGCTCGGCGAGGACGATCTGATCCGCGGGGCGGCGGCGTTCAAGGCCGGTGTCTGTCTCGAAGATCCGTTCGACCAGGGACGCCGTGCGATCCTGAACCTGGGCCACACCTTTGCGCACGCGCTGGAGGCCGCGGCCGGGTACGAGGGCCTGAGTCACGGGAGCGCGGTCGCGTTGGGGCTGCTCGCCGCACTTCGGCTCTCCGGGCGTTCCACGGACGTCGTCGAGGAAGTGCTCGCGCCGCAACCAGTACCGGTCGACCGCAACCGCGCCTGGGCTGCGCTGCAGCGCGACAAGAAGTCGGAGCGACGAGAGCTACGACTCGTGCTGCTTGACGAGGACGGCCCGTTCGTCGCGGCCCGTCCCGAAGCCGAAGTTCGCGCGGCGCTGAACGAGTTGATCGCGGATTAGAGTGCGCCGATGCAGGTCGTCGTCCTGAACGGGGTCAACCTCGACGTCCTCGCACGTCGCGATCCTGCGCTCTACGGCGGTCTCTCCCTCTCCGAGCTGGAGACGCGAATCTACGAGTGGGCGTCGGAGCTCGGCTGTGCCGTACGGTGCCGGCAGACGAACCATGAGGGCGAATACGTCGAGTGGTGCCACGACGCAATCGACACCGCCGACGGCATCATCGCCAATCCCGGTGCCTGGACGCATTACTCCTATGCGATCCGGGATGCGCTTGAGCTGTTCCAGGCCCCGATCGTCGAGGTGCACCTCTCCAACATCGAGGAGCGGGAAGAGTGGCGGCGCAAGTCCGTCATCGCCGACCTGGCGGCGAAGCGTGTCCTCGGCAAGGGCCCTGACGGCTATCGCGAGGCGCTCGAGTTCATCGTCGAGCAAGTAGGAGCGGCTACGTGAACCCACGAATCGAGCGGCTACGCGAGTCGCTGGAAGAGCCGCTGCTCGTCACGAACCCCACGAACATCCACTATCTCTTCGGGTTCAAGAGCTCGAACGCCGCGCTCCTCGTCGAACGAGAGCGCGCGCGGCTCTTCACCGACTTTCGCTACTCGGAGGCGGCGCGGGCCGTCGAGGGTGTCGAGTTCGAGGAGACGAAACGCGCGCTCCTGAAGGATCTGGCCGATCGGTTGTCGGGCCCGATCGGCTTCGAGGCCGACTTCGTCTCCTACTCCGCGTACGAGACGCTCCGCGGCGGCGCGATCGAGCCGGTTCCCCGCCGTGGGCTTGTCGAGCAGCTGCGCGCAGTCAAGGACGACGACGAGCTCGCGTCGATCAAGCGAGCCTGCGAGATCACCGACCGGATGTTCGAGCGCCTGATCGAGCAGCCCTTCGTCGGTAGAACCGAGCGCGACGTCGCTTGGACAATCGGGCGGCTCTTCCACGACGAGGGCGCGGACGCGGTTGCCTTCGAGACGATCGTCGCCGCTGGCCCGAACTCGGCTCGTCCGCACGGCCGCGCCACCGACCGGCCGATCGGCCGCGGCGAGACGATCATCGTGGACACGGGTTGCGTCGTCGGCGGGTACGTGTCCGACTACACGCGCACCTTCACGACCGGATTCGTCGAGGCGCCGGTCAAGCAGGCCTACGCCGTCGTGCTCGCCGCCCAGCAGGCCGGCTTCGACGCGCTGCGATCCGGCGTGAAGGGCTTCGATGCCGATGCGGCAGCACGACGAGTCGTCGACGAAACGGCCTTCGCCGGAACGTTCGGGCACGGGCTCGGCCATGGGCTCGGCCTCGAAGTGCACGAGGCTCCGCGCCTGTCCGTGGAGTCGACCGACACGCTGGCCGTGGGCAACGTGGTCACGGTCGAGCCCGGGATTTATCTCGAGGGTCGTGCCGGCATTCGGATCGAGGACAACATCGTCGTGACCGAGGGCGGCTTCGAGAACCTCACCGGGTTTCGGAAGGACCTGATCACCGTCGGCTGATCGCTAGTCTTGTGCGCCGTGGCCGAGACCGTCAACACCAATCAGTTCAAGAACGGGATGCACATCGAGCTCGATGGCGCCTACTGGCGCATCGTCGAGTTTCAACACGTCAAGCCCGGCAAGGGCGGAGCCTTCGTCCGGACGAAGCTCAAAGGGCTTGACACCGGTTCCGTCGTCGACCGGACCTTCCGCGCAGGTGAGAAGTTCGCACGCGTCCGCACGGAGACGAAGGAGATGCAGTACCTCTATGACGCCGGCGACGAGGTGGTCTTCATGGACACCGACACCTACGAGCAGACGTCGCTGCCGCATGCCATCGTCGAGGATGCGCTCGAGTTCATGCTTCCGTCGAGCTCGGTTCAGATCATGCTGGTCAACGGCAAACCGTCGGGTGTCCAGCTACCTTCGTCGGTCGAGCTCGCGGTGTCCGAGACGGAGCCCGGCGTGAAGGGGGACACCGTTTCGAACGTGACCAAGCCCGCGACCCTCGAGACCGGCGCAGTGGTTCAAGTCCCGCTCTTCGTGAACCCGGGCGAGCGCATCAAGGTCGACCCGCGCGAGAAGCGGTACATCTCGCGGGCCTAGGCCAGCGCACGCTCCAGCGCGGCGGCGCCGTCTTCGAGCACCGGCTCACCGTGCGAGACGACTACGAGCTCGACCGGAAGCCCACCGAGGCGCTTCCGTAACTCCGGTTTCAGCTCCTGCTCGGCCCAGTCCTGTTCGCCTTTCGGAAACCAGCGCACCGGAAGCTCGATGCCTCCTCCGTTCTTGCCGATGAGGAGGTCGCCCGCAATGAGTGCGCGGTGCGACTCGAGGAAGAAGAGCGCCTCGACCCAGTCGCTTCCCTTCACGACTTCGGCATGCACGCCGGCCGGGAGCTGGCCTTTCTCCTCGGGGCGCCACAGCGTTGCCTTGTATCGGTCGAGCACGGTGGCGACGCTCCGCTCGTGCCAGTGCACTGTCAGGAGGACATGCACCGGCTTCCCGACTCGCTCGACGTCTCGGTCCAGAGCCTCCCAGAAGCGGTCCTCTTCGTCCTGCGGCACGAGCGGGTCCACCATGACGAGCGCATCCGGTAGCTCGGCGTAGACCGAGCCGACTTCTGGGCCCCAGTGTTCGGCGTGCTCCCATTCAGGGTGAGTCGCTGTCCAGCGCCACAGGCCCGGCCGAAGCTCTTGCACGTCCATGCGGGAGAAAACCTATCGTGGCGGCGCTAGGCTCCCCGCATGCCGGCGCTTGCCGACACGACTATCCGCCTGCTCGGGCAGGAGCCGCTCGCCGGGCGGCTGCCGACTGCCGAGCAGCTGAACATCGCGCGAATCCTCGATCGCGCCGGGTTCGCCTACCTCGAGGTCTCGGGTGGCGGTTGCTTCGACAGTGCGGTGCGGCGAGGTGTCGAGAGCCCCTGGGAGCGCATCCGAGCGTTGAAGGCGAATGTCCAGACACCGCTCGGCCTGGCGCTTCGGGGTCGCTTCCTCGTCGGCTCCCGGCCGGTCGACAACGACTTCATCCGCCGATTCATCGCGTCCGCCGCGGAGAACGGGATCGATGTCTTCAGGCTTCACGACCCGCTCAACGACGTCTCGAATCTCCGTGAGGCGGCCGATGCAGTCGCGACGGCCGGCGGGGAGTTCGAGGCAGGGCTCGTCTACAGCCCCGGCCGCACCGGTGAGACGGATGCGCTGATGGAGCAGGCCAGAGAGCTCCCGACCCTCGGGGCCGCGCGTGTGCTGTTGCACGATCCGACCGGCTCGCTGCAGCCGCATCGCGCGCGCGAGCTCGTCACGGGGTTGCGCGAGGCGACCGGTCTGCCGATTGGCATCTACTGCCAGGGATCCGGTGGGAACGCGCTGGCGGCGGCGCTCGAAGCTGCACGTGCCGGTGCCGAGCTGATGGCGTGCGCGGTGTTCCCGATCGCCTTGATCTTGCACCGCGTGTCGGGCGAGGCTCTGGCCGAGGCGCTGTCGGGGCTCGGGCTCGAGTGTGACGTCGACGTGCAGGCGCTCTGGGCCGCCTCGGACGTCGTCGACGAGCACATCGGCGACGAGCCGGTCACGCCGCTCGCACCGCGCATTGCCGCTCGCGCCGCTCAGCATGACCTCCCTGCCAGCCTCGTCACCGCACTGGACGCGAGCCTCCGAGCGCAGAGAGCCGGAGACCGGCTCGACGAGACGATCGAAGAGTTGATCCGAATCCGGGCCGAGGTCGGCTGGCCGCCGCTCGCTTCGCCGATCGGTCAGGTGCTCGGTTCACAGGCGCTCCTGAACGTGCTCTCCTCGAGCCGCTACTCCGTCGTGGTGGACGAGCTTCGGTCGCTTGTTGCGGGCCATCTCGGAACGACTCCCGCCCCGATCGAGAAGTCGATTCAGCGCGCGATCGGTCTCACCGCGGACCCCGATTCGGTCGAGGACACCACGGCTCCCCCTCTGCAGGAGGTGCGGGCGCAGTCGGAGGGACTGGCGTCGAGCGAGGAGGAGCTCCTTCTGCTCGGTCTCTTCGGCGACGATGCGGAACCACTTCTGCGGACGATCCGCGGGCGATCCAGCGGCGACGAGACGCTCGCGACCGGTGGCGTCGACCAGGCTCGCGCAGAGCGCATCCGCGAGCTCGTGCGCATCGTGCAGGAGACGGGCATCGGCGAGGTGACGATCGAGGAAGCGGGCATGCGCGTCTCCGTTCGGCGGACGGAAGATCGTGAAGTCCCGCCGGCGCCCACGGAATCACTCTTCGGCGAGCCGCAAGAGGCGGAGCTCGAGCCGGTGGCACCGAACGGCATCGTGCGCGTCGAGGCGCCGATGGTCGGAACCTTCTACCGGGCAGCGCAGCCCGGGGCGGACCCGTTCGTCGAGGAAGGACAGCCGATCGGCGCGGGTCAGACGTTGTGCATCCTCGAGGCGATGAAGCTCATGAACGAGGTCAAGTCCGACGTCGAAGCCGTCGTCCGCGCGATCCACGTCGAGAATGCACAGCCGGTGGAATTCGGCCAGCTCCTGTTCGAACTGGAGCCGCTGACCGGCCGTCCGCTGGACGCGCTCTAACGATGTTCTCTCGCGTGCTCGTTGCCAACCGCGGCGAGATCGCGGTGCGGGTGATCCGCGCGTTGCACGAGCTCGGCATCGAGGCCGTCGCTGTCTACTCGACTGCGGACGCCGGAACGCTTCCGACGCGCCTCGCAGACCGGTCCGTCTGCATCGGACCGCCCTCCGCAACCGAGAGCTACCTCAACATCGCCTCGGTCGTGGCGGCCGGAGAGACGACCGGTTGCGAGGCCGTCCATCCGGGCTACGGCTTCCTGTCTGAGAACCCGGACTTCGTTCACGCGTGCGAGGACAACGACCTCGTCTTCATCGGCCCCGACGCAGACGTGATGGCACGTATGGGCGACAAGGTCGAGGCCAAGCGTGAGCTGGCAGCGGCCGGGCTGCCGCTGGTGCCCGGCACGGAAGCCGTCGGAGCCGATGAAGCAGCCAAGGCAGCCGCCGAGCTCGGGTATCCGGTGCTGTTGAAGGCATCCGCGGGCGGCGGTGGGAAGGGAATGCGCCTGGTCGAGCGGGCCGATGACCTCGAAGACGCGTTCGAGCGCGCGAGCGGTGAGGCGCTGGCGGCGTTCGGCGACGGCACGCTCTACCTCGAGAAGCTGATCACTCCGGCGCGACACGTCGAGGTGCAGGTGTTGTGCGATGCCGACGGCGGTGTGCTCACGCTCGGTGAGCGCGAATGCTCGATTCAACGCCGGCACCAGAAGCTGATCGAGGAGTCCCCCTCGCCGGCGCTGGACGACGCAACGCGTGAGGCGATGGAGACCGGGGTGGCACGGGCCTGCCGCGCGATCTCGTACCTGAACGCCGGCACCTTCGAGTTTCTACTCGCCCCCGACGGCTCCTACTACTTCATCGAGCTGAATGCGCGCCTTCAGGTCGAGCATCCGGTCAGCGAGCTGGTGACCGGGATCGACATCGTGCGGGAACAGCTGCGCATCGCGGCCGGCGAGCAGTTGCACGAAACCGGCCGCGCGGCGCGGCGTGGGCACGCGATCGAGATTCGGCTCAATGCGGAGGATCCAGCGCGCGGCTTCGCGCCGGCGCCCGGAGTGATCGAGCGCTTTCGGCCGCCGCTCGGGCCGGGCGTCCGCCTCGACACGCACATCGAGGAAGGGTCCGTGATTCCGCCCTACTACGACTCGCTGATCGGGAAGCTCATCGTCTGGGACGAAGACCGCGCGTCCGCGATCGAGCGTTCGCTCCGCGCCCTGAGTGAGCTCGAGCTCCGCGGCGTTCCGACCACAAGGGAGGCTGCGCTTGAGATCCTTGCGAGCGACACCTTTAGGAGCGGGCGCTACTCGACGAGCTTTCTCGACGAGACGCGACTTGCCGCGGTCGGAGCGGCATGAGCTACGTCGTGCCCCAGTCGACGGCCGGGAGCATCACGGTCACGCCGGCCGCGCTCCACTCGCTCGTCGCGCAGGCAGGCGATTCTGTCGACGGCGCGCAGGTCCGGCGTGGGCGGCGTCGGCTCGACGTGGAGGTCTCCGCCGGCCACGCCCGCGTCCGCCTCGAGCTCACCGCGCGTTACGGCGCCGTACTTCCCGACGTCGCGCGCGCCGTCCAGGAAGAGGTCGCGCTGGCGCTTGCGACGATGTGCGCCGTGGAGGTCGACGGGGTCGACGTGTTCGTCGAGGAAATCACGTGAGCGGCGGTCGTCGCGCCGCGCGCAGGACTGCGCTGTTTCTCCTCTATCAGTGGGACGTCACCGGGCAGCCGCTCGCGTCACTGTACGAGGGGGAAATCGACGTCTACGCACGCGAGACGGCCGAGGCTGTCGCTGCGAACGCCGAGGAGTACGACCGCCGGATCACGGAGGCGGCCGAGGGCTGGACGTCGGACCGGCTCGGCGCGATCGAGCGGAACATCCTGCGGATCGCCCTGCACGAGCTGGATCGGGACGACATTCCCGACGAGGTCGCGATCGACGAGGCGGTCAACCTGGCAAAGCGCTACGCAACCGACGATGCTGCACGCTTGGTGAACGGCATTCTTGGTCGAATCGTTAGAGAGCGCGTCTCGTGAGCGCCGAAGAGTCTCTCGCCCGGGCCGAGGAGCTGCTGGCTCGCCTCGAGCAGACGCGGGCAGAGCTCGAACGCCTCACCCAGGCCGACGACGCCGACAAGGCGCTCGACGTTCTGACGGAGCTCGCCGAGCTCAGCAAGGCGATCGAGGAGGAGCTCCAGAAGGCGAAGCGCGAGGCGGATGCCGGTGCAGAGCCCTGATCGTCTGCGCGCGCTTGCCGAGGGGTATCTCGGCGACCTTGCTCTGACGCCGGAGCTCCATGGGCAGGCCGACGCGGTGCGGTACGCGCTCGAGGCCGGCAAGCGGGTGCGGGCAGTGATCTGCCTCGCGACCGTCGAGGCTGCGGGCGGTGATGCCGAAGCAGGGCTTCCGGCAGCAGCGTCGCTCGAGCTCGTGCACGCGTTCTCGCTCGTCCACGACGATCTGCCGTCCCTCGACAACGACGCGGAGCGCCGTGGCCGCCCGTCGGTGTGGGCCCAGTACGGCGAGGCTGTTGCTGTCCTCGCCGGTGATGCTTTGCTGGCCGAAGCATTCCGGCTTGCGCTCTCGTACCCGTTCCCGCAGGTCGGGCGCGAGCTCGCCCAGGCGACGCTCGGCATGATCGGCGGGCAATACCTCGACGTGACCGAGTCCGCGCCAGACGAAGAGACGCTCCACAGGCTTAAGACCGGTCGTCTCTTCGCAGCGTCAGTCGGGATGGCGCTCTGGGTCGCCGGGGTCGCCGAGCGCGACCAGATGCCGTGGCGCGCGTTCGGAGACGAGCTCGGACTGCTGTTCCAGATCGTCGACGACATCCTCGACGGAGACGGCTACGTGCTCTTGCACGGCGAAGCGGGCGCGCGAACACGCGCCGATCAAGCCGCGCTCCGCGCTCGCGAGCGTCTGGCAGCCATCCCTGCCGATACGTCGCAGCTCGAGGAGATCGTGGCCGGTCTCGCGACACGCACATCGTGAAGTGAAGAAGCGGCTCGACGTGCTGCTTGTCGAGCGCGGGCTTGCGGAGACCCGCTCGCAGGCGCAGGCACTCGTGATGGCGGGCCGTGTTACCGGTTACGAAAAGCCGGGGACACAGGTGGACGAATCCGCCGAGCTAGAAGTCGCCCTGCCGCCGCAGTACGTCTCCCGCGGCGGCGAGAAGCTCGCGAACGCTCTCAACGCGTTCGGGGTGGATCCGGCCGGGCGCGACTGCCTGGACGTCGGCGCCTCCACGGGCGGCTTCACCGACGTCCTGCTGCAGCGAGGGGCCACGCGTGTCGCCTCGGTCGACGTCGGCTACGGACAGCTCCACGAACGGCTCCGAATCGACCCGCGCGTCTCCGTCCTCGAGCGGACAAACGCGCGTGAGCTTCGCGAGCTTCCGTTCGCCCCTGACCTCGTCGTTTGCGACGTCTCGTTCATCAGCGTCCGCCTCGCTTTGCCGGCGGCTCTCACACTCGCGCGGTCCGGCTGGGAAGCAGTGGTGTTGGTGAAGCCGCAGTTCGAGGCGGGTCGAGCGGAAGTCGGCAAGCGAGGTGTCGTGCGTGACGCCGAGGTGCGCGCTCGGGTCGTGCGGGAAGTTGCAGACGCGGCGCTGCGCTGGGGGGCGGAAACGTTGGGGGCCGTAGACTCCGGGCTACCGGGGCCGAAGGGCAACCGGGAAGTCTTCCTCCATCTTCATCACCGTGACCACCCGCAGCTCCCAGACGACATCGACGCCAAGATTGCAGCAGCGATCGTCTGACGCCGTCCGACGCGCGGCCGTCATCACTCACGGCAAGCCGGTGACGATCGGACCGGCACTCGAGCGTCTCGAGAAGGTCGCGCGAGAGGCGGGCGTCGAACTGCTGCTCCCGGACGAGGAGGTCGAGAAGCACGGCGTCGGCGAGCCCGAGCAGGATCTCACCGGTGCCGACATCGCCGTCGTGCTCGGCGGCGACGGGACGATGTTGCGCGCGCTGCAGCGTTTCCTCGGGACGCCGATCCCTGTCGTCGGCGTGAACTTCGGCCGCGTCGGCTTTCTCGCCTCCGTGCAGCCGAACGAGCTCGAGTCGGGCCTGTCGCGCGTGTTCGCGGGCGACTACCGCGTCGTGCACTTGACGACGCTCGAGGTCGAGGTCGACGGGATCCGCGGTGCCGCCATCAACGATGTGGTCGTGCTCAGCTCGATTCGGGGCCGGATGGTCGAGCTCTCGTGGGCTCTCGGCGGCGAAGACATGGGTGTGCAGCCGTGTGACGGGATGATCTGCGCGAGCCCGGCGGGGTCGACTGCCTACAACCTTTCGAACGGCGGCCCCGTTCTGGCGCGCGGGCTCGACGCGATGGTGGTCACGTTCATCGCCCCGCATTCGCTCCACGCGCGCCCGCTTGTGGTCCCTCGGGGCATCGACCTCGAGATCCGCAATCAGACACTCGACGTCGACGTGACCGTTCTCGTCGACGGCCACCTGCTCACGGACGTCGGCCACGGCTCGCCGATCGCGATCCGGCTCGCGGAACAGCGAAGCCTCCTCGCCACGCTTCCCGAGGCCACCTTCTTCAGGCGCTACCGGGACACCTTCGGCTCCTGACTCCAGGCCGAGATCCGGCGCAGACAGGTGCGCTTTCCACGGCTAGGCTCGAGGCTCAGGGGAGGGAGGTGGGGTGTCCCGAGGCTAGACGCGTCTACCTGTAAAGGGCGTGGGATTCGGGGACGATGGTGCCGCGGCGCTCCGCCGCTTACCATCTCGACGGCATCATGCTCCGCCGCCTCCGCATCGAGAACCTCGTCCTCATCCACGAGGCCGAGCTCGCCTTCGCCCCCGGGCTCAATGCCATCACCGGGGAGACCGGCGCAGGGAAGACGATTCTCGCGCAGGCCATCGGACTCTTGCTCGGGGCGAAAGGCGACGCGGCCTACATCGGCCCGGACGGCGCGGAGGCCTACGTCGAGGCCGAGCTCGATCTCCCGTCCGGGTTGCTCGAGGAGGAGGAATTCGAGTCCTTCGCGGACCTTCGTCCCGAGGACGAGGAGGGGCTGCTCGTTGCCCGCCGGGTCTTTGCGGACGGGCGGACTCGCGCCTATGCCTGGGGGCGTGGCGCGGCCCGCGAGGACCTTGCCGCAGCCGGGGAGCGGCTGATCGCAATGTCGGGACAGTTCGAGCAGCGCCGACTCGGCCGGCCTTCGTACCAGCTCGACGTGCTCGACTCGTTCATCGGCGACGACCAGCTGAAGCTGCGGGCCGAATCGCGTGTTGCCTGGCGTGAGCTCCTTGCCGCGAGGCGACAGCACGACGAACTGCAAACGGGCGCGGTCGCCGCCGAGGCACGCCTTGCGGAGTTGCGCGCTCTCGTGGAAGACACGACAGGCTTCGAGCCCGACACAGAGGAGGCGCTGCGCGCGCAGCGCGAGCGGCTTCGGCACGTCACCGAGCTCGCAGAAGGAACCGCGGCAGCGGCCGACGCGCTCGCTCCCGACGAGGGCGACGGTGCGGTCGGGCTCGTCGCAAACGCGGAGCGCGCGCTTGCACCGATCGAGTCGCTGGCACCGGAGCTCGCGCGTGCCGGCGACGAGCTTCGGGACGCCGAGCTGCGGCTGCGCGAGGCGGCAAGTGAGCTGCGCGGCTTCCTGACGACACTCGAGGCCGAGCCCGGAAGGCTCGAGCAGCTCGAAGCGGATCTCGATCGCATCGCCGACGCCAAGCGCCGCTTCCGCGCGGCGTCCTATGAGGAGTTGCTTGCACGGGCAGCG
>DATHGN010000051.1:0-48980 GCA_035317565.1 Gaiellaceae bacterium
AAGGCCCAGGGAAGCTACGGAAGACTTTCGTCGTATCCGGTTGCGTCCTGTGGGCGCTCCAGTGTCGAGGTACGGGGACTGTCCTACACCGCCCTATCGGGCAGCCCGGGCATGGTAGCAACTCTGAGGCCCCAGTCAAGCACCGGAAAACCGCATGAACCGCCGTTTTCCGGCCTGGACGAGGGCTCCCTCGAGAGTAACCCGCGGCACGTCGATCTCAGCGGCCGGCCGGCCGTCGATCCGGACGGCTCCCTGCGCGATCAGGCGCCTGGCCTCGCTCGTGGAGCCGACTCCGAGCTGATCGACCAGGAGCGCGGGCAGGTGGACCGGATCTCCCTCGGGAAGCCGGCCTTCAGGCACCTCGTCCGGCGCCTGATGCTCGCGCACGACCCGGGTGAAGTGCTCCTCTCCGCGACGGGCGCCTTCGTCTCCGTGCCAGCGGGAGACGATCCGCCGCGCGAGCTCGAGCTTCCACTCCATCGGGTCGTCCGGATGAGGCCCGCCGCCCACTACGAGCTCCCACCATTGCGGCAGTGCCTTATCCGGAATCGACATCGTCTTTCCGAACATCTCGTCCGGTGGGTCGTTGATCCCGATGTAGTTGCCGCGCGACTTCGACATCTTGTCTTCGCCGTCGAGCCCGACGAGCAACGGATACGTCATGACGATCTGCGGGTCGAGCCCGTAGTCGTGCATCACGTCGCGGCCGGCGAGCAGGTTGTACAGCTGGTCGGTGCCGCCGATCTCGATGTCGGCCTCGATTGCGACGGAGTCGTAGGCCTGCATGAGCGGATAGAGAAGCTCGGAGATCGAGATCGGCTCGCGCGCGGCGAACCGCTGCGCGAAGTCGTCTCGCTCCAGGATCCGGGCAACGGTGATCGTGCGCGCGAGCCGAACGACCTCTGCGTAGGAGAGCTTGCCGAGCCACTCGCCGTTGAAGCGGATCTCCGTCCGTTCGCGGTCCAGCACTCGAAATGCTTGCTCTGCGAACTCTTTCGCGTTCGCATCCAGGACTTCGTCAGGTAGCACAGGGCGCTCGTCCGAGCGACCCGACGGATCGCCGATGCGAGCGGTGTAGTCCCCGACGATGAGCACGACCGTGTGCCCTTCGCGCTGGAACTCCGCGAGACGATCGAGCACGTACGCAAAGCCGAGATGAATGTCGGGCGCGGTCGGATCGATGCCGAGCTTCACGCGGAGCGGCCGGCCGAGCTTCAGCTTGCGCTCGAGCTCTCCTTCGGGCAGGACGTGCACCGCATGGCGCGTCAGGTCGGCGGCACTCATCGCGCGAAACCTACTGGGGAACCGCGTCGGGTTTCTCGATCTCGATCGGCTCGATCTCGTCGGCCGGTTCGAAGCCCGATACCTGGCCGAGGAACGAAAGGTGAGCATCGGCGGCGTGCTTGATGTTCTCGGCCTTGCGGAAACCGTGGCCTTCACCTTCGAACGCGATGTACGCGTACGGGATGCCACGCCGTTTCAGCGCTTCGACGATGACCTCCGACTGCGAAGGCGGAACGACCTTGTCGTCAAGCCCTTGCAAGAGCAGCAGCGGATCCGAGATCGAATCGGCATGCGTGACGGGTGATCGTTCGCGGTACAGCGCCATCGCTTCCGGCCACGGCCCGACGAGGTAGTCGTCGTAGTGCGACTCGAACTTGTGCGTTTCCGCGTGAAACGTCACGAGGTCGGCGACGCCGAAGTACGAAGCTCCCGACGCAAACTCTTCGCGCACCGCGAGCGCCATCAGGGTCGTGTAGCCCCCCGCGCTGCCGCCGGTGATCTGGACCCGGGCTGGATCGACGTCTCCGCGCTCGGCGAGGTAACGCACAGCCGCTGCACTGTCCTCGACATCGACCACGCCCCACGTTCCGCGGAGCCGGTCGCGATACTCGCGGCCGTAGCCGGTGCTTCCACCGTAGTTCAGGTCGATGACCGCGATTCCGCGACTCGTGAAGAGCTGGATCTCCAGGTCGAGCGCCGTCGTCACGTGCGCAGTCGGGCCGCCGTGCACCAGAACGACCAGCGGCGGCAGCTCGCCCTCCGGACCTTCGTAGTCCGGATTCGTGGGCGCGTAGTAGAAACCGTGCGACGTCTGTCCGCCGGTTCCGGGGAACTCGACCGCTTGCGCGACCGCGTTGTAACGCTCGTCCAGCTCCATCTCGGTCGAACGGCGAAGAACGTGCCTCTCGCCGGACTCGGTGTCGAGCTCGATCACGGCGGAGGGCTGCGTCGGCGAGGCTGCGGGGAAGACGACGCGCGTCCCGTAACTGCGGAGCGACGGTGACGAGTAGCTCGAGAACGGAAGGTCGAGGCTCGCGAGCTTTCCGCTCTCCAGATCGAGGATCTCGAGCCCGTCGACCGCGGAGCGTGTGAAGATGCAGGCGATCCGATCGTCGCCGAGGAAGGCGTAGCGCGAGAGATCGAAAACCCATTGCGGGTAGCCGAGCTCCGCCTGCTCGCTCGTGAGCGCATGGACTTCGCCGTCGCGCTCCACGTAGAGATTCGACCAGCCGGTGCGATCGGAGACGAAGTAGAGCAATCCGTCCGCGCCCCATTCCGGCTGGAAGATCGACTCCTGCTCCGAGCCCGCGACGCGACGGCCGCTCGACACCGCGCCGTCGTCGGCCAGCGTCCCAACACACAGATCTGTGCCTTCGAAGGGCATGTGCGGGTGATCCCAGGCCAGCCAGGCCAGAGCGGTTCCGTCAGGGCTCGGTCGTGGAGCGGCGTAGAAGTCGCGGCCGCTTGCGATCGCGTGTGGCTCCGCGGAGCCGTCGGTCGGAAGGACGACGAGCTCGTTCTGCGGCTCGCCTTCTCCGTGGGTCTCCCGGACGCAGACGATCAGCCGGCCACCGGCGAAGACGCGGCCGTCCGCATAGCGGAACGCGTGCGGCTCGGGTGGCTCGGGCGTGATCGGCTGCGGTTCGGAGCCGGGCGCTTCGACCCTGTAGAGGCGGCTGTCGTCGAAGCTCGAGCAGAACACGACGCTGCCGTGCCGGAACCAGGCCCCGCCGCCATATTCGTGAACGCGAGTCCGGACGTTGAAGTCCGGTGGGACGACCTCCACGGGGTCACCGCCGTGCGGGCGAAACACGAGGGCGCTCCTTCCGCTTTCCTGTGGGCGGCTCTCGGTCCAGTAGACCCCGTGCTCGTCGATGTCGAGGTACCCGAATCCAACGCCGCCCTCGTTTGCGACGAGGTCGGTGGTGATCGGAGAGGACCAGGAGCCGTAGGGCGCGGCGATCGGCACGGGCTCTCAACGTATCGCACCGAAGCCGGAAGGGCTACCTCAGACCGGGCAGAGAGTGAACCGTCATCGCGAGTCCGGCGGCGAGGATGACGAGCGCGCTCGCGGCCGGCAGGAGCGAGACAACTCGACCTTCGAAGCTGAGTTTTCTGAAGACTCCGCGGGCAACCACGGCGGCGAGCCCGATTCCGGTGATCGTCAATGCGAGCCCGGCGCTGAACGCGACGATCAGCAGCAGGCCGAACGCCAACCGGTGCAACGAGATCGCGGCGAGCAGGACGACGAGTGCGGAGGGACATGGGAGCAGTCCTCCGGAGACGCCGACGGCGAAGAGGGAACGGAGGCTGAGGTCTTCCCCGTGCCCGTGGTGATGATGGTGATCGTGCGCGTGCGTGTGCGCGCGCCTGTGCAGCCAACGCGCCCGCAACACCGAAGCGCCGATCGCGACGACGAGCAGCCCGGAGACGAGATTGAGCCAGGGATACAGCTGGTCGGGAACGATGAAGCGTGAGAGCAGGAGGGTGACGAGGCCGAGCGTGAAGACGCCGATCGTGTGCGTCACGGTCACGATCAAGCCGAGCAGCGCCGCGTGACGCGGTGTCCCGCGCTGGCCCACGAGGTAGGCCGTGATGATCGTCTTGCCGTGACCCGGCGAAAGCGCATGTGCCATGCCCCAGAACAAGGCGGCCCCGAGCGAGGCGAGGATGACCCAGGCGCCGAGGTGATCACGGCCGACGAGCGCGGCGAACCGCGAGTCGGCGATGCGGTCGCGTGCTTGCAGGGCCTTCCCCTGCGTCACATGCGGACGTGTGCCAGGGACTGTCCCTGGCACGAGTCTGGTTTGGACAGCGGTGACTGCGAGCGGACTCGAGAGCAGGTCCTTCGGGTACGCGCGCAGCTCGTTGCTTGAGCTCGGTGCGCTGCCGACGAGGATCTCCTTCCAGCCGATCCGGCCAGCGTAGTTTTCGTCGCGATAGGTCACCCGGCTCGCGCGGGTCAGGTTCGGGCCTTGCAGGACGACCTCCAAGCGTGTCGTCTTCAACCCGCCGGCGCCCGCCGGATGCGCGAGCGCAGTCTCGACCGGAATCAATTGCGCGCGGTGCCCATTCACCGTCAGTTGAGCGCCGCGCGCGATGCGACGCGCATAGCTGCGCGCGGCGATCTTTCCCGCCTGGAAGGTCGGGATCTCCGCGAGATCCAGGACGTAGTGCACGTACACGCGCGGTCCGGCCACCTCGATCCGGCTGAACCGGTTCACGGTGAAGTTGCCGAGCGGATGAGCGGACGCGGCTACAGGCAGGACGAGTGCGGCGAGTACCGCTGCGCAGAGAACGACGCGCCTCACGCTGCGTACCTCTTCAGGAGGGGCGCCCACAGAACGGAGAAGTGTGGGTTCAGTGCAAACGCTCTGCGGAACCAGTGAGTCGTCGCGCCCCGATTGCCGAGGCAGCGTTCAATCATCCCGCGGTGGAAGAACTTGGCGGTATCGAGCGTGCCGAGACGGAACGCGCGCTTCGAGTGGCGCAGCGCCTCCGCGCAGCGGCCGTTGCGCGCCAGCGCCCAGGCGAGCACGTCCTCACCGTCGATCGACGGCCGGTCGAGGTAAGCGGCCCGGGCCAGCGCGAGTGCATGAGGGAGACGCACCGCATGATCGACGTCGAACAGCGCGGTTTCGAGATCGGTCTTGACTCCGTTCGCGCGCAGCAGCTGCTGGATCGCTCCGATCAGGGCGTACTGCTGCGCTGCTGCTGCGTCGTGTCCCTGAGCTCGCTCGAGATCACCGAGGGTCGCCACGAACTGCGGCAGTGGAATCGTCTCGGTGGCGCGCCGCTCGAGCGCGACGGCCCGCCGCAGCCGACCGTGCGCCGCCTCGACCTGTGCGAGTGCGTCGAGCGCATAGACGTAGCCCGGGCGAACCGCGAGCGCGATCCGATAGTGCTGCTCCGCGAGACGCGAGCGGCCGTGCGACCA
The DNA here is from genome assembly GCA_035317565.1 of Gaiellaceae bacterium. Taxonomy (GTDB): domain Bacteria; phylum Actinomycetota; class Thermoleophilia; order Gaiellales; family Gaiellaceae; genus 3-1-20CM-4-69-9. The sequence continues at coordinate 5,222 of DATHGN010000051.1, forward strand.
GAAGAGCTTGCCGAGCTGCGTCTGCGACCACGCGAGCGCCTCCGGCTGACCGACGGCGGCCTCGACGGCGAGGCGCATTGCGTCCGCCGCACCCCGAACGTCACCCATCAGCTCACGCGCATACGACACACGCGCGTAGGCCGCGAGGCTCGGCTTCAGGGAGACCATCCTGTTGAATGCCGTGAACGCCTCGTCATAGCGACCGAGCTCGACGAGCGCGTCGCCGATCACGCCGTAGCCGCGAGCCGTGGACGGCGAGATCGAGACCGCTCGGTGACCGAGCGCCAGCGCTGCCCGAAAGCGGTGTCGTGAGAGCGCCAGCGAGCCGAGTGCGCTCGTCGCAATGAGATCCTCCGGCTTGATCCGAAGCGCGCGGCGGAGCACACCGTCGGACTTACCGTAGTACGCGGGGTCGCCGGTCTCGCGGGCACGCTGCTGGTAGGCGAGGCCGAGAAGCCCGAGCGCACGCACGTCGGTTGGGTTCTCGCGAACCTGCTGCTGCAGCCGTGGGAGCAGCGCAGCGTCGCTCTCAGCGACGATCCCCGACGCCAACGGCACCGCACTGGAGGCCGTCGGCGCCGACCGGTCCGCCAGCACGCCGCCCAGCAGGAGGGCGGCGGCCGTCAAGGCCGCCGCCACTCCTCCGACGATGAGTCGCCGGGCCGCCATCAGGGCTTCTGCTGGCCCTTCGTGTTCTCGTACCCGCTAAACGGATCTGCCTGGTACGGGAATGTCGCCAGGTAGGGGACGTCGTTTCCATCGACGCCGTCACCAAGCGGCAGGCTGTGTCCGATCAGGACGCCGCCGACAGCGCGTTCCGAGATGTCGATCACGTCGTCCTCGAGCCGCCGTCCGTTGGGATAACCCGCGAGGTCGCCGCCGAGCACGCCGAGACGGTTGCCATGGCCCACGGGAGCTGTCGGCGGGATCGCGAGGTTGAGCCGGATCTCGTCCGCGAGCGTCGTGCCCGTGTAGTTGAGGTTCGGCTCCTTCAACCCGGTGAGCAACACGGAGACGAGATCGGTGCGATTCGTCTCGGTGAACGGGCCGAACTGCGGATACAGCTGGTTGAGCAGCTTCGCGAGGACTGGGCTCGAGTAGTACTGCTCGAACTGCTTGTCCTTGTCCGGCGTGCTCGCGTTCCACTTGTCCTTGAGCTCGGTCGGGATGAGCAGCTCGTTGATGAGCGGCTCGCCGAGACGCGAGACCTGCTTCCACTCGGTGGTCTTCTGCAGGACCTTGCGTCCACGGCTCTTCGCGAGCGTCACCTTCGTGACGGGCCGCTCGCTGGCCGACCAGACCCCGACGACGTGATTGCCGCCGTTGTCCAGCTGAGACAGCGGGACCTGCAGCGACACGGTGTGCACCGCGTAGCCGGCGAAGAAGTCCTTGCCACCGCCGCTCGCACCCGTGCCGCTGCGAATGGCAACGAGATCGAACGCCGCACCGATGTCGCCGAAGAAGCCGTCATCGCGTTGACCCGCGAAGACCTTCGAGCCGTCGTTGAGATCGTGGATCCCTGCCATCGCGAGTGCGTGGTAGCCAGGTGTCGACCGCGGCCCGATGTTGTCGGGAGGCGTCAGCAGCCCGCTACCGACGACACGGGACGATTTCCCGTCGAGCCGCGTGACGGTGTACTCCTGCTGCGTGTTCTGCAGGAAGGCCACCGGCGCGCGATTCTTGAAACGGAAGCGCCACGTGATGTCCGGCTTGCCGTCGCCGTTCTTGTCGGCGTAGATCACGTAGCGGGCCGAAGGCGAGAACGTGTACCAGTTCGGACCCGCGGCAGGATCTTCGCCGGGGATGTAGTTCGAGATGATCGTCACGGTGTCCGGTGCATCCGCGCTCCGGAACGCATACGTGTCCGTGTTGTCCGCGGAGGGGTCCTCCGAGATCAACGGTGCCTCCCGGTGGCTCGAGGCCTGGGCTGTCGCCGGGCTCCCGCCCCGCGACGTCAGCGCTGCGACAAGCGCTGCCAGAGCTGCGGCCGCCAGGAGTAGGACTGCGAGCTTGCGCATCGTCCTCCATGCTCCTTTCAGACGGCCTGTCGGGTTTGCGGTCTTGGCCGTCGTATCGGCGCTGATTCGCCCGCCCGGCGCAACCGGTTCGGACCGAACCGGGAGCTCACCCACTGCGAATAGAGCTCGATGAGCGAAACTGCTCGGCCGGTGGTTCGATCCTTTGCACACCTTTCCGACGAGGCGGTCGTCGCTCTGCTGGCCCGCTCCGACGAGTCGGCGCTCGCCGAGCTCTACGACCGGTTCGGCCGGGTGGCATACGGTCTCGCTCTGCGAATCCTCCGGGACGACAAGCTCGCAGAGGATGCCGTGCAGGAAGGTTTCCTCACCGCGTGGCGAAACGCCGACCGCTTTATGCCGGAGCGCGGGAAGGCCAGCACCTGGTTGCTGACGCTCGTCCATCGCCGCGCTGTCGATCTCGTGCGCCGCGAGGACCGGCGGCGTGCGGAGCCGCTCAGCGAGACCGTCGAGCCGGAGGCGTCGGGCTCTGCGGAGGACGATGCGTGGCTCCGCTTCGAACGTGAGCGTGTGCAGTCGGCCCTGAAGCAGCTGCCGGACCAGCAGCGCGAAGCACTCGAGCTGGCGTACTACGGTGGCTTCAGCCAGACGGAGCTCGCGGAAAGACTCGGACAACCCGTCGGTACGATCAAGAGCAGGATGTTCACGGGCCTTGCGCGGCTCCGTGAGCTGCTTGCAGAGCCTGGAACTGGAGACGCGGCATGGAAGCCAACGCCCTACACGACCTGACCGCCGCCTACGCGCTCGACGCCCTCGACTCGGAGGACGCGCGTGCCTACGAGACGCACCTCGCGCGGTGCGAGCGCTGTCGCGAGGAGCTTGCCGAGCTCTCGGACGCCGCGGGCGCGCTGGCCTACGGAACGGAGACGCCCGTGCCTCCGCCAGAGCTGCGGGCCCGCATCCTGCAGCAGGCGGCACGAGAGCGCCCGAACGTCGTCCCTCTTCGTCCGCGCTGGGTCAAGCCCGTCGCGGCGATCGCCGCAGTCGCTGCCTGCACGGCGATCGGCCTCGGCATCTGGGCCGCCTCGCTCTCGAGCAAGCTCGATCGCAGCGAGTCCCGGCTCGCGCGGCAGGAGCGGGTGGCGCAGATCGTGGGCCAGCCCGGATCTCGCACGATTTCCTTCGCGCGCGGAACCCTTGTCGTGGCTCCGAGCGGCGAGGCGGCCCTCGTGCTCAGAAACCTGGCGCCCGCCGGAAACGGTCGTACTTACGAGGCCTGGATCGCCGCCGAGGGAGCTCCCGAGCCGGCGGGCCTCTTCGAGGGCGGCGGCGTGGTAGCGGTCCCCCTCGACCGGCCCGTGCCCGAAGGAGCCACCGTGATGGTCACCAAAGAGCCGGCCGGCGGGCGCAAGAGCCCGTCGAGCCAGCCGTTCGCCATCGTCAGGAACGCCGCTCAGAGCTAGAATCCGGCGCTTGCTTCGCCGGAAACGCAGCACCCGCGCTCCCGCCTCGAACGGGCGCCGGCGGAGGATCCGAAAGCTCCGCCTCACTGCCCTCCTCGTCATCCTTCTTTTCCTCGGCGTCGCGTCGTTCACGTTCGGGCTGATCACGGCTGTTGCGAGCCAGATTCCGACCTGCGATCCGGCGCGCGTGCCCCGAGAGGTCGACGGGCACATCTATGCGAACGACGGGCACACGATCCTCGCCACGCTCCGAGGCTCCGAGAGTCGCATCCTCGTCGGAACCTCCGACGTCGCGCCGATCATGCAACAGGCGATCGTTGCGGTCGAAGACAAGCGCTTCTATGAGCACCGCGGAATCGACCTCCGCGGGATCGGGCGAGCCGTGTGGGCCGACATCACGAGCAAGAGCGTCGTGCAAGGCGGTTCGACGATCACGCAACAGTTCGTCAAGAACTCGTGCGTCACGACCGAGCGAACCATTAGCCGCAAGCTCAAGGAGGCCGCGCTGGCCTGGCAGCTCGAGCAGCGCTGGAAGAAGCTGCGGATCCTCACCGCATATCTGAACACGATCTACTTCGGGAACGGCGCTTACGGGATTCAACGGGCCGCGCAGACGTACTTCAACTCCACCGCAGCACGTTTGACGCTCCCCGAGGCGGCGCTGCTCGCCGGCATTCCGGCCGATCCGTCGCGGTTCGATCCGGTGACGAACCCGAGGAGCGCCAAGGCCAGGCGGCTCGAGGTGCTGAAGGCGATGCAGGCGCAGGGCGAGATCTCGGCGCGCGACATGAGACGCGCCGCCCGCACGCCGCTGCCGAAGGCGGGCGACGTCCGCCTGCCCGGGATCGAAGGCCCGGCTCCCTACTTCGTCAACTACGTGAAGCAGCAGTTGATCGAGCAGTACGGAACACGGCGAGTGTTCGGCGGCGGCCTCGATGTGCAGTCGACGATCGACCTCCGGTTGCAGAAGTTCGCGAGGCAGGCGATCGAGTCCATCCTCAAAGAGCCGAACGGTCCGTCCGCGGCCCTGGTCTCGATCCGGCCGAGTACCGGCGAGGTCGTGGCGATGTATGGCGGCGACAACTTCCGGCAGAGCCAGTTCAACCTGGCCGTACAAGGAGAGCGTCAGGCGGGCTCGTCCTTCAAGCCCTTTGTCCTGGCGACCGCGCTCAAGGAGGGCGTCTCACCGGCGACGACCTTCCCGTCGAAGCCGGTGTCCATCTTCATCGGGGACAAGTACTGGCCTGTGCACAACTACGAGAACTCCTACCTCGGCTCGGCCGACCTCACGACCGCGACGGTCGTGTCGGACAACACGGTGTTCGCGCAGTTGACCCGACTCGTCGGGCCTGCCAAGGTCGCCGCGACGGCGCGGCAGCTCGGCATCACCCGGCATCTGAATCCGTACTTCGCGATCGGCCTCGGCGCCGATCCTGTGAGCCCGCTCGAGATGGCGCGCGCCTTTTCGTCCTTCGCGAACGGAGGCCGTCGCATCGACGGCTCCGTCTTCGGCAACCACCCCCGTGCAGTGGCGCGGGTCAGCAACCCGGAGGGAAAGGTCATCGACGACAACAAGCCGCTCAACCGGCCTGTGCTGACACGCGATCAGAACGCGTTGCTCACGAGCATCCTCGAAGGCGTCGTCCGCTCGGGGACCGGAAGGCGCGCGGCTCTTCCCGACCGAGTCGTCGCCGGGAAGACCGGGACGACCGAGAACTACGGCGATGCCTGGTTCGTCGGCTACACGCCGCAGCTCGCGACCGCAGTGTGGGTCGGCTACCCCGATCGACTGAAGCCGATGCTCAGCGAGTACCACGGACAGGCGGTCGCCGGAGGAACGTTCCCCGCGGAGATCTGGCGGTCGTTCAACAAGCTCGCGCTCGCGGGGACGACGCCGCAGTCATTCCCGCCCTACTCGTACGAGTACGCGTCGACAAAGCGAGTCGTGTGGCGCGACGGCGTGTTGCGGCTCGACAACGGCCACTGCCGCGATACCGAGCTCGTCTCGTATTTCTCCGGGCGAGGGCCACAGCGCAACGCGGACTGCAAGCCGAACGAGGTCGACATCCCACGCGTCGTCGGAATGTCGTTGACACGGGCCAGGCAGCGGCTCGCCCTGCAGCCGCTCTCGGCCACGATCGTCTACAAGCCCGCACGCCCGAAGCAGCGCGTGGACCTCGTGCTGGACCAGTTTCCCCGCAAGGGCAGGCTCTCGTCCCACGACTCGGTGACTCTGGTGCTGGCGAAGCCGCTGCACGGGGTCGTGCCGAAGGTCATCGGGTTGTCGCTGCGCGATGCGCGGCGCAGACTTCGCGCCCGAGGGCTCGTGGCGGTGATCGAGCGTTTCGCGGACGGCCGCGCGGGACGAGTTCTGGCCCAGAGGCCTGTGGCTGGCGTTGCGGCCGGGCCCCGTATGAAGATCAGGCTGATCGTAGGACACGGCTGAGAAACGGCGAGCCCAGCAGCCCGTAGCGCCAGGGGAGCTCCGCTGCGCGCGTGATCCCGATCCGCGGCCCGGTGACGATCTGGGGCACCTCGCGTCGTTCCTTCAGTTGGAACGGAAGCTGATCGAGCGGAAGGCCGTCGTGCTTGCCGGTGATCGCGAGGGCCTGACAGAGCTTGCCCGGCCCTGAGCACAGTTTTCGCAGGTCCTCCACCCCTCGACGCTGCTGCTGCAGCTCGATGCCGGCGGTCGGCTCGAGCGCGCGAATGAGGACCGCCTCTGCGTCGTTCCCGCTGCCGCACACGAGGTTCAGGCACCAGTGGATCCCGTACGAGCGATAGACGTACGCGTGGCCCGGGGGACCGAACATCGTCGCATTGCGCGCGGTGGGCCCGCCGTAGGCGTGACTCGCGGGGTCTCCTTGGTCGTAAGCCTCGACCTCCACGATCGTTCCCCCCACTCCGTCCACGAGCAACGTTGCACCGATCAGCTCGGGAGCGACCTCGTGGACACTTCGCGCGAAGAAGTCACGCTTCAGCATCGGCCCGCCCGTCGTAGCGAAGAAGCGCTGGGAAGGCCAACGCGAGCAGGAGGCAACCTGCCACGCAAGCGACGCCGCCCGAGACGATCGAGAACCGCAGGCTCGTTACCGACGCGAGAGCTCCGGCTTCGAGGTTCCCGATGGACGGCGCGGCTGCGACCTGCATGAACTCGATTCCGGACACTCTCCCCAACATCTTCTTGGGCGTGATCCGGTACAGCATCACCGAGCGCAGGATCGCGCTGATCTGATCGCCGAGGCCGGCGAGCGCGAGGAGCAAGAGCGCCACCCAGAACTGCTGCGCGAACCCGAACGCCGCAATCGCCAATCCCCAGAGCGAGGCCGTGATGACGACGCCGAGACCCTGCCGGCGGACCTGCCGCAGCGGTCCCGACAGGAGCGACACGACCAGCGCGCCTGCGGCAGGCGCCATGTACAGGTAACCCACCAGAGACGCGTCGCCGAAGCGATGAGCGGCGATGGCGGGAAAGAGCGCGCTCGGCATCCCGAAGATCATTGCGTTCGTGTCCACGAGGAAGAACCCGAGGATCACCGGCTGACGGCGCACGTACCGGAAGCCGGCCACGATCGAGCTCCAGCTCGGGCGGTCGGCGTTCTCGGTCGCCACGAGGCGCGGAAGCAACGCGACCGCGGCGATCGCACCGACGTACGAGAGCGTGTCGCCAAGATAGATCCACTTCAGGTCGAGAAACTTGATCGCGATACCCGCGAGCGCCGGGCCCCCGACTGCGCCGAACTGAGAGGTCACGCTGTTGAGCGCCGATGCGGCCATGAAGTGTGACTCGTCGACGAGCTGAGGAGTCATCGAGCGCTGGGCACCAACCCCGATGCTGAACGATGCGGAGATCACGAACTGGAAGACGTACAGCGGCCAGACGCGCGGGTTGCTCAGTGCGGCATTGGCCGCGAGCCCGAGACTTCCGGCGATCATCCCGATCTGCTGAACGAGCATGACGCGGCGCCGGTCGAATGCGTCGGCGATCGCGCCGCCGATGACTGTCAACGTGAGGAGCGGTACGAGGTGCGTCAGCGAGATCAAGCCGACCGCCAGTGTCGACCCGGTGAGCTGGTAGACCTGATACGCGAGCGCGACCTCGGCGATCTCGGTGCCGATGAACGAGATCCCCTGTCCGAACCAGAGGCGGCGAAAGGCCGGGTTGTTCCGGAGCGGCGAGATGTCGAGCGCCAAGCGGGACGCCCGCCGACGCCAGCCTCTCCTCTCGGCTGCAGCGACCCCCGGTTCGTCGGTCAAGTCAGCTGATTCTCTTCACAGCCGAGAAAGATCACGCGACCGGCGTCGTCCCCCATGCGCCGATTATCGCCGGGTCGGGGGGACCACGCGTCAATCATGTACACGCGCGCGCGAGGACCCCCTGCCTCCCCGCGCTACTCGAAGAAGGTGTCCTCGTGCGAATAGGCGGGAGCACAGCAACAGAGGAAGCGGAGCGGCACCGCCGCCCGGATCTGGTGCCAGGCGCCGGGCGGGATCAGGGCCGCATCGCCCGGCTCGACCTCGCGGATCTCGCCGTCGAGCTCCAGCGTGCCCTTGCCCTCGAGCACGACGTAGATCTCTTCGCTTCGACGGTGATAGTGCCGCTCGGTCGCCTGCCCTGGCTCGAGCGTCGCCTCCGCGAGACTCTGGGAGCGGGTGTGATGGAGCTCCCGGATCGTCGAGCCGTCTTTCGTCGTGAACGGCTCGACCGCTTCCCGTGACGTGACGTCCATCCGCCGGCCGCCTAGGCGATCGCGGCGCGAAGCACCTCGACGACGCGTTCCTGGTCGCCGGGCTCGATCTGGCTGAAGAACGGCAGCGCCATCGTTCGCGCCGTCGTCTGCTCGGCGACGGGGCAAAGTCCCTCGGCGAAGCCGAAGGCCTCACGCATGTACGGCTGCAGGTGGATGCAGGGGACGTACTCCGCCGTCGCGATCCCCTCTCGGCGGAGCGAGTCCATCACGGCCGCACGGTCGAGCTCGGGGGCGAGCTTCACGACGTAGACGAACCAGGAACGGCTGTGCTCGGTGTCGTCCGGCGCCGGCGCCTCGACGCCCTCGATCTCGGCCAGGAGCTTTCCGTAGCGCCGGGCGGCAGCGTCGCGGAGCTCAAGGATCCGGTCGAGCTTCTCGAGCTGGCCGAGCCCGATCGCTGCCTGCACGTCGGTCCAGCGGTAATTCAGACCGAGGCGGACGTGGTGGAACCAGCCGCCGCCTCCGTCGTACGAGCGCCCCTGATTGCGCAGGCTGCGCAGGAGCCGCCACTCCTCCTCCGAGTGCGTGACGACGACCCCGCCTTCGCCGGTGGCCATCTGCTTGTTCGGGTAGAACGCGAACACCGCGGCCGGGCCGTGTGCGCCGAGTGGCCGGCCGCGATACTCCGCGCCGAGCGACTCGCAGGCATCCTCGATCAGGGCCAACCCATGACGGTCGGCGATCGCGCGAAGCTCGTCGAGCTCGCAGGGATAGCCGAACATGTCGACCGCGACGATGCCGCGGGTGCGCTCGGTCACCGCGGCTTCGACGGCCGCAGGATCCATGTTCAGGGTCACCGGATCGACGTCGGCGAATACCGGGGTTGCGCCTTCGACGATGAAGCAGTTCGCGGAGGCCACGAAGGACAGCGGTGAGGTGATCACCTCGTCGCCGGGCCCGAGCCCGGCGATCCTGCACATGAGGTGCAGCCCCGCCGTGCCGCTCGAGACCGCCGCTGCGTAAGGTGCGCCGACGCGCTCGGCGATCTGCTCTTCGAACTTCTCGATCCACGGGCCGAGCGAGAGCCGGCCGGACCGCAGGACCTCGAGGACGAGCTCTTCCTCTCGCTCGTCGAGCCACGGCCGGGAGAGCGGAACCTCCCGGACTGCCTCCTTCACGCCTGGGCTTTGGCGCGCTCGGTCGACGCGTACTCGAGCCAGTGCGACCAGCGCTCGCTCTTGCCGCGGACCGTGTCGAGGTACGCCTTCTGGATCGTCAGCGTGACCGGGCCGGGAGCGCCGATTTGCTGGTCGTCGACCTCGCGAAGCGGCGTCACTTCCGCGGCGGTCCCGGTCATGAAGACCTCGTCGGCGAGATACAGGTCCGTGCGGATCAGCTGCTTCTCCACAACCGGGTAGCCGAGGTCCTGGGCGATCTGGATGATCGTGTCGCGGGTGATGCCCGGCAGGATCGACGCCGACAGGTCTGGCGTGTAGATGGTTCCGTCTTTCACGACGAACACGTTCTCGCCCGAGCCGTCCGCGATGAAGCCGTCGTCGGTGAGGAGGATCGCCTCGTCGTACCCCGCCCGGTTCGCTTCCATCACGGCAAGCATCGAGTTGAGGTAGATGCCGGTGGCCTTGGCCACGTGCGGGATGACGTTCGGCCCGACGCGCGTCCACGACGAAATCTTTGCCCGGATGCCCTTCTCGAAGCCGTCGACTCCGAGATACGTCCCCCACGGCCAGGACATGATCACCACGTCGACGGGATTTCCCGCTGCGGCTACGCCGAGCTCGCCGTAACCGAAGAACGCGATCGGCCTGAGGTAGCACTCGGCTACCCCGTTTGCACCGATCAGGTCCATCGACGCCGAACGAAGCTCCTCGAGCGTGTAGGGAAGCTCCATGTTCAGAAGTCGCGCAGAGTTCTGCAGACGCTGCATGTGCTCCGTCAGGCGGAAGACGGCGCTGCCTTTCGGAGTCTCGTAGGCGCGAATTCCCTCGAACACGCCGGAGCCGTAGTGCAGTCCGTGCGAACCGACGTGGATCTTGGCGTCGGCCCAGTCGATGAGCTCGCCGTTCATCCAGATCTTCTCGAGTTCCTGCATGAAAGAGTGCTCCTTTGAGCGGAGGGCTGGGCCGATCGAATTCTACCCAGGAGACCCGCCGTCAACCTCCCCCCTTTCGGCTTTCTACGATCAGATCGGCGGCCACGGCCCGGACCAGACGAGTCAACTGCGCCGGGGCCAGGCCCAGAACGTGGCGGGGCGTCCCGGCTTCGAGCCACAGGGTGGGCTCCGTCAGGGCGGTCTGTTCCAGGAAAACGGTGGCGCCCGAAAAGGGAAATTGGGGACGACGGGTGGTCACGAGCTCCGAGCAGGCGGCGGCGCGGGCGAGCTTCCGCCGGTCGAGCCTGCGGCCGGCAGGAATGAGCGCGACGATGAGGCGCTGCTCACATTCGAGGGCCGTCGTGGCGAGTTGGAGCCCGGGCGGAGCGTGCGCGCCTGCGAGGAGCTCCTCGAGCTGTCCCTCCACTCCCGAAGCCCGAAGGAATGTCGCAACGCGCTCCACGGCTTCCGGCCACAGGGAACTCACTCCAGCGAGATGAACCGCGAATCATCGAATTCCGAGTGGACCTTCTCGACGAGCTCCGGCGGCGCCGGCGTGTCGATCGAGAGGACCATCAGCGCCTGCCCGCCCTGTCTCGTGCGGGACACTGTCATGTTCGCGATGTTGACGGCCGAGCCACCGAAGAGTGTGCCCACCTTGCCGATGACGCCCGGAACGTCGTCGTACCGGAGGACGACGAGGAGCGGCGCGAGCTCCATGTCGAGGTCGAACCCGAGCGCGCTCACGAGCCAGAGACGGTTGTCGTTGCCCATGGTCGTACCGGCGATCCGGAGCGCAACGCCCTCGGAGACCGCCTCGACACGCACGAGGTTCGTGTAGTCGCGGGCGGCACGGCTGCGTTCCTCTCGAACCTCGACGCCATTCTCCGCGGCGATCATCGGCGCGTTCACGTAGTTCACGGGTTGGTCGGAGCGCCCCTGGAATGCGCCGTTCAGTGCGGCGACAGTCAGGAGCCTCGTGTCGTACTGGGCGAGGGCGCCGAAATAGGTGAGCCTCAGTTCTTCCACGTGTCCCGCTGCAAGCTCCATCGCCAGACGTCCGAGCTTCGCGGCGAGGGGAATGTACGCACCGAGCACCTCGAGGTCCTCCGCGCCGATGACGGGGATGTTCACGGCGTTGCTCACGAGGCCACCGTCCAGCGCCGCGGCGACCTGCTCGGCGATGATCACTCCCGCGCGGTCTTGCGCCTCCTCGGTGGACGCCGCCAGATGGGGCGTCGCGACGACGTTGTCCAGCTCGAGCAACGGGCCCGAGTACGGCTCCGTCGAGAACACGTCGAGCGCAGCTCCGCCGACCTTGCCCGACTTCAGCGCCTCGAGCAGATCGTCCTCGTTGACCAGCGCGCCGCGCGCCGCGTTGACGATCCGGACACCGTTGCGCATCCTCCCGAATGCCTTCGCGTTGATCGAGCCGCGCGTTTGATCGGTCAACGGCAGATGTAGCGTGAGGAAGTCCGCAGCCGCATAGACCTCTCGCTCGCTTTCGACGCGCTCGACTCCGAGCTCTCGGAACCGATCGGGAGAGACGAAGGGGTCGTACGCAACGACCCGCATGCCGAGCCCCGCGGCGCGCCGGGCGACCTGTTGGCCGATCCTGCCGAAGCCGAGAACGCCCAGTGTCTTGTCGGCGAGCTCGACCCCACCGTAGGCCTTGCGCTCCCACCGGCCCTGCTTGAGGGCTGCGTGAGCCTGCGGGATGTTCCTCGTCAAGGCGACGAGCAAGCCGATCGTGTGCTCCGCGGCCGAGATGACGGTGGACTCCGGAGCATTGGCGACGACGATGCCGCGACGCGTGGCGGCCTCGACGTCGACGTTGTCGACCCCGACTCCGGCGCGTCCAATCACCTTGAGGTTGTCGGCGCGGCCGATGAGCTCCGCCGTCACCTTCGTCGCCGAGCGGACGACGATCGCGTCGTAGGCCCCGATCGTTTCCGCAAGGTCGGAGTCCCCGTCGACGTCCACGTCGAAGCCGCGTTCGCGCAGGAGGCGGATTCCTGCCTCCGCGATCGGTTCGCGGACGAGGATCCTGCTCAAACGGGAGTGCGCTCGGACCAGGCGTCGAGCGCGCGCGTGACGGCGACCCCCCGCTCGATCTGGGCGCCCGCATCGGTGAGCACGAGCTCGACCGCCGCAAGGGCGGTGGTGATGTCGAACACGTTGAACCAGCCGATGTGCCCGATCCGGAAGATCTTCCCCTTCAAGTCCCCCTGCCCGTTGGCGATCGTGATCCCGAACCGGTCGCGCAGTCCGTTCACGATCTCGGTCGCATCGACTCCGTCGGGAGCATGGATCGCGGTCACGACCGCAGATCGCTCTTCATCCGGCGAGAACAGCTCGAGCCCCATCGCTTTCGCGCCCTCACGGCACGCACGTCCAAGCCTTGCGTGCCGCTGGAATGCTGTCTCCAGGCCTTCCTCGAGGAGCAAGCCGAGGGCAACGTTCTGCGCGCGGACGATCGGGATCGCCGGAGTGAACGGCGCGTCGCGCTTCGCCTGCGCCTTTCTCGTGCGCTCCCAGTCCATCACGTAGCGCGGCGAGGTCGAGCGGGACGCCGCCTCGAGCGCTGCGGGAGCGACGGAGGCGAAGGCGATGCCCGGCGGACACATCAAGGCCTTCTGCGATCCCGAGACGACGACGTCGATGCCCCAGGCGTCGGTGTCGAGCGGAACGGCGCCGAGACTCGAAACGGCATCGACGACGACGAGCGCCCCCGCCTCCTTTGCCACGGCTGCCAGCGACTGGACGTCGCAGACGACACCGGTCGAGGTCTCCGAATGAGTCAGATACACGACGCCGACATCTCCCGCATCGGCCAACGCGGAGCGCAGGTCGTCCGGCTCGGGCGTCTCCCCCCACTCGAGCCGTACGTGCACGAGATCGGCACCGAACGCTCTCGAAATCCCGGCCCAGCGCTCACCGAAGTTTCCTGCGGAGATGACGAGCTGCCGGTCGCCCGGCGAGGTCAGGTTGGCGACGGCGGACTCGAGGCCGCCGGTTCCCGACGTCGTGAACATCAGGACGTCATGCTCCGTGCGGTACACCTCTTGCAGGCGGGTGAGGCACTGCTCGTAGATCTCGCGGTAGTCACGCTCGCGGTGGTGGATGACCGGCTTGGCGAGCTCGGCGAGCACCTCGGGAGGCACGGGCGTCGGCCCCGGCGTCAGGAGGTAGCGCTTCTCGGCCATCGCCTGAGATTAGCGTGGGCTGTGGCCGGCGAAGCTGATCACTTGCTGAAAGGTCGGACGGTTCGCCCAGGCTCCGGCTTGAAGTAGCGGGTCACTACCGTCGTACACTCGCACCGTGCCGATCTGTGCGAATTGTGGGCAGGACAACCCAGACCCCGCCAGGTTCTGCCTCGCCTGCGGCACGCCCCTCGCACCTGCTGCTCCCCCTGTCGAGGAACGGAAGCTCATCACGGTCCTCTTCACGGACATCGTCGGCTCGACGGCGAAGGCCGAGCAGATGGATCCCGAGGACGTTCGAGCCCGGCTGGCGCCGTATTACACCCGCCTCAGATCCGAGCTCGAAGCCTTCGGGGGCACGGTCGAGAAGTTCATCGGCGACGCTGTCGTCGCGCTCTTCGGTGCTCCGGTAGCGCACGAGGACGATCCCGAGCGGGCCGTCAAGGCCGCCCTTGCGATCTGTTCGGCGATCGACGATCTGAACGCGGCCGACGAGTGGCTCGATCTCCAGGTGCGAATCGGCGTGAACACGGGTGAGGCGCTGATCGTCGTCGGCGCACGGTCGAGCGAGGGCGAAGGAATGGCGTCGGGCGACGTCATGAACACGGCAGCCCGGCTTCAGTCGGCCGCACCGATCAACGGCATTCTCGTCGGCGGAGACACCTATCGCGCGACCCAGGACGCGGTCGACTACGCAGAGGCCGAGCCGATCGCCGCGAAGGGCAAATCCGAGCCCGTCGAGGTCTGGCGAGTCGTCGGCGTTCGCGAACGCGAAGCAGCCCCGACCTCAGGTGTCTCGCTGGTCGGCCGCGATGACGAGCTCGAGCAGCTTCATGAGGCCTGGCAGGCGGTGGTGGACAGAGCGCAGCCGGCGCTCTTCGGCGTGGTCGGAGCGCCGGGCATCGGGAAGAGCCGTCTCCTTGCAGAGTTCGGGGAGCGCGTCGGCGACGTCGCCGGTGTCCACTGGGGCAGATGCCTTCCGTACGGAGAAGGCATCACCTACTGGCCCGTGACCGAGATCGTGAAGTCCGCGGCGGGGATCCTGCAGAGCGACGATCGCGCAACCACCGTCACGAAGCTCGACGCATTCATCGACGGACTTCCGACCAAGGACCTGGACGAGCTCCGCACCATCGCCGCAGCGCTCTCCAACGTGATCGGCATTCCGATGACTCCTCGAGGCACGTACACCGCGGGCGAGATTGCGCAGGGCGAGCTGCACTGGGGCCTACGGCGCACGGCCCAACTCCTTGCAACACGAGAGCCGACGGTCTTCGTGTTCGAAGACCTCCATTGGGCGGAGCCCACGCTGATCGAGCTACTCGAGTATCTGGCGGAGTTGCATGACGGCACCCCGCTGCTTGCGATCTGGACCGCGCGACCGGAATTCCTTGACACCGAAGTCGAATTCGCGGGCGGCCTGGGCTCGAAGCGGGCGGAGTTGGAGGTCCTAGGCGCCGACGCCGGCACGGAGCTTCTGAGCAAGCTCATCGGAGACACCGCGCTCGCAGAGACCGAGTTCGCGGAAGCACTCATCGCGAATGCCGGTGGCAACCCGCTGTTTCTCGAAGAGACCGTTCGGATGCTGAAGGACAAGGGGATGCTCGAAGCGGGAAGCTGGCAGGAGGCAAGCCAGGGCGCCCTTCCGGTCCCCACGAACCTTCAGGGTCTGATCAGTTCGCGACTCGACCGTCTGGACCACGAGGACAAGGAGACTGCACATGACGCGTCGATCGCCGGCGCAGTCTTCTGGGCCGGGGCCGTCGCGCACCTCGGCGCGCAGGACGGGCTGGTCTCCACGACTCCCCGGCTATCGCTCGAACGCCTCGAGCATCACGACTTCATTCGGGCGAGCCCAGTCTCCAGCGTCGCCGGCGAAGACGAATACGCGTTCAAGCACATTCTGATCCGAGATGTTGCCTACGGCCAGGTTCCAAAGGGGCGCCGCGTCATGCTGCACGTCCGCTTCTCGGACTGGGTGACGAAACTCCCGAGCAGCGCGGACGAGTTCGTCGAGATCGTCGCGTGGCACCTCGAGCAGGCCTGCAGGCTCTCCCGCGAAGTCGCACGCAGCCCGATCGAGCCGCCCTTTCTCGCGGCTGCCGGCGCACTTGCGAACGCTGCAAAGAGAGCTGAGCAGCGCGAAGGCCTTCGCGAGGCGCGGCGCTACTACACCCGCGCAATCGAGGTGCTGGGCGACGGGTTCCCGGAGACGACCCTGGAGCTACGGCTGCGCCGCGCGATCACGATGGCCGAGCTCGGCGAGCTGCGCCAGGCCTACGACGAGCTCATCGAGGTGGACGAGGAGGTTGCGGCGATCGGCCGTGACGACCTCCGCGCCGAGGCCCTCGTCGCCCTTGCAGACATCGATCAACGCCAGGGCCGGGCAAGCGAGGCCAACGAGCGCCTCACGATCGCCGGCACGATCGCAACCGGGCTGAGCGACCTAGAGCTGCAGGTCAAGTCGGCGTTCATCCTCTCCGCGCTCCGCGCGGATCTCGAGGGACAGTTCGAGCCGGCGATCGCGAACCTGCAACGTGCGGTTTCGCTCGCCGAGGAGCTCGACGACCTCTCGCTTCGGGTCGAGGGCCACCTCCGAATCGGCTTCCTCCTCTACAACATGGGCGAGCTGCGCGCCGCGGAAGAAGAGCTGCTCCGCTGCACGAGCCTTGCGCGCGAGCTCGGCAGCCACCGGGACGAGGCCCGGGCGACGTTTCAGCTCGCGCTCGTCAAGTACTACCTCGGAGAGCCCGAAGAAGGCGAGCGGCTTGCCCTCCAAGCGCAGGAGTGGCTCAAGCGCACGGGAGATACGTACATGCAGGTCCAGAACGACCACTCGCTCGCCCGCTTCGCCCTGGCGCGCGAGGACGCAGAGCTTGCGGAGGCGCGAGTGCAGGGCACGGTCGAGACCGCGCTCGAGATCGGCGGCTGGCTCCTCATCGACACGTACCGCCTCCTCACGGAGGCCCTCATCCGACAGGAACGGGTGGACGACGCGCGTGAGCTCGTCGCGTTCGCGGCGCGCAACCTTCCCGAGGAGGATGCCTTTGCTCGAGCCTCGCTCCTGCTCGCCGAGGCAACCGTTGCGACCGCTACCAAGGAGGTAACCGCGGCCGCGACGTCCTTCGCAGAGGCGCTCCGGTTGATCGAGGGCCTGAACATGACGCTCGAGCTCGGCGAGGCACGATTCGCGCTCGCCCGCGCGCTACGGGCTTTCGGTGATCTGAGCGGCGCAAGGACCGAGCTCGAGCGCGCACGCACGATCTTCACGCGGATCGAAGCCACGACCGCGGTCGGTTTGATCGACCGCGAGCTTGCCGGCATGGCCGAACAACCAACGTGATTGCAAGGGGAGACCGGTCGAGCCGGTCTCCCCTTGCTCGGAATGGCTAGCTCGGCCCCTCCGACGGGGGCGGTTGGATGACGTACGTCTGCGACGGCTGTGTCGAGATTGTGTAGCCGAGGCAGTCGCCACTGCCCCCTTCGCCGCCCTCGGTTATGACCCACGGATGAGTGATCCAGGTCTCCTGGAGATAGCTCCCTTCCGGTCCGAGGGTGTTGTAGTGGACGCGGTTGCCCTCGTAATCGAGCCACCAGACGTCCACGGTGCGGCCGGACTGGTTGTCGAACGTGATCTGCGAAGGCTGATCGCCGCTGATCGAGTGATCCACGGCGATCACGCAGTTGGGATTCGTAGAACCGCCGCCACCCTCGAACACGGGCGTCGCCTCGCAACCTCCCTCCTGAACCGCGCGGAGAAACGAACGCGAGTCGCCTCCACCTCCCCCCGGCGGGAGGACGTCGACGTTACCGCAAGCCGTCACGGGGAAGATCGAGTTGCCCGACGCCTGGTTGTTGGTGACAGCGCCGTTCTGGTTGACCGATTGTGTAGCGGCGCAGTTGCCGGTCGACGTGCATTGCGCGGCGAGGATGTTCGTCTGCGCGCCGCTCCCGGGCCCGGTCGAGAACTGGACCGAGGTCTGCTTGATCGTTGCCTTGCTGTCCCCGCTCGCCACCTGAGCGCCTGCGCCCTTGCGCGTCGGGCCGTGCTGGCTGAACAGGAAGCCCGGCGTATTCGTCCGGTGCTGGATCTGTCGCTCCAGCTGTCCCGAGAGCTGAGTCTCGGGGGTCGTGCTCGACTGGAAGAAGCGATGATCGAGCCCGCCGTTCGACGGATGGTCGTCCATGCCCTGCCGTTGCTGTCCCGCTGTCGCGTTCCGCGCGCGCTGGAACTCCAGGTAGTCCTGGCCCAGTCGCGATGTGTTCTTGCCGTTCGTCGAGGTCTGGACGACCGTGTAACAGGCATTGGCGAATTGATCGTCGAGAGCGCTGTTGAGAACCAGGCAGTCGTTCTGCCGGAACTCGGTGTTCTGGAACTGGTTGATGGTGGCAGTGTTCTTGGCGCGCTCACGCTGACGCTGCGACTGGAAGACGTCGGCCGTGTTGTTCCCCGCCTGCCCCGCGCCGTTCGCGGTGTTCTGGCTGACGTTGACGGACTGTTGCGCGTCCTGCTGCTGAGTCACAGTGCCCGGGGTGATCGACCGGCGATCGTCCGTCGCATCGTCGTCGTCATTCTCCTCGTCGTCCGTGTAGTGATGTCCCAGGCGTTGACCGACGAACTGGCCGATCGCCGCCGCGTTTGAGAAGCCTGCGTTCCCCTGGTCGAGCTGGACTTTCTGGATTGCGTCCTGCTCGCCATTCGGGCCGGCCGTCGCCTGATCGGCGATCTGAATGACGATCGCCTGCTTGTTCCGGGCCGTGTTGGCCGACTGGTCGAAGATGCAGGTCTGTACGACAACGGGGTCGGTACTGCGCTGGAGGCACGATCCTCCCGGTGCCGTGATCGTGCAGGTCTGGATCGTCGGAGGCGCCGGAGAAGGATCGGCGGTGACTGTCCCGCCGATGCAGCTCATCTGGTTCGCAGTGGCACCTGCGCTTCGAAGGAACTTACGAGCCTGGGTGACCGCGCGTCCGCGGCTTCCCTGCAAGGCAGCCCAGTGTTCGACAAGCGTATGAGTCGAGACGCGAGTCCCGGCGGTCGATGCGGGACGCGGAGCTGCCCCAGCGCTCGAGACCACAATCGTCGTGGCCAGTACAACCAGGATCGCGCCTGCAAGCGCTAGTAGCGTCTTCCCCTTCATTCGTCTCCCCTTCCGCCGCTATTTCCCGGGGTTATACAACGGTCCGCCGGAAAATACGATGGTGTTGTCCGGCCTGACGGCCGATGAGGGACCCCTCAGCGGGAGGTCCCCCATCAGCTCAAGCCGCGCATTCACGCGAATTAGCGGCCGGTGTCGCCTCGAGTCAACGTTCAGATCACGACGCAGAGGTCTAACTTCTGCAACAACGGGGCAGTCTTATCCCTTCGACACAACCAGCCGTCCTCGGCTGCGGCACAGTCACGAGGCGGCGTTGATCCGGGGGGATCACTCAGATGCACCAAAAGTTGACACTCGCATTCGCGTGCGCCTGCGCCCTTGTGGTCTCGCTCGGCGCTGCCTCGACACTGCGCGCCGAGAACACGCCGGAGCCGACGACGACCACGGAAACCGATGCGGGCCTGCCCCAGTTCGAGCAACGCGAGATCCAGCGGCAGATCGACAGGTATCGCCATGAAGTGTGGCGCTGGCAGCGCACCATGGGGCATCCGCTCACCCGGCAGCTGCCGAATCCGCCCGCGCAGCTGGAGGCGAAGATCGCGACCTGGAAGCAGGTGGCGTACGACAGCCGGCGTCGAGCGCAGAACCCGCCCCACAAGCGTCAGTGGCTCTGCATCCACCGCTTCGAGGGGGCCTGGAACGACCCCAATCCTCCGTACTACGGAGGACTTCAGATGGACCTGAGCTTCCAGCGCACCTACGGCAGCCAACTCCTGGCGACGAAAGGCCCGGCGAACAACTGGACTCCACTCGAGCAGATGTGGGTCGCCGAACGTGCGCACCGTGCCGGCCGCGGCTTCTATCCGTGGCCGAACACGGCGCGCTACTGCGGGCTGATCTAGCGCAAACGCGAGACGCGAGCGCCTCCGCGCACGTCGTCGGCCTTCCCACCCTCGTCGTCATCGCCGACCTCGAGCAGCTCGACGAACAGCGCGCGGTAGTGGCGTACGGAGTGCCTGAGGTCCTCGGTCGAAGCCTCGCCGCGTTCGCTCGCCCGGGCGATGCCGTTCGCAGTGCGGTACCGCTCGACGAGCTCGGGGTGCTCGACAGAGATGTCGGCCGCTCGCTGCTCGAAGTCGTCGACCGGATAGCCACGATCCCTCATGACGCGTTGCACCAGGTCGTCCGCCTCCGACACTGCTCCCGTCGGATCGTCGACGAAGCGCGCTTGCGTCGCCTGCCACTCCGCGATGTAGCGCTCGCGCGCATCGTCCGACAACGGCCGAAGCTCGAGCTCGTCGTGACGCTTCTCACGTTCCGCGAGCTCGCGTTCGGCCTCCCGGCGACCGCCGGCCTTCTCCAGCTCGCGGTCGTACTCCGGGCCGAAGCGATCCTGCAACGAGCGCGTCCGACGCGTGCGCAACGCGCTCCACAGCACCCCGACAATGATGATCGCTGCCACGACGGCGATCGCGATCCAGACCCACGTGTTCATGTTTGGCTCCTTCCGGTTGCTAGGAAAACCGAAGGGGTAGAGAAGGCTACCCGGCCCAGGACGTACGAAACTCGGGTGCCGACTAGCCCTGGAGCTTCGCGCGCAAGAGCTCGTTGACGACTTTCGGATCGGCCTTGCCGTGCGTCTCCTTCATCACCTGGCCGACGAAAAAGCCGAGAAGCCCCTCTTTGCCGCCCTTGTACGCCGCAACCTGTCCAGGATTGTCCGCGAGGACACGCACGACGAGCGGCTCGAGCTCGGCCGTGTCCGCGACGAGCGAGTCGCCGAGATACGCCTCCGCGCGGAACTCGGGATCGCCGCTCTCGGCGAGGGCACGGGTGAACGTCTCGCGCGGGATCGTCCCACGCGCGGCGATGAGCTTCCCGAGCTCGGTCCCGTTGACCGTAGCCGGATCGATTCCCGTCGCCACGAAGTCGTTCATCAGTACGTTCGAGGCGGCCTTGGCGTCCACGCCGTCGAGCGCAACCTGTTCATAGAGATGTGCAAGAGCAGCCGAGCTGTTGAGCACTTCAGCGTCGTAGTACGACAGCTCGTACTCCTGTTCGAAGCGGCGAATACGCGAACCAGGCAGCTCGGGGACTTCGGTGCGTAGCCGCTCGACGAGCTCGGTGGGTGGATCGAGCGGGACCAAATCCGGCTCGGGGAAGTATCGGTAGTCGTCGGCCTCCTCCTTGCGGCGCCGTGCGGTGACGAGGTCCGACTTCACCTCGTAGTCGAGCGTCTCCTGCACGACCTCGCCACCGGACCCCCAGGTCTCGATCTGCCGACGGAGCTCTGCCTCGATGCCGCGGGCGATGTGGTTGAAGGAGTTCATGTTCTTCAGCTCCGTACGGGTCCGGTAGGCCGTCTCCCCCACCTCGCGCACCGAGACGTTGGCATCGGCGCGTAACGTGCCCTTCTCCATCTCCGCATCCGAGATGCCGATCTCGACGATGGTCTGACGCAAGAGCTGCAGGAAGCGCTTCGCCTGCTCGGCCGACCGGATATCGGGCTGCGTGACGATCTCGACGAGCGGCGTACCGCCCCGGTTGAAGTCCACGTTGGAGTGGTCGGAGCCGACGATGCGACCGGTAGCACCCCCCACGTGGATCGTCTTCGCGGCGTCCTCTTCGAGGTGCGCGCGCACGATGCCCACTTCGGTGTCGCCGTCGGGGCCGGGCACGACGAAGGATCCGTCGATGCAGAGCGGCTCGTCGTACTGGGAGATCTGGTAGCCCTTGGGATTGTCAGGATAGAAGTAGTTCTTGCGGTGGAAGACAGCGTGCTCGGCGATCCGGCAGTTCAGCGCATGGCCGAGCTTGATCGTCCACTCGACGGCGGTCTCGTTCGGCACGGGTAGCGCGCCGGGGAACGCGAGGCACACCGGGCAGGTCCGCGTGTTCGGCTCGCCGCCGTACCCAGCTTCGCAGCTGCAGAACATCTTCGTGCGCGTCTTGAGCTGCACGTGGATCTCGAGGCCGATGACGGGCTCCCACTCAGGCACGCAGGTACTCCTTCGCCTGGAGCAGTGGCACCTCGATGTCGCCGCGTACCTCGAAGATCGCGAGGTATTCCTCGAGCGCGCCGTGCATGCGGATCAGGCAGAGCTCTCGTTCTCCGGCCTCGAGTGAGAGGCGCACGTCGTCGATCTGCACTGCGCGCGAGCCGTCGAGTACGCGCGGGCGCACGCCGAACACCCGCTCCACGGCGAGCACGAAGTCCGCGGCCCGGTCCACGATCCGCCTCATCGGAGCCGCTCCGGGACAGTGTCGAAGCCGATCGCGCGCTCGAGCGCGTGGCCGGCACGAAACAGTGTGTTCTCCGAGAACTGCGCCCCGATCAACTGCAGGCCCACAGGGAGACCCTCCGAGAGGCCGCAGGGGATCGACAGGCCCGGTAGCCCTGCCATGTTCGGCGGAATGGTGAGGACGTCGGCGAGGTACATCGCCAACGGGTTCTCCGACCTTTCGCCGAGCTTGAATGCGACCGTCGGCGAGGTCGGACTGATCAGGACGTCGAAGCGTTCGAACGCTGCAGCGAACTCCCGCGCGATCACTGTGCGTACCTTCTGCGCCTGCCCGTAGTACGCCTCGTAGTACCCCGCAGACAGTGCATAGGTGCCGAGCATGATGCGCCGCTTCGGCTCGTCGCCGAAACCGGCGTCACGCGTGCGGGCGACGAGCTCGTAATAGTTGTCTGCCGGAACGCGCAACCCGTAGCGCACGCCGTCGTAGCGCGCGAGGTTCGATGACGCCTCCGCCGGAGCGATCAGGTAGTAGCAGGCGAGGCCGTATTCGACGGAGCGCGGCAGCTCGCACTCCGCGACCTCTGCACCCAGGCTCGCGCAGAGATCGATCGCGCGACGGACTGCCTCCGTGACACCGGGCTCGATGCCTTCGGCCTCGTTCAGCTCTTTCGGCACGCCGACGCGCATGCCCTCGAGATCCCCTGCTTCGGGAAGCTCGACGGGCGGGACGTCGACCGTCGTGGAATCGAAGTCGTCGCGACCGCTGATGATCCCGTAGAGCAGCGCGTTGTCGCGCACCGTCTTCGTGACAGGCCCGACCTGGTCGAGACTCGAGGCGAACGCGACGATGCCGTAGCGCGACACGGTTCCGTACGTCGGACGGAGCCCGACGTTGCCGCAGAGCGCGGCCGGCTGCTTGATCGACCCGCCGGTGTCGGAACCGAGCGCCCAGGGAGCAAGGCCTGCCGACACCGCCGCCGCGGACCCCCCGCCGGAGCCGCCCGGGACGCGCGTCGGGTCCCACGGGTTCCTCGAGGGGCCGTACGCGGAGTTCTCGGTGGACGATCCCATCGCGAATTCGTCCGTGTTCGTCTTGCCGAGCAGCTGCAGTCCCGCGGCTTTGCAACGGTCCGCAACCGTCGAGTCGAAGACGGGAACGTAGTTCTCGAGAATTTTCGAGCCGGCGGTCGTGCGCACGCCTTTCGTGGAGATGACGTCCTTGAGCGCGATCGGCACGCCGTCGTTGTCGTCGCCGTCGACGAGCGTCAGGAAGCAGTGGAGCTCCTCGTTGCGAGCGTCGATCGCCTTGCGGTACGCAGCCCGAAGCTCGGCGCCCGACACCTCGCCGCGCTCGAGCAACCCCTTCGCCTCTTCGGCGGTCAGCGTGAGCGTGTCAATCTCGATGCTCACGGCGAAGACTCCTCGGCCGCGCCGGTCGGAGGCACGCGGAAATAGTCGGCGTCCCGTTCGGGTGCATTGGCGAAGACGTCGTCGAGTAGCAGCGACGGCCGCGGCTCGTCGGGCCTGAAGACGTTCACGACCGCGAGCGGATGAGACGTCGGCGGCACGTCGGAGAGATCGAGCTCGGACACCTTGCCGACGGCGGCGAGGATGTCGTTCAGCTGGACGGTGAGCCGCGCGATCTCCTCCTCGCTCAACTCGAGCTGGGCGAGCGCTGCGACATGGAGCACGTCTTCTCTGGTGATTGCCACGCCCTGAATCCTCCCAAAAAGAAGAGGCCCCCTTTCGGGGGCCTCGTTATTCACTTGGTTCCGAAAGGAAAGCTAGACAGGCTGGACGTTCGCGGCTTGGGCGCCCTTGGGCCCCTGCACGACCTCGAACTCAACCCGCTGACCTTCGGTCAGCGACTTGTACCCCTCCTGCGTGATGGCGGAGAAGTGGACGAAGACGTCCTCTCCACCCTCACGCTCGATGAATCCATAGCCCTTCTCGTTCGAAAACCACTTCACGGTGCCCTGAGCCAACGACTTCCTCCTTCAAAACATGCGACGGCCCGGGCACCGAGCCGCCACTACTGATACAGCGGGCCGGAGTCTAGCTCAGATGCGCGGGAACGCAAGCTTGCCGCGCCGATACCGGGCGGCCCGCACCGCGTTGCCCAGCAGGACGGCAATGGTCATGGGGCCGACCCCGCCTGGAACCGGCGTAAGGAAGGCGGCGACCTCGGCGACGTCGCCCTCGACGTCCCCCATCACTCCGGCATCCGTACGCGTGATCCCGACGTCCACGACGGTCGCGCCCTGCTTGACCATGTCCGCGGTGATCACTCCGGGGAGGCCGACGGCGGCAACGAGGATGTCCGCGTCGAGGGTGTGGCTAGCAAGATCCTCCGTGCGGGAGTGGCAGATCGTCACCGTCGCGTTCGCCTGCAGGAGGAGCAGCGCCAGCGGCTTGCCGACGAGCGTGCTGCGCCCGACCACGACCGCCCTCTGGCCGGCGATCGGGATGCGGTACTCGTCGAGCAGGTGCATGACGCCGAGCGGCGTCGCCGGGACGAGCGTCTGGCGGCCGAGGTAGAGCTGTCCGGCGCTGAATGGATGCAGTCCGTCGACGTCCTTCATCGGATCGATCGCCCGCATCACGCGCGCTTCGTCGATCTGCTCGGGCAGCGGTGTCTGGACGAGGATCCCGTCCACCTCGTCGTTCTCGTTCAACTCTTCGACGAGCTCGACGAGCTCGTCCTCGACCGTCGTGGAGGGCAAGCGATGGTCGATCGGCTCGATTCCGACCTCCTCCGCCGCCTTGTGCTTGAGGCGGATGTAGATCTCCGACGCCGGGTCATCGCCGACGAGCACGGTGGCGAGGCCGACACGGCCGAGCTCCGCGATGTCGCCCTTGAGCTCCCCGCGCAGGCGTGCCGCGAGGGCGGTGCCGTCCATCAAGGTCGCGCTCACGGCCGGCTAGATGGTGAGCTCGACGCCGCTGACGTCCAGCCCCAGCGACTCCGCCAGACGGACGCCGAGCTCGAGGTCCTCGCGGAGGCGGACGGCGTCGCGGGACTCCATGGCCCGGCCGATCCAGGCGCGTTCGCGCGGGCGCCACATCGCGTGCGCCGCGAACTCGGGCAGCAGCCGGTTCGCGGCGTCGACGAGCTTCTGGTTCATCTTCTTCGAAAGGTTCTGGAGCAGCACGCGCTCGTATGCCATGCCGGCGCCGTGATGAATGCCGTCGTCCGTGGCGAGGCGGTTGCAGACGTCCTCGAGCACCGTCCCCCGCGCCGACCTCGCGATCATCCGGAACCGCGAGATGATCAAGCGCTCGTAGAACACCTGCATCAGGAAGACCTTTTCCTCCAGCGTGTCTGCCTCGAGTGTCAGGTGCGCAAGGTTGTCGAGGTGAGGATCGCGCTCGGCTGTGCCTCCCGCCTCGGTGACGAGCTTGAGCCAGGCCTCGGTGTGCCGCGACTCGTCCTGCACCATCGTCGAGTAGTAGAGCTTCGCCTCGACGTCGGGCGCGATGTTCAGCAACTGCGAGGCCATGTCGCACGCCAACATGTCAGCCTGCAACTGCTGGGTCAGCACCGAGCGCCACATGTCCTTGCGTCTCGCCTTGCTCTGCGGCGACCCTTTGCCCTCCGGAATCGGGGGTAGCTCGCCCCAGGGTAGGTCGCGGACCTGCCACTCCTGGCGCTTCGCGAGCTCGTAGAAACGCATGACGCCCGCGTACGCCTCGCGGCCGTCGGTGGTGATCTCGATCAGCTGGTCCGTCGCCATGTGTGGGGATTATGCGTGTCCGGGGCCGCGTAAGCTCTGGAGGTGGAGATGAAGCGCTGGCCTCGGAAGAACGACCCCGACTCGATCAGTGCACGCCAGAAAGCACTTGGGCTCAACGACGGCGTGACGAGGATCGATCTCTCGCCGTTCGTCGCTGCGCAGGAGATGCTGACCGGCGCGGCGGTCATTCCGGTGTCGGTCGTCGGACCCTTGCAGATCGAGCTCGGCGAATACGAGCTCGAAGAGCCCTTCGGCCGCGTCTCCGAAACCGGCCGCTCCGCCGACGAGGTGTTCGTTCCGCTCGCGCATACGGAGGGCGGTCTCTCCGCGTCTCTGTATCGCGGAGCACGAGCCGCAGCCGAATCAGGGGGCTTCCGAACGTACGTGCTCCAGGACCGAATCACCAGAGCATCCTGTTTCGTCTGC
Source organism: Gaiellaceae bacterium (assembly GCA_035317565.1). GTDB lineage: Bacteria > Actinomycetota > Thermoleophilia > Gaiellales > Gaiellaceae > 3-1-20CM-4-69-9. Next base: position 31,166 of record DATHGN010000051.1, read on the forward strand.
AAGTCGACGGACGAGGCCGTGCAGCTTGCTCGGTTCCTCGACGCGCACGTCGCCGAGATGAGGCGCTGGCTGTCGGAGCACCAGGAGGACGCGATCTCGAGGTACGCAAAGCTGCGCGAGGTCGAGACCCACGTCATCGGCCCGATGTGTCACGTCATGTGGGCCTTCACGACCGGGGACGCCTGTGGGCCGAACATGATCACGCGCAACTCATACGCGCTGAACATGGCATATGTGATGGAACACGCGCCGGTGAAGCCGCAGCGCGCGATCCTCGAAGCGAACATGGGCGGCGACAAGAAGCCGTCGCACCGCTACTTCGAACGCGGCGGCCACGGCAAGACGGTCCTCGCCGAGGCGGTGCTTACGGAGGAGGCGGTGCGCCGCGTTCTGCGAACGACCGTCGACGACCTGCTTGAGCTTTCGTACGTCGGCACACACGGCGCCGTTGCATCGGGAATGCAGTCGGTCGCATTCACGCCCGCTTCGGCGATCGCCGCGATCTTCGCCGCGACCGGACAGGACCTCGGGATGGTCGGAACCAGCTCGATGGCGCACGGAACCGGGCGACGGGTCGACGGCGGCATCAATTGCGCGATCCGGCTGCCGGGGCTCGAGGTCGGCACGGTCGGCGGCGGAACGGTCTTCCCGTACGCGCGCACCTGGCTCGAGCTGATGGACTGCGCCGGGGCGGGCAAGGTCTACCGCTTCGCGCAGATCGTGGCCGCCGCGACACTCGCCCTCGAGATCTCGGCGAGCGCGGCGATGGCGACCGCCGGCTCCGAGAACTTCTTCCGCGCCCACCACGAGCTCGGCGGAAAGCGACACTGAACTCTTGAGGCAAATGCCTCGAATGCCGATGACCGAGGCATGCGAGGCATCCTTGTCGGCGCGCTCCTGATCGTCGCTCTGATGGTCGCGATCAAGGACGGCCGCGTGCTCCGCGCGACGGGCATGAGGGGCGTCTGCCACGCGGTCACCGCACCACGGGGCGAGGACGGTCCCTGGCAGGCCTGCGACCCGGGCAAGCTCGAAGGTGCCCCCGACCTCAGCCGCCAGGGCTGTAAGTCCGTGCAAGTCGTCGGCAAGACGGAGTACTGGCGCTGCCCGGCTGCAATCAAGAGCAGCCACAAGCCCAGTTAGAGGCCTGATGTGAAATTCCGCCGGGCCGGATGACGCACCAGACACGGCGCCGGATCAGCACCCCCGTCGTCGGCCGAATTTCCCATCAACCCCTTAGCGGGTCCCGATCTCCATTCCGAACAGGCGCGGCAACGCTGCGCCGAGACGAGCCGGGAACGGAGCTCTGCGGTTCTCTTCGTCCGCCTGCTCGCAGGCGAGGATGGCGGAACGGACCAGCGCGCCACCGAGATGCTTGAGCGGCTCTGGAGGAAGCGACGGCACGTGTCGAGACGCGAGTGGCAGCGCGGTCCACTCGTCGTCGAGACGCAGGACGAGAGACGCCAGGATCTGACCGCCGAGCCACGTCGGCCCCACCCCGTGACCGGAATACCCGAGCCCGTAGTGGACGCGCTTGCCGCCGACCGTCCCGAAGAAGGGGAGATGGTCGGCAGAGACGTCGATCGGCCCACCCCACGCGCGCTCGATCCGCGCCTCGGCGAGACCGGGCAGCAGGCGGCGAAGCCCTTGCTCCGCTCGCGCGGCAGTCGGTGCGTCACCCGTGAAGCGACCATCGACGCGACCGCGAAAGCCGATCGGGCCTGAGCCGCTCCCCATCAGCACGCGCCCGTCGTTCGTCGTTCGGAAGTAATGCAGGAACATCCGGGCATCGAGAACTGCCTCGCCGCCGGTCCAGCCGATCTCTTCGAGCAGCTCGGGCACCGGCTCGGTGAGCACGACGTAGGAACCGAAGTTCGTCACGTGCCGTGCGACTGGGCGCCACCCGGTGGCGGCCGCGTTGATCGCAACCACGACCTCGGGCGCGCGGACGGATCCGCCGGGCGTACCGACCTCGCCGTCGCGGATGCTGGTCGCGGGCGTGTGCTCCTGCAGCTGGACCCCCGCGTCTACAACGGCGCGGCGCAGAGCACGAACGAGCCGCGCCGGTTGCACGGTGGCACCGTCATCGAAGTAGACGCCGGTCCGAAACACCGGCGAGCGGATTCGCCCGGCGACCTCGTTCGGGTCGAGCGGAATCGCTTGCTCGGCGGCGCCCACCTCTTGGGCCGCAGCGACCGCCCGGTCGACCGCCGCGTCCTGTCCAGGGCTGGTGGAGACCATCAACATCCCGGACTCGCGCAGCCAGACGTCCTCCCCGCGCGACTCTGAGAATGAGCGCACAGCAGGAACGATTCGCTCCGCCGTTCGTGCGAGCAGAAGCGCACGCTCCTGCCCGAGCTGCGGCAGGAGATCGGCGAGCGCCGCCCAGTACCCGTGCAGAAAGCCGCCGTTCCTGCCGCTCGGCCCTGCACCGCACACCTCCGCTTCCAGCAACACGATGTGGAGCGCTGGCTCTCGCTCCTTCAGCGCAAGCGCCGTCCAGAGGCCCGTGTAACCGCCGCCGACGATGCAGACGTCGGCTTCAACCTCACCCTCGAGAGGCGGGGACGGTTCCTCGGAGCCGGCCTCGTCCAGCCACCACGGCGGGAGGCGCGGCGCAACGGACGGACCGTTCAAGCGTTTGCGGTCGACCGCTCGCGGCGCATCTGCACCAGGACGTTCGTGACCATCCCGATCACCGCGACGCTGAAGATGGCCGTTCCGATCACGTTCACCTGCGGCGGCGCACCGACACGGGCAGCACCCCAGACGAACAGCGGGAAGGTCGTCCGCGGACCGGCGTTGAAGTACGTGACCACGAAGTCGTCGATGGAGATCGCGAAGCAGAGGAGCAGCGCGGCCAGGAGCGCCGGCGCGATGAGAGGCAGGGTCACCTTGCGGAACGTCGCCCACTCGTTGGCGCCGAGGTCCATCGCCGCCTCTTCCAGGTGTCTGTCGAAGCCGATCAACCTCGCTTTCACCGTCACAACCGCAAAGCTGATGCAGAACATGACGTGCGCGATCAGGATCGTCCAGAACCCGAAAACGATCGTGAGGTTCAGGAAGAGGGTCAGGAGCGAAGCCCCGAGCACGATCTCCGGCGTCGACAGCGGCAGAAAGATCAGCAAGTTCGTGACGCCGCGGCCACGGAAGCCGTAGCGGACGAGCGCGAGTGCGATCAGCGTTCCGAGCGCCGTCGCGATCAGGCTCGCGATCAGCGCGATCTCGAGGGAGAGGACCATCGCGCTGCGCAGCCCCGGCACGCCGTCCCAGTTTTTCCAGTTGTCGAGCGTGAAGCCGGACCACACGTAATTGAAGCGGCCTTTCGGATTGTTGAACGAGAACGCAATGACGATGCCGATCGGCAGCATGAGGTAGATGAATGCGAGCAGCGCGTAGACCGTGAGCACGTGGTGCTTGACGAACGCCCACGCCGAGGCCAGGGCACTCGAGCCCGGGCGCTGCTGTTCGGCTGCGGCGGCCGTTGTCATCCGGTCAGCTTCTCGGTGCCGACGGCACGGGCGTAGATCGCGACCATGAGCAGGATGGCCGCCATGAGGACGAACGACATCGCAGCTGCCGCGGGATAGTCGGTCAGCTCGAGGAACTTCGACTGGATCACGTTGCCGATCATGTGGTTCTGCGGCGAGCCCAGAAGCTGTGCGTTGATGAAGTCTCCCGCGGCCGGAATGAATGTCAGCAGCGTCCCGGCGACGACCCCGGGCAGAGAGAGCGGCAAGGTGATGCGCAGAAAAGCCTTCCACTTGCTGGCGTAGAGGTCCTGTGCGGCCTCGATCAGACGCTCGTCGATCTGCTCGAGCGAGACATACAGCGGGAGGGCCATGAACGGGAAGAAGTTGTAGGTGATGCCTGCCACCACGGCCGTCGAGGTCGCGAGAAGGCGTCCGTCATGGCCGAGAATGCCCACGTCGCGGAGCACGCTGACGACCGGCCCTTGGTCGGCGAGAATCGTCTCCCAGGCAAGGGTGCGGATCAGATAGGTGACGAAGAACGGCGCGACGATGAAGAGCAGGAGCAGGTTCTTCCAGCGACCGCCGCGGAACGCGATCCAGTACGCCAGCGGGTAGGCGAAAACCAGGGCCAGGATCGTCGCGATGCCCGCGTACTCGAGCGAGCGGATGAAATGACCGCGGTAGTTCTGGATCGCGTCCCAGTAGTTGCCCCACGCCCAGGTGAACGAGTAGCCGACGTCGAAGTTGCCCGATTCGAGGGACTGGTAGGCAAGGAAGCCGAGCGGGACGACGAAGAAGATCGCGAGGTACAGCAACCCCGGCCCGAGCAGGAGATACGGCGTGAGATTTCTGTGACGGTGCAGGAATCCCACGCCGTGTTTCCTCCTAACCCGAAATGAGGTTCTGCCAGGTGGTCAGGTACTTCTGATTGTTGAGCGCGGCCGCGTCGAAGATGTGAACGTTGTCGAGCATCTTCTGCGTCGGGAAGATCAGCGTGTTCTTCGCCACAGCCGGATCGATCTTCTGCAGGGCCGCTTTCGCACCCTTCACCGGGCAGATGTAGTTGACGTAGTCCTCGATCAGCGCGGCCACCTTCGGGTCGAAGACGTAGTTCATGTAGACGGATGCCGTGTAGACGTTTCCGCCTTTCGGAATCAGCATGTTGTCCGTCCAGATGTCGCCGCCGGTGTCCGGCAGGTTCCAGTGGAGATGCTTGTTGTCAGCCTGAAGCTGGACGACGTCGCCGGACCAGGCCATGCAGGCGGACAGATCGCCCTTCGAAAGCGGCCCGGAGTAGTCGTTGCCCGTGAACTGGCGCACCTGGCCGGAGTCGACCGCACCCTTGATCCGCTTGATCGCCTTGTCGAAGGTGGCGTCGGTGACGTGGGCGGGATCATCGCCGTTGGCGAGCATCACGAGCGCGAGGGTGTCCCCCATCTCGTTCAGCAGCGTGATCTTGCCCTTGAGCTTCGGGTTGTCGAGGAGATCGTCCATCGACAAGACCGGATCGGTCAACTTGTCGTTGTAGGCGATGCCGGTCATGCCGGACTGCCACGGCAGGCTGTAGTCGCGGTTGGGATCCCAGTTCGGGTGTTGAAGAGCGGGTTCCAGATTCGCGATGTTCGGGATCGCGCTCTTGTCGAGCTTCTCCAACCAGCCCTTCTTGATCAGCAGCGACGGGTAACGCGAGTTGTCGGTCATCACGATGATGTCGCGGTCGATCGACTGCCCGCGTGACAGGGGTCCCTGGATCTTCCCGAAGTAGGACGCGTTGTCGTTGATGTCCTCGGTGTACTGGACGGTGGTGCCGGTCTTCTTCTTGAAGGCGTCGAGCGTCGGATGGCTCTTCGTCTTCTCGTTCACGTCGATGTACAGAGTCCAGTTAGAGAAGCGGAGCGTCTTCGCGAGCGTCTTGCTTTCACCCGAGGTCGCCCCAGCGGATTTGTTGCTGCTGCCCCCGCAGGCCGCGAGCACCCCGGGCACCGTGAGAAAGGCACCACCCGCCGCAGCGCGGCGGAGAAGCTCGCGTCGGTTCAGAGCATCGGTCATTCGGGTCCCTCCATGGAGTCGACGACGAAGGTGGAGTCTGGGCTCCAGCTGAGCGTTAGTCGTTGGCCCGGCGAGGCTCCGTTCAGGCCGGGCGATGCATTCTGCCGGTAGACGGTCAGCCGGCCGCAGTCTGTCTCGACGATGTATTGCGTGGCGACCCCCACGTACGCCTCCTCGACGATCGTCCCGTCGAGCGCATTCGCCTGTCCCTGACCGAGCGCGATCTTCTCGGGCCTGATCCCGACCGCAACCTCACCGGTCCGCCCTTGCAACGCTTCGGGACGAACGCGTACCTCGGGGCCGCGGCGGAGCTGGACCGTGTCAGAGCCGCTCACCGTGCCGGGAATCAGATTCGAGACCCCGAGGAAACCCGCGACAAACGCTGTCGCGGGCGTTTCGTACAGCTCGGTCGGGGTGCCGAGCTGCTCGATGCGGCCGTGGTTCATGACCGCGATCTTGTCCGCCATCGTCATCGCCTCTTCCTGGTCGTGCGTGACGTGCACGAACGTGATGTCGATGTCGTGCTGAATGCCCTTCAGCTCCAACTGCATCTGCTTGCGGAGCTTGAGATCGAGGGCGCCGAGCGGTTCGTCCAGGAGTAGCACCCGCGGCTTGTTCACGAGAGCTCGAGCGAGAGCGACTCGCTGCTGTTGGCCGCCGGAGAGCTGTCGGGGCTTGCGCTTCCCCATCCCCTCGAGACCGACGAGGCGCAGGATCTCGTTCACCTGGCCGGTCAGTGTCTGGCCGCGCACGGACTTGCGACGGAGCCCGAACGCCACGTTCTCGAAGATCGAGAGGTGCGGAAACAGCGCGTACGACTGGAAGACGGTGTTCACGTCGCGCTTGTAGGCGGGCAGCCCGCTCACTTCCGCATCGCCGAGGAAGATCTCTCCTTCGGTCGGCTGCTCGAAGCCGCCGATCATCCTCAGTGTCGTCGTCTTGCCGCAACCCGAGGGGCCGAGCAGTGCATAGAAGCTGCCGTGTTCGATCTCGAGGCTGAGACGGTCGACTGCGACGACGTCCTCGAACTGCTTCGTGACGTCGACGAGCCGGACGTCGGCGTTTGCCGTTGCCGCAACCGTCACCGGTTCACTCGGTGGGTGGCCCCGTCAGGCGTGCCTTCCAGGTCTGCAACCCGCGTCCACGCTTCGGTGAGAACGTCACCGAGAATCGACACGATCTGGTCGAACTCGTGCTGGCCCGCGATGAGCGGCGGCGAGATCTGGACCACCGGGTCACCGCGATCGTCGGACCGGCAGATCAGCCCACGCTCGAAGAGGCGCGGCGACAGGAAGCCACGCAGGAGCGTCTCGCACTCTTCGTCGTTGAACGACTCGCGGGTGTCTTTGTCCTTGACCAGCTCGACGGCATAGAAAAAGCCCGTCCCGCGGACGTCGCCGACGATCGGCAGGTCGAGAAGCTGCGAGAGCGTCTTGCGGAACGTGTCCTGCGTCTCCGCCACATGCTCGACGATCCTGTCCCGCTTCATGATCTCGATGTTCTTCAGCGCGATCGCAGACATCACCGGATGCCCACCGAAGGTGATGCCGTGCGCGTACATGTTCGTGTCCCGCATGAAGGGCTCCATCACGCGGTCCGAGGCGACAACCGCGCCGATCGCGGCATAGGAGGACGAGAGCCCCTTCGCGATCGTCATCAGGTCGGGCTTGATGTCATAGCGCTCCGATCCGAACCACGCGCCGACCCGACCGAAACCGCAGATCACCTCGTCGGCGCAGAGCAGGATGCCGTAGCGGTCGCAGATCTCGCGCACGCCCTTCCAGTAGCCCTCCGGCGGGGTGAACGAGCCACCGGCGTTCTGAACGGGCTCCATGATCACCATCGCCACCGTCTCGGCGCCCGTCGCGTTGATCGTCTGCTCGAGGTCGTCGAGCAGGAAGGCCGTGAACTGCTCCTCGGTCTCCTCAACTGGCCGGTGGTAGCGGTTCGTGTTCCGCACGTGCAGTACCTCCGGGACGAGCGGTTCGAACGGATTGCGCAGCTCGGGGATGCCGTTGATCGAGAGCGCGCCCATCGTCGTGCCGTGATACGCGACGTGACGCGAGATCGCCTTCCAGCGCCGGCCGTCGCCACGAGCCGTGTAGTACTGGCGCGCGAGCTTCCACGCCGACTCGACCGCTTCGGAACCGCCCGAGACGAAGAAGAGCCGGTTGAGGTCGCCCGGCGTCAGTGACGCAACTTCTGACGCGAGCTCGATCGCTCGCGGATGCGCATAGCCCCAGTTGGTGTAGAACGGCAGCTCGCGCATCTGCGCAGCCGCAGCTTCGCCGATCTCCTCGCCATAGCCGTAGCCGATGTTGACGGAGAACAGTCCGGCAAGCGCATCGAGGTAGCGCTTCCCTCTCGAGTCCTCCAGGTAGCACCCGTCGCCGCGGACGATGATCGGCACCTCGCCGTCCCCGCCCATGCGCGTGAAGTGCAGCCAGAGGTGTTCGCGCGCAGCACGTTGTAGATCCAGCGTCTCAGGTGCAGTGGCCGTCAATGTTCCTCCCCTACTCGGGTACCCCAGTCATACAGCTGCTTCACCATCTGTAGGTAGAGGAAGGTCTCCGTGGAGACGACTCCCTCCAACGCTCGCATCCGGTTCGTGAGCTCGAGCAGCTCGCGACGGTCGGCGGCGACGACTTCGACGACGAGGTCGTACTGGCCCGCCGTGACGACGACGTAGTCGGCCTCGATCCAGCTCGCGATCTCGTCGGCCACCGGCTCCGGTGAGCCTGCCGTCTTGACGCCGATGAGGGCCTGCTCGAAGCCGAGGCCGAGGGGGTTCGTGACCCCGACCACCTGCAGGATGTCCTCGGAGCTAAGCCGCGCATACCGGGCGCGGATAGTCGCCTCGGAGACGCCGAGCCTCGAGGCGATCGCACGGAACGACTCCCGGCCGTTCGCCTGAAGCGCCTCGATGATCCCCTGGTCCAGCCCGTCGATTCGCGGGGGCGCACTGATTGGGCCCCGGCGAGGCTCGGCCACGGCCGGCTGCGCGATCGCTCTACGCAAAGCGAGGCGATTCGTACCATGTGGTGCGCATCCGGTCAATGTAAGCCCCTACTTGAACTCGCATTGCGAATGTTGGATGCTCCCCCTCGCAAACCATCCGGGGAGGAGTGGGAGTGGCTAGAACACCGCAGGCGCAGCGCATCGAGGACGCGTGGGCCGAGGTCGTCGAAAGCCGGACGACCCGACGCGAGCTGGTCAAGCGGACGGCAATGGCGGGGGCGGCACTCGCCGGGGCGGGCACGATGGGCCGCTTCGCAAAGGCGGCGTACGGGGCGACCCAGCCCCAGATTGCGATCGTCGGAGCCGGCCTCGCCGGCCTCACCTGCGCGTATCGACTGAAGCAGGCCGGGCTGAGCGCCCAGATCTACGAGGCCTCCGATCGCACAGGCGGCCGCTGCTACACGATCCGTGACTTCTCACCGCTCATCGGCGAGCACGGGGGAGAGCTCATCGACCAGGGGCATATGGCGGTCCGCCAGCTTGCTCAGGAGCTCGGCCTCAACCTCGACAATCTGCTCCAGGCACAGCCGAACGGGACCGAGGACTTCTTCTGGGTCAACGGCGGCAGGTACGAGTACTCGCAGCTCCTTGAAGACCTGAACGGGATCTACCAGAAGCTGCACAAAGACGTCACGGCGGCCAGCTACCCGACACTCTGGAATCTCTACACCCAGCGAGGCTGGGAGCTCGACCACATGTCGATCATCCAGTGGCTCGACGAGACGATTCCGAACGGTGGCTCGAAGTCGAAGCTGGGCCGAGTGCTCGACCTCGCCTACAACATCGAGTACGGGGCCGAGTGCAGCGTCCAGAGCTCGCTCAACCTGCTCTACCTGCTCGGCTACCGCGGCCAGGGCCAGTTCCGAGTCTTCGGCGCCTCGAACGAGAAGTACCACGTCCGCGGCGGCAACGACCAGATCGCGAAGCTGATGTCCGATGCGCTCGCGAGCCAGATCTCGCTCAACACGGCGTTGACGTCGATCAAGCAGAACGCGGGTGGCTCGTACACGCTCACTTTCAGCAAGGACAATGGAACGCAAACAGTCGTCGCCGATCGTGTAGTGCTCGCGCTGCCGTTCTCCCTGCTTCGTTCGGTCAACTACTCGAAAGCGGGCTTCGAGCCGCTCAAGGTCACGGCGATCAAGGAGCTCCCGATGGGGACGAACTCGAAGCTGCACGTCGAGTTCAAGGATCGCTTCTGGTACGGGGCCGGCAACAACGGCAACACGTATGCCGACACCGGCTACCAGAACACCTGGGAGGTCTCACGCGCCCAGGGTGGCGGCAAGGGCAAAGGACTGCTCGTGGACTACACGGGCGGGAACATCGGCGCCAGCTTCGGCAGCGGCACACCGTCGTCGCGAGCGCAGCAGTTCATGTCACAGATGCAGCCGCTCTTCCCCGGCACGAAGGTCGCCGATCACTGGACCGGCCGCGCGACCATCGACTTCTGGACGGGCTACGAGTGGACGAAGGGCTCGTACTCTTACTGGAAGGTCGGGCAGTACACGAAGTTCTCCGGGATGGAATACGCCCGCCAGGGCAACTGCCATTTCTGCGGCGAGCACACGTCGCAGGACTTCCAGGGGTACCTGAACGGCGCCGTCGAAACCGGCGAGCGCGTCGTCGACGACATCCTGGGAGACCTGAAGCACGCCTGATGGCCATCAGCGAGAACACCAAGTCGGACCAGGTCGTCGCCGACCGCGAGCGGTACGTGGCGCGCGGCGTCGCAACGACCCCGCTCGTCGTCGCCCGCGCGGAAGGCGCACGGATCTGGGACGTCGACGGTCGCGAATACATCGACTTCGCAGGCGGGCTCGGGTGCCAGAACACCGGCCACGGCTTCGCCGCGGCCGCGATCCACGAGCAGGTCGACCGCTATCTCCACCAGTGCTTCATGGTCGGGATGTACGAGCCATACGTCGAGGCCTGCAAGCTCCTCGACGAGACCTGGCCGCGGCCCGGCGTCGAGACGAAGTCGCTGCTCGTGAACTCCGGCGCCGAAGCGGTCGAGAACGCCGTGAAGATCGCGAGGACCGCCACCGGGCGCCCCGCGGTGATCGTGTTCGACCACGCCTTCCACGGCCGAACGAGCTTGACGATGGCGATGACGGCAAAGGTGGTTCCGTACAAGCAGGGCTTCGGCCCGTTCCCGGGCGAGGTGTATCGATCGGCCGCGCCGTATCCGTATCGAGGCGTCTCGTCGGACGACGCGCTCGAAGCGTTGGCGCACCTCTTCAAGCAGGATGTCGACCCCGCCACCGTCGCGTGCGTCGTGCTCGAGCCCGTGCAGGGCGAAGGCGGCTTCGTTGCGATGCCGGCGGACTTCCCGGCCCGGCTCAAAGAAGTGTGCGAACAGCACGGGATCCTCTACGTCGACGACGAGGTGCAGGCCGGCATCGGGAGGACGGGGCCGATCTGGGCGATCGAGCACTACGACACCGTTCCGGACCTGATCGTTTCGGGAAAGTCGCTCGGCGGCGGTCTACCGCTCGCCGGCGTGACCGGCCCGACAAAGCTGATGGACGCTGTTCCGCCCGGAGGCCTCGGCGGGACCTTCGGAGGGAACCCCCTCGCCTGCGCAGCGGCGATCGAGGTCCTCCGCGAGGTCGCAAGCGAAGGGTTCCGCAGGCGAGCAGACGAGCTCGGCGTCCGCATCCGTACGCGCCTCGAGCAGCTCGCGGCGCGCAATGCGGCCGTCGGGGAGGTTCGCGGGCTCGGCCCGATGCTCGCACTCGAGCTGGCCGACCCGACGCCGGAGCTCGCGAAGTCGGTGACCTCGGCCGCACGCGACCGCGGCCTCGTCCTGCTGTCTTGCGGTATCTACGGGAACGTGATTCGCATCCTCGTGCCCCTCACGATCGACGATGCGCTCCTCGAGCGCGGCCTGGATCTGCTGGAGGAATCGCTTGGCGACGCCCGCGCTGGCTGAGACGGAGTCGGCACCACATCCCGTGCCTGCGGCAGAGATCGATGTCCGGCTCGACGGGATCCGCAAGACGTACGGCGACGTCGTGGCGGTCGACCGGGTCGATCTCGAGATCCCGGCCGGAGAGTTCTTCACCTTGCTCGGGCCGTCGGGCTCGGGCAAGACGACGACGCTGCGCCTGATCGCCGGCTTCGAGCGTCCGGACGAAGGGCGGATCGAGCTCGGCGGAACCGACGTCACGAACCGCGCCCCCTACGAACGCGACGTCAACACCGTGTTCCAGGACTACGCGCTCTTCCCGCACATGACCGTGGCCGAGAACGTTGCCTACGGCTTGCGCGTGAAGCGCGTCCCACGCGCCGAAAGAAAGCGGCGCGTCGAGGAGATCCTGAGAGTGGTCCGCCTGCCCGAGCTAGGCGACCGCAAGCCCGTGCAGCTGTCAGGCGGTCAGCGACAGCGCATCGCGCTCGCGCGCTCGCTCGTCAACACGCCGCGGGTGCTGCTTCTCGACGAGCCGCTCGGCGCGCTCGACCTGAAGCTCCGCCAGGAGATGCAGATCGAGCTGAAGCGCATCCAGCGCGAGGTCAGCGACGTCGGCATCACGTTCGTCTACGTCACGCACGACCAGGAGGAGGCGCTCACGATGAGCGACCGCCTCGCAGTCTTCAACGAAGGCCGGATCGAGCAGATCGGTGCTCCGGCCGAGGTCTACGAACGTCCCGCAACCGAGTTCGTGGCCGGCTTCGTCGGCGTCTCGAACGTGATCGAGCGGGACGGCAGAAAGTTCACCGTCCGTCCGGAGAAGATCCGGATGCACTTCGACGAAGCCGGCGAAGGCGAGCTGGGCCGCATCCGCGACGTCGTCTACGTCGGGATGTTCACCAGGTACATCGTCGAGCTCGACTCAGGCGGCGAGCTCACAGTTGTCAGGCAGAACCTCGAGACGTCCTCGCAGGAGGCGCTCGAGTCAAGGGGCAAGCGGGTTCGCCTCGAGTGGCGTCCCGAGCACACCTTCGAGATCGAACGAGGAGGACAGGAATGAGGAGGATTCACAGGAGGCACGTGTTTCTCGCCGCACTGGCCGCGGCGTTGTGCGTGCCCGCGTCGGGAGTCAGCTCGGGGGCCGGTGGGCCGTCGATGATCACCAAAACCGGAAAGAACGAGGGAACGCTCAACCTGATCGCATGGGAGGGCTACACATACAAGCAGTGGGTGACCCCGTTCCAGAAAGCGACCGGGTGCAAGGTGCATTCGAAGTTCGGCAGTTCCTCGGACGAGATGGTGACACTGATGCGGACCGGCCAGTACGACGCCGTCTCCGCCTCCGGGGACGCCAGCCTCCGCCTGATCGTGGGCAAGGACGTTCGTCCGATCGATCCGAAGCTGGTGCCGGACTTCAAGAACTTCATCCCGGCGTTGAAGTCCCCGTCGCACAACACGGTCAAGGGAGTCCACTACGGGATCTCGCTGCAGTGGGGCCCTAACACGCTCATGTACAACACGAAGAAGGTCAAGCCCAAGCCGAACAGTTGGGGAGTCCTCTACAGCTCGAAGTACAAGGGCAAGATCACGGTCCCGGACAACCCGATCCAGATCGCGGACGCCGCTCTCTACCTCTCGAAGACGAAGCCCGCGCTCGGCATCAAGGACCCGTACGAACTCAACGCCGCGCAGTTCAAGGCGACCGTCGATCTCCTGAAGAAACAGCGCCCGCTCGTGAAGAAGTACTGGGCGTCGGCGAGTGACGAGATCGACCTGTTCAAGAACGGCGGAGTGGTCCTCGGGGCATCGTGGCCGTATCAGACCAACACGCTCAAGGGCGAGAAGGCTCCTGTCAGCGACCTGATCCCGAAGGAAGGCGCGACGGGCTGGGCCGACACGTGGATGATCTCCTCCAAGGCCAAGCACCCGAACTGTGCCGTCTCGTGGATCAAGTGGGTTTCCACGCCGAAGGTGCAGGCTCAGCAGGCGATCTACTTCGGTGAGACGCCGGCGAACACCAAGGCGTGCGCGATCATGGACAAGCTGTCCAAGGGCTCGTGCGCCCAGTACCACGGCAACGCACCGGCGGCCTACTTCAACTCGATCAAGTTCTGGAAGACGCCGGTCAAGGACTGCGGCAACGGCCAGAGCAATTGCATGGACTACACGAAGTGGCAGCAAGCCTGGACTGACATCAAGAGTTGAATTGACGTCTCAGGCGTATCGGGCGGCGGGCCGGCCTCGATCGGCCCGCCGCCGTCTTTCCGCCGCACTCTGGCGGCGGCCATGGCTACGGGCGGTCGCGCTGCTCCTGCCGCCGCTCGCCTGGATGCTGATCTTCTACCTGGCGGCGCTCGCCGTCCTGTTCGTCTCGTCGTTCTGGAGCATCGACTCGTTCACGGGGAAGCTCACCCACGTGTGGACGTGGACGAACTTCGACACGATCATCCACGACCCGACGTATCGGCAGATCGCGTTCAGGACGATCTGGATGGCGGCTGCGGTCACCCTCACCGACGCGTTGATCGCCTTTCCGTTCGCGTACTACATGGCTCGCGTCGCAACGCCGCGCCTGCGCACGATCCTCTTCGTGCTCGTGCTGCTGCCGCTCTGGTCGAGCTATCTCGCGCGGATCTACGCGTGGCGGCTGATCCTCAACCATGACGGTGCCCTCAACTGGTCGCTCGCGAAGGTCGGCCTGCCTACGCAGAACTGGGCGTTCACGAGCACGGCCATGTGGATCGTGTTCTCCTACATCTGGCTCCCGTTCATGGTCCTGCCGGTGTACGCGGCACTCGAACGGATCCCGGATTCGTTCATCGAAGCCTCACGCGACCTCGGCGGACGCAACTGGACGACGTTCCGCAGAGTGATCCTGCCGCTGGCGCTGCCCGGCCTGGCGGCCGGCTCGATCTTCACGTTCTCGTTGACGCTCGGCGACTACATCACGCCGACGCTCGTGGGCAACGTCGACTTCATCGGGAACGTCATCTATCGGAACGTCCTCGGGCTAACAAACAACCTGCCGTTCGCCGCCGCCTACGCCACCGTGCCGCTGATCGTGATGGCGATCTACCTGACCCTCGCCAAACGGCTGGGCGCATTCGAGGCGTTGTAGTAGTGGAGGCACGCGCGACAAGGATCTCCCTCAGCGTCTGGACGGTGCTTGTCGTCCTCTTCCTGTGGCTCCCGCTCATCCTCATCTGCGTCTACGCCTTCAACTCCTCGAACATCCAGAGCTGGCCGATCGCCGGCTTCAGTACCAAGTGGTTCCACGCGGCGTGGCACAACGAGGAGGCGCGCAGCGCGCTCATCCTCTCGTTGAAGGCCGGCGGGATCGCGACCGCGATCGCGGTTGTCCTCGGCACGGCCGCAGCGACCGCGGTCAGCCGCTTCCGCTTCTTCGGGCGGGACGCCATAACGTTTCTGCTCGTCCTGCCGATCGCGCTGCCCGGCGTCGTGACGGGCATCGCGTTGAACTCGTTCTTCAACAACAACCCCGTTCACGGGCTCAGCCCTTCGCTCTGGACGATCGTGATCGGGCACGCGACTTTCTGCATCGTCGTCGTCTACAACAACGTCGTCGCCCGGCTGCGCCGTACCCAGACCTCGTTGACAGAAGCGTCGATGGATCTCGGCGCGGACGGCTGGCAGACCTTCCGCTTTGTCACCTTTCCCGTCATCTCGACCGCCCTCGTCGCCGGTGCGCTGCTGGCCTTCGCGCTCTCGTTCGACGAGGTGATCGTCACGACGTTCACCGCCGGCGCGCAGAACACCCTGCCGATCTGGATTCTCGGCAATCTGCGCCTGGGGCAGCAGCTTCCCCAGGTGAACGTCGTCGTCTTTTTCGTGATAGTCATGACCGTGCTTCCCGTGACAATCGCGCAGCGCCTGACGCGCGACACGGGGATCCTGCGAAGGAGGTAGCCCGTGAGCACCACCGTTTCCAAGCACCAGAACCTCATCGGCGGCGACTGGGTCGACGCCTCGAGCGGCGAGACCATGGAGGTTCTCAACCCCTCGACCGGCGAGGTGATCGCCGAGGTCCCGCGCGCATCGGCCGAAGACGTCGACCGTGCGGTCCAGGCGGCGAAGAAGGCCCTCGTCGAATGGATCGAGACGACGCCCGGCGAGCGCGCCGCGCTGCTGCTCAAGCTGGCGGACGTGCTGGACGAGCATGCCGAAGAGATCGCCGAGCTCGAATCGCTGAACGTCGGCAAGCCGCTCTCGTATGCGAGGGACGAGATCCCCGTCGCAACCGACAACATCCGCTTCTTCGCCGGCGCTGCACGCGTGCTCGAAGGCAAGTCGGCCGGCGAGTACATGCGCGGCTACACCTCGTGGCTGCGGCGTGAGCCGATCGGGATCGTCGGCGGAATCGCGCCGTGGAACTACCCGCTGATGATGGCGATCTGGAAGCTCGCTCCTGCGCTGGCCGCGGGCAACGTGCAGGTGTTGAAGCCGTCCGAGCAGACGCCGCTCACGACGTTGCGCTTCGCGCAGCTCGCGGCCGAGATCCTCCCGCCCGGTGTCCTGAATGTCATTACCGGCGACGGCGTTCCCGCGGGCGAGGCGATCGTCAAGCACCCGGACGTACGTCTCGTGTCGCTCACCGGGGACGTCGAGACCGGCAAGATCATCGCGCGAACGGCGGCGGACAACCTCAAGCGCGTGCACCTCGAGCTCGGCGGCAAGGCGCCCGTGATCGTCTTCGACGACGCGGATCCGGCCGCGGTCGCCGAGGGCATCAAGATCGGCGGCTACTGGAACTCGGGGCAGGACTGCACGGCAGCCTCACGTGTCGTCGCGGGCCCGAAGATCTACGACCGGTTGCTCGAGGAGCTCGTCCCGGCCGTCGAGTCGCTGCACGTCGGCGATCCTGCCGAGGGCGAGGAGATCGAGATGGGCCCGGTGATCTCGAAGGCGCAGCAGGAACGCGTGCTCGGCTTCATCGACCGTGCGAAGGGCGCGACCGTGCTGACGGGCGGCGGCACGAACGGCGACCGCGGCTTCTTCGTCAAGCCCACGGTGGTTGTCGACGTCGGCCAGACCGACGAGATCGTGCAGCGCGAGGTCTTCGGCCCGGTCGTCACGGTTCAGCGCTTCGCCGACGACAACGAGGCGATCGCCTGGGCGAACGACGTGAACTACGGCCTGGCCGCGTCCGTGTGGACGCGCGACGTCGGCCGCGCGCTCAACGCTTCGCGGAAGCTCCAGTTCGGGACGGTGTGGATCAACGACCACATCCCGCTGGTCAGCGAGATGCCGCACGGCGGCTTCAAGCACTCGGGCTACGGCAAGGACCTCTCCGCGTATTCGCTCGAGGACTACACGCAGATCAAGCACGTCATGGCGAAGATCGACTAACGCTCCGGCACGAAATCCCTAGGCGCGGACGATCCCGGATGGAGCGGGCCCGAGCCGCATCCCGATGACCGCCTCCGCGGCGGACAGGCTCGGTCCGAAACCGGTGACGGCGGTGAGAAAGGCGCGCCGATCGAGCGCGTAGAGAGTGGCGGCGGTCTTTCCCCGCACGGTCGCAGTGCGCGGCATGTCGCGCAGAAGGGCGATCTCGCCGAATGAGTCCCCCGGCCCGAGTGTCTGGACCAGCTTGCCGTCGATGTACACCTCGAGGGCCCCATCCTTGACGAGGTAGAAGCGGTCGCCCGGCTCACCCTGGCGAACGACCTCCTCCCCGGCCGGAGCGTCGACTTCCTCGAGCCCCTCGGCGAGCTGCTCGAGGGTGGCCTCGGGGAGCGGACGAAAGATCGAGTTCGCCTGCAGGATCTCGATCCGTTCGAGCGGAACCCGCGCCGCGCGATCCATGTCGTTGAGCCGCGGCCAGGCCGGCACAACGAGCAGCGGCAGCAGCGCTCCGGCCGCGATCAGCGCACCGCGCGTGCCGAGCCAGTTGAGCAGGAGCGGCGCGGCAAGCGCGCCGAGGCCGACGGTCAGCAGAAAGAGGCTCTCCATCACGCCGAAGACCCGCGCGATCACTTCGTCGGGCGCGGCGCGCTGCAGGAGCGTCATGCCCGAGACGTCGACGATCGTGTTGCCGATCCCGACGATCCCGAGCAGGACGAGCGCGAAGATCTGATTCGGCCAGATCGCGACGAGCGCGATCGGCACGCCCCAGATGAAGATCCCGACGCCGAAGTCGGCGGCGAGCCGTCCTCGGCCGACGAGCGCGGCCGCGGCGAGTGCGCCCAGCAAACCGCCGACGCCGACCGCGGAGTTGAGGAAGCCGACGCCGGCGTTCCCCGTGTCGAGCAGCTTCACCGCGACCACGACGATCAGCACGTTGAGCATCCCGTCGACGAACGTCTGTGCGGAGAAGAGCCCGACGAGGAGGCGCAGCCTG